>NZ_JAPZLF010000003.1:0-461937 GCF_033804645.1 Micromonospora sp. RTGN7 | reverse complement strand
CCCCCCGCCCTTCTCCGGGGCGGTCGTGTCGCCGGGGCGTCCGGGGGGGTGCGCCGCCTGCCCTGCCGGCTGGGGCGGCCACGGGGGGCGCCCCGCCGGGCGACCCCGGGGGGGGGCGACGTTTCGGCGGATCGCGTACGCCGCGGTCGGCCTGACCCGCGCGCGCCGGCTAATTCTTCGGCATCGCCAACACGATGGGTCACCTCCGTGCTGGAACGCCGCTGCGAGATTGGTCTGCGCCGCGCGCTCGGCGCCCACCGGGGTCAGATCCGCGCGCAGTTCCTCACCGAGTCGGTGGTCCTGTCCGCCCTCGGCGGAGTGGCCGGCACAGTCTTCGGGCTGCTCGCGACGGCCGGATACGCCGCGTACCACGACCGGCCGGTCGTGGTACCGGCCTCCTCGACGCTCGCCGGGCTGCTCGGCGCGGTGCTGATCGGCCGCCACCCCCTTCGGCCGGAGGGTGGGGTGGCGAGGCAGCCCGGCGGGAAACCGCGACCGGCCAGGGGCGGATCGCGTTGACGGGAGCAGAAAACGGGCGGGGTGAGGGCCGGGCAAATCTTCGCCGGCGGGGCGGTGTGCACCCCGCCGCCTTCGGACGCACGGCCCTCACCCACGACTACGACCGCTGCGGGCGGGCCGGAAGGCTGCCGACCGGGCGTCAGCGCGGCAGTTCGCGCCAGGTCGCCTGATTGCCACGCCAGGCGCCGGCGAGGATGGCCGCCGAGGCCCGGCTGGGGCATTCCTGCACCTTGGAGCGGCCGGACTCGCCGCCGATCTGCGCCTGAACATCCCAACGTCGACCGTCAGTGCGGATGTACACATCACGACGCCCGCGAGGGGTCGTGTCACCGTTCCACCAATGTTCCTCGACCATCACCCTCCGACCGTATAGCAAGTTCTCAGAAGGAGCACGGGGGGCATCACGCCGAGATAGCCTTGACGGCCTCTGGCCAGGGGCAGGAAACCTCTAGGAGCCCGGCAGCGCGACGGGAATGTCCTGATCGGACGGCTTTGGCACCCCACTGCACGGCTGGCCGTTCGGTCATCTTCTCTCGCCGATCGTCGGAACCCTGCCGTTGAGGCCGGCACGAGGATGCCGAACCGGGCCCACTCGGGCCCATTGGGCCGTTTCGCCGCCCACCGGGTGATTCGTCGCCTACACGCAGTCATCGACCGGTGCGGCGACACCCAACCACCCGTGACGCCGCCCGTGAACTGCGCCACAGGCAGGCCGAGGAGCTGTCAGGACCACTCCGGGTCGTTGTCGGGGAACCGCCACACCGGCTCACCCGTCGGCGGTTCCTGCAGCTTGGTCAGCGTACGGAAGATCGCCACCCCGTCCAGGGGCGCCAACCGGAACTCCGCCTTCTCAATGTGCTCCACCAGCCGATCGTCCGGCCGCAGGTGATGTTCGCGCAGGTAGTACGTGACGACGCCGGGCCAGATCCAGGTGCCGTCGGTGCGGAAGTTCAACGGGACCACCTGGCCCCGGCCGGGGTCCACCACGTCGTCGAGGGTCGCGTTGGTCCACACCAACTCGTGGCCACCATCGAGATAGGCGAGCAGCGCCTCCCGGGCCGTCGCATCGGCGACCTTCGGGTGATCCGGTGCGAAGACCGCACCCCGCGCCGGGTCGACGGAATCGAACACCGCCGCGTTCTCGATCCTCGGGGCGGGCTGGTGCGCCCAGAGCAATGCCCCGGCCCCGCGCGCCGTGCGCTGGTAGTACCCCGACGTCTCACCCACGGCGTTCACCTCAACCTGGGGTGCCACCTCGCCCGCGGCCTCCAGTGCGCCCTGCAGGGCGGCGGCCAGCCGGGGGCGGTCCGCCGGGTCAGCCGCCTCCACCAGATAGACCCGACGCGGCAGCGGCCACGCCGCGCCGTTGGCCGCCGACCGCCACGCCCGCCACAGGCCGTGCACCCCGGGCAGGGCAGCGACCGCCTCCACCGCCGCCGCGTCCGCCGGGTCCAGGTTCGGCACGCCGATCGTCAGATCCAGCGCGACCGGAATCTCCCCGCCATGCTCCCGAATCGCCTCCGCCTCGTCCGGCGTGACCGGCTGGAACAGGTACGGAACCACCACGTCGTGCTCAGCCTGGTCGAGACCCTCGAGCTTGGAGCTGTCCAGCCCCGCCTCGCCCAGCAGATCGACCAGCAGGGCGGCATCATCGGGGTGCGGGGCCATTCGCTGTGCCGTGACGGCCCACGCCACCGCCTGGGCCAGCTTGCCCAGATCCCGCTCCGCGAGCCAGCTGCGCGCCTGAGCGATCAGGTCATCGGGCAGCCGACCCGCCAGACGCAGCAACATGTCATGGCAACCGGCGACCCGGTCAAGCTCGTCGGCACTACGGATAGAAACAGTCACGACAACTCCCTCGTACGAGATGAACTCATCACCACACCACACCACACGGCACCCGGCCGGGCGGCGTGCTGCCGCCCCGCCATCATGACCGGCCCTACCGGGGAGTCTTCAGGCCCGTGGTGCACCGTCGCCCGACTGCTCGGCGGCACCGACGCGGCTCGGGGCTTCCCCGCCCGCCGCCTGACATCCCCCCGGATCCGTTCACCGCCCCGCCCTGTGCCACCAGCGACGTGACTGCGGCCCGGCATCCACCAGCTCTGCCTCTCCTACCACCTTGACGAGCACGGCCCCGGTCCTGGCATCGCGTTCGATCAGCACGTTCACCAACCGGTGATCCAGATAGAGCAGGCCGACCTCGGCGCCGTCCGACACATTCGGCGCCAGCTCGGTGACCTTCTTGACGAACTCGTTGCTCACTGCGATCAACAACGAGTTCGGCATTCTCGGCCCCGCCACGCTCGACACCCGCACCGGAACCAACCCGGGATTCGCCAACCACTCTTTCGCACGCTTCGCCGGGTCGACGCCCCAGGCAAGGGGAATGGAAACGTAACCCCAACCACCAGCCGTCCCGAAGGGACGGTCGGGCAAGTGCCGCACCGCGCCGACCGCGGTGCGCACCAGACCGCGCCACAAATCGGCCTGGAACCTCTCCATCTCGCTCGCGGCGTTCCCGATGGTCACCAATCGGCCGATTCCATCGTACTCGTGCAACAACCGCCACAGGGCTCGGACCTCGTGGTCCGTCAGGTTGACCACGCTCCGCGCATCTTCGCTCACCTGTTTCAGGTCGCGTTCGTAGTCGCCCGCCCGGCCGACCAACTCCGTGGCCTTCAGATCCGCAGGCCTCGCTTTCCATTCGGGATAAACCGGAAAGGAAAGGTCGGAAGGCGTGAGCGGAACCTGATCGCTGGAACCCGGGAACGGTTCGGAGTTGCCCTCCGGCTGCGGCACCCCGACCGGATAGGCCCGGGCCGTGCGCTCCGGCGCGACCGGCGGCCCATCGAGCGTGCCGCGCACCCGGTAGAAACCCGCAGCCGGGTGCTGGTAGTCATCCCTGACGAGCAGCTGCCGCTTCGGCGGCGAGGTCGCCGACGGCTGGTCCGAGCGGGGGACCGGAACCCGGACGGCCACCCGGAAGCCTCGCTCCTTGTGATTGAACTTCACCAGACCGCCGGCCGCCTGAACCGTGATGCTCCGGCCCAGGCGCAGCGCCAACGCGTCGGCGAACCGCTGGGCCAGTGGCAGGAACGGCACGCCCGCCCGGGGCTGCGAATAGATGTTGCAGACGGCCAGCAGCAACTCGGGCCGATCACCAGCGGCATCCGGCCGCCAGAACGGGTCGCTGGCGACCACTTCAGCCAGCGTGCTCGCGTCGAATGCTCTGCCTGCTACTGAAAAGTGATCTGCCACGCCATGCATCTCGATGATGTACATGCCCTCGAGACCCGGCAGGCGGGAATTGCTCAACATCGAAAACAGGTCTTTTTGATCATTCGGCGGGTTGCCCAGGAAGAGGCGTCCACCGGAGTACGGCACGCTCAGCGCGAGCAGCTCCCGGGCGGCCTCACTCAGCCCGGCGGGCGGCGACTCGGCGGGCAGGGCGACCGGCGAGTCGGAGGTCGGCACCGACTGGAACATCGGCCCCGGCAGCGCCGGGAGCTGTCCTGCTCCCTCGATCTCGACCCCCCGGACCCGCCCCATGCCCGGCTGGAATTCCGCCCAGCCAGTGGGGTGACCGGCAGGGCCCGCAACCGAGTCGGCATGCCTCGTCAACCCGATCTCGAGCTGACCACCCTCGTTGACGAACGTGGCCAACCGACCCGACACCAGCTTGCCGTCGATGACCATCACCGCACCGGCCGGCGGCGCGACCACCGCGGTGTCCAGCAGATCCGCAAGCTGCGCGGCGAACGGGTTGCCGAAGCTACGCCGGAAGTCGCCGATCAGCACCGGCACCTTGCTCTGCCACCGAGACCGCTGACGGCGCATCTCGCCCGCCAGGACGTCGATGAGAACGTCGCTCTTCATCTGCTGCGCGTTCAAGGAGCTGCCGATGAAGACCGGGTAGAACCTGTCGTTCAGCGCCGCCGAATCCCAGGCTGCCCGCAGCTCCGACAGGTCTGACGAGCCGGCCCAGGTCGCCAGCATCCCTGCGTCGTCGTCGGTCACGGAGATGCCGCTGCGGGGCGGCCTGGTCAACTGGTAGGCGGGCCGCCCTTCGATCCCCCCGAGTCTCAGCGACCACGCCGATCGGCTCAGCAGGGCGAGACCAACAGCGCCGTTCGATGACGACGGGGAGGGCCCCGTAGCGTCCTTCACGAGTGCGTTGCCCACCAGCACCTCGATGGTGCCCGCCGGGGCGGGGCGTCGCCCGCCGGTCGGGATCGGACCCCGCTGGTCGTTGTTGAGTTCCGCCAGGATGGACTCGATCGGCAGCTTCCCGGGGTGCGCCTCGATGTAGGCGTAGCTCTTCCCCTCCGGGTCCGGGTGATCGGGCAGCTGCGCCCAGGTGGCGAAGCTCGCCTCCGCATCCGCATCCGCAACAGCCGTCGGCCGCAGCTCGGACCCGGCGGTGCCGTCGACCGCCACGACCGGCACCGGCCCCCCACCGGTGCCGCGCCACTGTGAGTCGTTGGCCCAGATTCCGGACTGCGCCCCGTCCGTGTCCGGCCAGAAGACCTGGCGACCACCGGGCAGCAACGACACCGCATCGGCCAGCGACGACGGCAGCACCCGGGCGGGATCGCCCGCGTGCGGCGGATACCACTCCCACGCCGACCGCCCCAGCCGCACCCTGAGCCGCGTGTCGGCGTCGCGCGACAGCCCCGCTCCGGTGGCTCGCAGCTCCCCGGTCCCGGCGGTGGACCAACGGAGCACCGGGCTCGCAGAGGCCAGCACCCCGACGCCCAGGCTGTCCCGCAACCTGGCGGCGAAAGACCGCTCCAGCGGCCCCGCCACCGCAGCCTCGGCGACGATCAGCAGCACATCCGGCCCACCGGGAGCCCAACCACGCCGTCGGAGATAAGCTGCGAACTCCTCGGCGGTCATGCGACGAGCGCCGACCTGGATCAACTGCTTCGGGCTGTTCAGCCGCGACACCACCGTCACCATGTCGGCCACTCGTGGTGCCCCGGCCCACGGCGACAGCTCCCTCGCCCCGCGCTCGTCGCCCAACCACCAGCGCGCCCCGTCCGGCAGCGACGTGACGCTCGTCGGGGCTGGCCCCGTCGGCTGGCCGGGCCGCCCGGCAGCCCTCTGGGCCCTGCCGTCCCGGGAACCGGCCGCACTGCTCGTAACGGATGCCGCGCTCGGGGCACCCGCGAGACGGTCGCCCGGGCCACGACCACCGGCAGCATCGGCGTACTGGAACTCCGGGGTCGTCAGCGAGTCGGGCGACGGGTGCGGTGCCACGGCGGCCGGCTCGCTCGCTTCGCCACCCGCAGCGACACCAGCGGCCGGTACGGCGACGCCAGCGGCCCGGGGACGGGGACGGGCGACCAGGCCCGACATGTCGATCTCTTCGGGCGATGCGCCGGGGGCCGTCCGGGGAACCACCGTCGCGAGGCCCGCCCCCGAGTCGACATCGTCGACAATTCGCACGTCTGCCAACCAGTGATCGACGTAGACCAGGCCGACCTCCGAGCCGTCCGGGGTCCCGTCCGGTGCCAACTCGGTCACCTTCTTGACGAACTCGCCGCTCACCGCGACCAACAGCGAGCCCGGGTCCGGCGGTGGTGCCACGCTCGACACCCGCACCGGAAACTCGCGGCTTGCCAACCACTCGTGCGCCTGCCCCAGGGGGTCGACGCCCGGCTCGAGCGGAACGGAGAGGTAACCCCAGCCACCTTCATGCCCGAAGGGACGCGCCGGCAGGTCCCGCACGGCGTGGACTGCGGTACGCACCAGCCCGCGCCACAACCCGGCCTCGAACGCCTCCAGCTCGGTCGCGTTCTCGGCGATGGTCAGCAGCTTGCCCACACGGTCGTAATCGACCAGCAACCGCCGCAGAGCCCGCGCCCCCGGATCCCCCAGGTTCAGTTCGTCCTGCACGTCCTCGGGCACCTGCCGCAGGTCGTTGTCGTATTCGCCACCCAGACCGACCAGCTCCGTGGCCAGCACATCCGAGTGCCGCACCGTCCACCCGGCGCCCACTGGAAAGGTCAGCGCAAGAGGCACCTTCTCGCTCCGGCCAGGCTGCGGTGCAGATATGCCGGACGACGGCGTCCCGATCGGATACGCCCGGGCCGTCGGCGTCGGCGCGACAAGCGGCCCACCTGGCGTACGACCGACCACCGCGAAGAAGGAGGAAGCGGGATGCCCGCCGTCCTCCACGATCTGGCCGGGGCTGGCACCGGGAGACTGCACGGCCACGGTCATGCCCAGATGCGTGCGCTCGAAGTTGACGACACCGCCGGCGGCCTGAACCCTGATGCTGCTGCCCAGGCGCAGCGCCAACTCGTCGGCGACCCGCTGCGCCACCGGCAGGAACGGCACGCCGTCCCTTGGCTGCGCGAAGGGATTACAGAAGGCCAGCAGGAGCTCGGCCCGATTGCCGTCCTTGTCCGGCTGCCAGAAGCGGTCATTCACCAACACCTCGGCCAAGACGCTGGCGTCGATCGAGTCATCTCCCAGCGAAAGGCCGTCCTCGCCGCCGTGCATGTCGACGACGTACATGCCGGGAAGGCTCGGGAAGCGGGAGGTATGCAAGACGCTCAGCAGATCGTCGTGATCATCGGGCATGTTGCCGAAGAAGATGCGTCCGCCACTTCTGGCGACACTCTGCGTGAACAGGTCTCGGGCCGACCTGCTCATACCGGGAGGCAGGGGCTCACCGGGCAGGGCGCGCGAGTCGAAGGTCGGCAGGAGCTGGAACGGCTGCCCCCGGTGGTCGGCCTGCCGCCCGCCCCGCTCGCGTCCTCGCAGCGGCGGCTCTCCTGCGGCACGGACCTCGACGGCCGCGACCCGGCCCATGCCCGGCTGGAATCTCTCCCAGCCGGTGGGGTGACCGGCGGGCTCCACGACCGAGTCGGCGTGCGTCGTCAACCCGATCTCGAGCCGACCGTCCTCGTTGACGAACGTGGCCGTCCGACCCGACACCAGCTTGCCGTCGATGACCATCACCGCACCGGCGGGCGGCGCGACCACCGCAGTGTCCAGCAGATCCGCGATCTGCTGGGCGACCGGGTTGCCGGAACGACGAATGAAGTCGCCGATCAGCACCGGCACCCTGCCCTGCCACCACGACCGCAGACGCCGCATCTCGGCCGCCACCACGCCCGCGTTCGAACTCTGACCCTCCGACTCCGACATCAGCCAGTCGCTGATGAAGACCGGGTAGAAGTCGCTGTTCAGCTCCGAATTCCAGGCCGCCCGCAGGTTCGACATGTCCGGCGAGCCGGCCCAGGTCACCACCATGCCTGCGCCGTCGCCGGTCACGTGCATCTTTTCCGGGACCAGCTTGGCCAGGAGGTGGACCATCTCATCGCTTCCCCTGATCCCCGCGATCTGCACCGACCAGGCTGCTCGGTGCAGATAGGCGAGACCGGGGTTGCCGCTCGACGACGATCGAGCGAGCCCCCTCGCATCTTTCACGAATACGTTACTTACCATCACCTCGACCGTCCCCGGCGGGGCAGCACGTCGCCTGCCGGTGGAAATCGGCCCCCGTTGCCCGTTGTTCAGCTCGGACAGAATGGACTCGATCGGCAACTTCCCAGGGTGCGCCTCGACATAGGCATAGCTAAACCCCGAGCTGCTCGGATGGGCGGGCAGCCTTGACCATTCGACGTAGGACAACTTTCCCTGCCGATCAGAGAAGTGTCGCCACAGCCCGACACCTTTCCTGACGGCCTTGGAGCCGGCAGCACCGCCGGACGGGCCTTCCGGTGCCGCCCCGACAGCAAGGCCCGACCACTGCGACTCGTTGGCCCAGACGCCCGATCGCGGCTCACCCGTGTTCGTCCACATGACCCGGCTACCACGGAGGGAGGACACCGCGTCGGCCAGCGACGACCGCAGCACCTGTGCGGGTTCACCGGCTGTCGGTGGATACCACTTGAACGCCGATCGACCCAACCGCAACGTGATCAGGTTGTCGACGTTACGCGACAGTCCCATTCCGATGGCCCGCAGTTCCCCGGCCTCGCCGGTGGACCAGCGGAACACCGGGCTCGCAGACGCCAGCACCCCGACGCCCAGGCTGTCGCGCACCCGGGCGGCGAAGGACAGCTCCGGGGCCCTCGCCACCGCCGCCTCGCCGACGACCAGCAACACGTCCGGCACGCCGGAAGCCCCATGACGCTCGCGGAGAGCCGCTGCGAACTCCTCGGCGGTGAGGCTCCGATCGTCGAGGTGAATCTCCTGATTCTGGTTCAGCCGCGATACCACCGTCACCATGTCGCGCACCCGCGGCGCAATGCTCCTCGGCACGCTGTCGCCGGCCAACCACCACACGTCGCCGTTGGGCAGGGACGAACCGCTCCTCGGGGCTGTCCCCGCGCTCCGGCGGGGCATTCCCGGCCCTGGCAAGGGGGTGTCGACCCGCAGCCCCACCGGCTCAGCGCCTTGGGGCAGGGCCGCCGGGCGCAGCGCCATCGAAGGTGCCCGCGCACCATCGCCGGCCACATCGGGGCCGACGCCGGGCGACGACCCGTACGGCTCGACGGCGGCCCGATCGCTCGGCGTTGCGGCTGGAACGACGTCAGTGATCAGGGCAGGGCCGAACGCCGCGTGCCCCTGTCTCTGGCCGTTCGGCCAGAACACGTCCCAACCCGCACTGCCCTCCCCCGGCGTGCCAGACGGATCGAACGACGCCGACCCAGGGTCCGAACCGATCGGTCGCTGCCCACCATCCGCGGCCCCGACCGTCGACACGATCTCACCCGCCGCAACCGCGACCACACCCGTCGCCGCCACCACCGGGAACCCGACCTGATCAGCCACAAACTGCGCGAAAGGCACCGCATCACCGATTGGCAGATCAGTCAACAGCACCGGAACCTTGTGCACCCAGAAGCCCCGAATGGTCCGCAAAGCGGCCGCGATCCGCCCCGCCCGATCGGGCAACCCAGGGCCATCCCCCGCCACGCCCGCCTCGGCGGAGACGAAGATCGGATACAACTGCGGAGTGCGCTCCGGGCTCCACGCCTGCCGCAACTGCGACACCACCGGACTCTCTACCTCCCGCCACGTGGCAACCATGCCCGCACGATCCGCCTGCGGCAGCCACGACGGGTCGAGCTCCACCCCGACCAACCGCAGACGCGGCTCAGCACCTGGCAAGCCCGCCTCGGTGCGGAGGAGCCAAGGTTCAACGACGGAGTCGAAGTACCCGTCCACACCGTTGGACCACTCAGCTGGCATTTGCCTGACCAGCTTGTTACTGACCTCCACCCGGACGGCAGTTGCTGGCACCGCTGCCTGCGCGTCCGGCTCGAACGCCCGGACCGGCCCCTGCGCCCCTCTCGTCAACCAGCTGAGCGCGGACTCCCGTGAGGAACGACCCGGCACGAACGGCAGATAGACATAACTGGACCCGGTGCCCTCGGCATGCCACGGAAGTGCCAACATCGCGGTCATGGCCGGCTCGATGACACGCTGCCACAGCCTCCGATGCTCAGGCACGTGGCGAATGCTCGCCTCGGTCAGGACCGGGAGCTCATGCCTCCTACTTTCGTATTCGAACAATGCCTGCTCGGTGGCCTGGTCGGTTTCCGAAAGTTGAGCGGGTGGAGCGACGATCTGGCCGGGTTCCACGAAGGACTCGACACCGGGGTCGCTAGCCGTGTCGGACAAATTTGCCGTCGCCGGCTCGACTGCGTTCGAGTCGACCACGGCGAACGGAACGCCGGTGTCCGCATCGTGTTCGAGATGGACAGCTAGCCGCCAGCCATCCCGATAGAGGAGGCCAATCTGGGGGCCCTCCGCCGTCCCGCCCGGGGCGAACTCGGTGACCGCCCTGACGAACTCGCCGCTCACCTTCACCAGCAGCGAGCCCGAGGCTGTCGACGGTGTCGCCACGCTCGACACCCGCGCCGGGAAGTCGAGGTCATTCAACCACGCTTTCACCTGCTCCACGGCGTCGATGCCCGGGAGAAGCGGAATAACTACGTAGCCCCAGCCATCCCCGAAGGGACGCGCCGGCAAAAACCGCAGTGCGCCTACCACGGTGCGCACCAGGCTGCGCCACAACCCGGCCTGGAACGCCTCCATCTCGGTCGCCTCATTCGCAATGGCCACCAGTTCGCCGATGCGGCCGTAATCATGCAAAAATCGCCATAGCGCTCGAGCTTCGTGATCTGACAGATCCAGCTCTTCTCGCAACTCCTCGGGAACCTGCCGCAGGTCATTCTCATAGTCGCCGCCCAGGCCGACCATCTCTACGGCCATCTGATCCGCTTCCCCAGCGTTATACGAATCGAAGTCGACCGGATAAGGAAGTCTAAGAGGCACTGGCGCGGCAATGCCGGGTGCCGTTGGTGAATTTTCGTGTCCCACAAACCCTGGTGGATACGCCCGGAAGATTTTCTTCGGCGCGGTCAGCGGCTCACCCGGCCGACGACCGACCACCTCGAAGAAATAGGCAGCCGGATGCTCGATGTCATCCACCACCTCATTCGGATTAGGACCGGGAGTGCGGACTCTCACTTGATATCCACGTCGCGAGTAATACATACCTACGAGGCCCCCGGGCGCCAGCACCTTGATGCTCTGGCCTAGGCGCAGCGCCAACTCGTCAGCAAAGAGCTGGGCCACCGGCAGGAACGGCACGCCGTCCTCCCGCTGCCAATAGGTGTTGCAGACGGCCAGTAACAACTGATCCCGATTTCCATCGCGGTCCGGCTGCCAGAATGGGTCACTGGCCATCACCTCGGCGAACGTCTGCGGCCTGAAATTGTCGCCCGCTACTGAAACGCTGTCCACTCCGCCGTGCGAATTGATGATATAGACGTCAGGGATCGGCGGCATGCGGGCAACATTCGCGCTGACGTGCAGTTCCACTTGATTCTTGATCGGGTTGCCCTTGAAAATGCGCCCGCCGGGGACCGGGAAGCTCCACGAGAACAGGTCCTGCGCGCCCTCGCTCAGCTCAGCGGGCGCCGGCTCAGACGGCAGAGCAGCCGGCGCGTCGTAGGTCGGCATGGTCTGGAACAGCGGCCCCGGCGGGTCTGCCTGACTTCCTGCTCGATCGATCTCGACCGCCCTGACCCGCCCCACGCCCGGCTGGAATTCCTCCCAGCCGGTAAGTCGGCCGGCGGGCCCGGTGCCCAAGGCGTCCTGCCTCATCAAACCGATCTCGAGGCGGCCGCCCTGATTGACAAACGTGGCCAGGTGACCTGACACCAGCTTATTATCGATCACCATCACCGCACCGGCGGACGGCGCGATCACCGGAGTGTCCAGCAGATCCGAAAGGTGCTGGGCCAACGGGTCGCCGGATCGGCGCATGAAGTCCCCGATCAACATCGGCACCTTGTTCTGCCACAGGGACCGCCGAAGCCGCATCCCGGCCGCCACCTCACCCGCGAGTGCACTGTGCATGGTCACCGCTGACACCGCGTAGTTGGTTATGAACACCGGATAGAGTCCACTATCCGGCTCCGGGTGCCACGCGCCACGCAAATTCGAGAGTTCGTTCCCCGCGGTTGAGGTCGCCAGCATTCCTGCGCTATCACCGGTCACGGACAACTGCGGGTCGACACGCTTGGTCAGTCGGTAGGCGACCCCCGCCTCCATCGGCACGGACTCCACGATCCATGCCTCTTGGTTGAGCCAAGCGAGGCCGGGAGTTCCGAAATGTGATGGAACAAACCCCGTTGCATCCTTCACGAATTCGTTGCCTACCAGCACCTCGACGGTTCCCGGCGGGGCAGAGCGCCGCCCACCGGTGGGAATCGGGCCCCGTTGCTGGTTGTTGAGCTCCGCCAGGATGGACCTGATCGGCGACCTGTCGAGGTGCTGCGTCACATAGGCGAAGCTGATCCCCGACTTGTCGGGGTGATCGGTCAGCTTCGCCCAAGCCTCGGAAGCCGGAGCCACCACGTCCGCCCAGAGGGCCTTGTCCGCGTCCGACATCTCGCTGGCCACCGAGGGAAGTTGAAGTGTCCGTTGCCGGTCGCTGAGGTATCGCCGGAGCGCCACCACCTCCTGCTTGGACAGCGCTGCACTGGATGCGGTGGACGGAACCACCGAGGCCCGGGTCGCCACCGCGTCGAGAACCGACAGCGCGCCCACAGTCCGAGTGAACGCCTGAACATCCAGGTCGGCGGCGGTTTCCACACCGGGATCGTCAGCAGCGCTGGGCGGGCCGGCCGGCTCAGGCCCCACGTTGAGGCCCTGCCGCTGCGACACGTTGGACCAGTCGCCCGACCTCGACTGAGCCGTGTCCAGCCAGGAAACCTGGTCCCCACGGGCTGAGAACACCGCGTCGGCGAGCGACGCCGGCAGCATCCGAGAAGGTTCATCCACCTCCGGCGGATACCACTCCCACCCCGACCGATCCAGCCGCAGGATGATGTTCCCGTCGGCAAGGGCTGACAGCCCCACCCCGTCGGCTCGCAGCTCCCCGGACGGCGCCGTCGACCAGTGGAACAGCGGGCTCGGAGATGCCAGCACCCCGACGCCCAGAGTGTCGCGCAACACAGCGGCGAAGGAGCGCTCCGATTCGATCGACGCCGCCGACTCGGCGACGACGAGCAACACATCCGGCACACCTGAATCCCCATAACGCCCTCGGAGCGCCTCTGCGAATTCCTGGGCGGTCAGAACGCTGCCATCGATATTGATCTTCTGCCGGTCCAGGAGCGATACCACGGTCACCATGTTGGGCACCCGCGGTGCCATGTCCTCCGGCGCACCCTCGACGGCCAACCACACATCCCCGTCCGGCAGCGACGAGCCGCCCGCCGGACCTGCCCCCGCCTGCGCATCGGGCAGCCCTGGCGGGGTGTCCACCCCGCCATCGGCCCAGGATTCGATCACGCTGCTCGGCCCCTGGGCCGCACTCGCGGCGCCCTCCGGACGATCGACCGGACCACGACTACCGACCACACCCGCGTAATGCGGCTCCAGGGTCTTCACGATCTCCAGCAGGTCGTCGGTGGTGACCGCCAACGGCCCGTCCGGACGGTGGTGCCCCATCAACGACGCGCCGGCATGGTCGATGGCGCCGAGGAAGTGCAGCACCTCGTGCGCGTACGTCGCCGAAGGCTGCCCCTGCGCCCAACCCGCCTGATCCGTCCGACTGCCCGCAGCCCTCACCGTGACCGTGGCATGCGCCAGCTGCGGATCATCGACGAACCGCACCGCCACCCGCATCGGCACACCCACCGACGGCAACCGATATCTCGGAGTATCCAGGTACTTCTCCACACCCTCCTCGGCAGCCTTCTTGACCCCGTCGAGCACGTCATCCGGCTGACCGGTCAGGTGCAGCCGCACCTCGAACACCCACTCATCCGACCTCGGCACCAACGCATACCGCACCGCGACCCGCTCACCACCGCCCGCCGGGCGGGTCACCGCCACCCTCGTGCCATCGGGCGATCGCTCGAAGACGAACGCCTCGCCCGTCTGCCGCCACCGCTCCGCATCAATCTCCACCCTGTCCGAAACACCCAGCTGGTCAGGCGTCGAGAGCCGGATGGAGTCGGCCCCCGCCTGGGCATGTTCCGCCGCTTCGTTCTCGGAAACCGCGTCCTCGGATGACGAATCCGAGTCGGACGTGTCCGAGGTGTCTGACGTGTCGATCGGCACGGGCACCCGGCGAACTAGCGGCTGTTGCACCACCCTGGCGAGCACCCGCCTCCTGGGTCGCTCGCCAGACGCCGGTGCCCCCGTCTCAGGGAGCTCCTCGATTCGCACGTCCACCGACAGCCTGTCCAGGAGGAGCAGCCCGACCTGCGGGCCGCCCGGTGCCCCTCCCGAGACCAACTCGGTCACATTCCTGACGAACTCGCCGCTCACTGCGATCAACAACGAGTCGTCTGACGTTGGCATGGGCACGCTCGACACCCGCACCGGAACCGGGCCGGGATTCGCCAACCACTCTTTCGCCCGCTTCAGGGGATCGGCATCCGCCTCAAGCGGGACGGAGACGTAACCCCAGCCACGGCCGAAGGGACGCACCGGCAAATTCCACACTGCGTGCACCGCGGTGCGGACCAGGCCGCGCCACAACCCGGCCTGGAATGCCTCCAGCTCCGTCGCACTGCCCGGAATAGTCACCAACCGGCCGAAGCCATCGTACTCATGCAGTAGTCGCCACAGTGCCCGAGCCTCATGGTCCGACAGGTTCAGTTCTTTTCGCACCTGCGCAGGCACCTGCTGCAAGTCGCGCTCATAATCGCCGCCCAGACCGGCCATCCGCGTGGCCATCACATCTGCGGGTCTCGCTCTCCAGTCGGGACGCACCGGAAACGGAAGATCGAGCGGCACCGCAACGGCCTGGCCGGGGCGCGGTTCGGACACGTCGATCGGCGGTGCCCCGGCCGGATACGCCCGGGCCGTCCACTTCGGTGCTGTCAGTGCCTCACCACGCTGACGGCCGGTTACCTGGTAGAAGCCCGCAGCCTCATGGCCGCTGTAATTCACCACTTCGTTCACGCGAAGGCCGCGAACCTGAACGGCCACTTGGAAGTTCCGTGTCTTCGTACCGCCTATTACGATACCGCCGCCTGCCTGGACCTTGACGCTCTGGTTCAAGCGCAGCGCCAACTCGTCGGCAATGCCTTGGGCCACCGGCAGGAACGGCACACCTTCCCTGCGCTGCGCATAGGGGTTGCAGATGACCAGCAGCAACTCGGCCCGTTCACCATGGGCGTCCGGCTGCCAGAACGGGTCGTTGGCGATCACCTCGGCCAACGCATCCAGACGGAACGAAACACCTGCTACGGCAAGGTCAATGCCAGCTGAAGAACCGTGGACGATGATCATGTACATGCCAGGCAGGCCTGGCAAGCGAGGATCCATCAACGAGGTTCGCAGATCCGCCACCATCGGCGGGTTTCCCATGAAGGTCCGCCCACCGGGGATTGGGAAACTCCTCGCGAACAGTCTTTCAGCGGCCACACCCAATGGGGTGGGCGCAAACCTGGGCGGCAGAGCGGCCGGCGAGTCAGTGGTGGGCATGAATTGAAGCAGCGACCCCGGAGGACTTTTCGGGGTTCCTGCCCCATGGACCTCGACCGCCTCGGTCCGCCCCACGCTGGGCTGGAATTTCTCCCAGCCAGTAGAACGACCGGCGGGGCCCGCTACCAGGGAATCGTGCCTCGTCAAACCGATCTCGAGCCGACCGCCCCCATTGGCAAACGTGGCCAACCTGCCCGACACCAACTTGCCATCAATCATCATCACCGCACCGGCCGGCGGAGCAACCACCGGAGTGTCCAGCAGATTCGAGATCTGTTGGGCGACCGGGTTGCCGGATCGACGCATGAAGTCGCCGATCAGCACCGGGACCCTGCCCTCCCACCACGACCGCCGCTGTCGCATCTCGGCGGCCAGCTGCGAGACGTGTATTTCCACCTGCTCGAAGGGCGACAACACGTTGGTGTGTATGAAGATCGGATAGAACTCCCTGTTCAGCTCCGAATTCCATGCCCCACGCAGATCTGACAGGTCCGGGGTTCCCACCCCGGTCAACTGCATTCCCGTGCGGTCGCCCGACACGGACAGAGCTGCTGACACACCGGGCAAGCTGACCAAGTGGTAGCGCCCCTTATTGCCCTTCCTGTTGGGAGAAAGATGCAGCACCCATGGCGATTGGTGAGGTTGGGCGAGACCAGGAATGTCGGTCGATGGCGATGCGACGATTCCCGCGGCAGCCTTCACGAACGAGTTACTCAGCATCACCTCGATAGTGCCCGGCGGCACGCTCGGTAGTCGGTTTCCGCTGGTCGGGATCGGGCCCCTCTGTGGATTGTTGAACTCACTGAGAATGGACTCGACCGGCAATTTCCCAGGGCGCATCTCGACGTAAGCGAAGCTGAACCCTGACCTGTCCGGATGGTCGGGCAGTTTACCCCAGGCGTCGGATGCTGGGGCGACGGTCCGCGCCCACAGGTCCCTCTCCGCGTCCGACATCTTGCTGGTTGCCGAGGGAAGGTCAAGTGTCAGTTGCCGATCACGCAGGTATCGCCACAGCGCGACAAGGTCGCTGTCGGCTAGCGCTGCCGTCGCCGAACCCGCCGGAACCGCCGCAGCCCGAGTCGCCACGGCCCTGATGGTCGACCACGCGGCACCCTCCCCGTTGGGCGCTCGGGCAGCAGCCAGAGCAGCGGCGAAGTCCGCGTCGGCATTCACGGGAGCCGCCGACGCCACGTGGGGATCCGCAGGCGGGTTGACCGGCGCCGGCCCCACTTTGAGCCCATCCCACTGCGACACGTTGGCCAAGATGCCTGACGTCGGCTGGCCCGACTGCACGCCCGGCCACGAGGCCCGGTCACCCCGCAGCGTGAACACCGAATCGGCCAACGACGAATACAGCGACTGCGCAGGCGCACCCACGCCCGGCGGATGCCACGCCCACTCGGACGGGCCCAACCGCGAGGTCAGACGATCTTCGGCATCTCGTGACAACCCGACCCCGACGGCCCGCAACTCCCCGGCCTCGCCCGTCGACCAGCGGAACACCGGGCTCGAAGACGCCAGCACCCCGACGCCCAGACTGTTTCGCAACCTGGCGGCGAAGGAGAGCTCCGACGAGCTCGCCAGCGCGGCCTCACCGACAACCAGCAATACGTCCGGCACGGTGGGAGACGACCGGTCTTCCTGTCGGAGGACTGCTGCGAATTCCTCGGCGGTAAGGTACCGGCCATCAACGTGGAGTCGCTGATCGTGGTCCAGACGCGACACGACGGTCACCATGTTGGGCACCCGCGGTGCCATGCTTCTCGGCACGCTGTCGTCGGTCAACCACAGCAGGTCCCCGTTCGGTGACCCTGGGGCGCTCGTCGAAACTACTACTGCCGGTTCCCCGGACAACCCGGGCGGCGTCTCCACCCCACTGGCCGAGAACTCGGTCAGCACACTCGCCGCCATCAAGGACGAGTCGGCACCGAAGCTCCCTCGATCTGCCACGCCGGGGACGCCTGCCCGATCGTCGCCCTCGTTCGGCAACGATCGGGCAGGCGTCCCCGGCGTGAGATCGCCGCGCAACGCGGCCCTGGGGGCACCGGAGGGCTGCGGGGCTCGCTGTTGCGGAACAGCTTCTCCGGAAGCGTCGGATTCGACCGGCCCGTCGGAACCATCAGATTCCGAGCTATCGTCGGAGAGCGACTGGTAGTAGTCCGGACCCGGCACCACCATAACGAGCGCTCCGTCGGTGCCCGCATCATGAAGGTTCAGGTCCACCACTTCGGGATTCAGGTAGACCAGGCCGATGTCCGCGCCGTCGGATGTTGCCGGGGCCAACTCGGTCGCCTTCTTGATGAGCTCCTCGCTCACCGCGATCACCAACAAGCCCTCGCGCGTCGGCACCGGCACGCTCGACACCCGCACCGGAAGCGGCACGGGATACACCAACCAGTCTGCCGCCCGCTCGATCGGGTCGACCCCCTCGTCAATCGGAACAGAAAGATAGCCTAGGCCGTTTCCATCTCCGAACTGACGCGTCGGCAGTTTACTTACCGCGGTTACCGCGGTACGCACCAGGCCGCGCCACAACTCGGCCTGGAACACCTCCATGTCGCTAGCGGCGTCCGCGATGGCCACCGACCGGCCGACCTCGTCGTAGTCATGCAGCAAGCGCCAGAGTGCCCGAGTCTCATGATCTGACAGGTTGAGGCTTCGTCGCACATTTTCAGGCACCTGCCGAAGGTCGTTGTCATAATCGCCGCCCAGACCGACCATCTCTGTCGACATCTGATCCGCGGGCGTCGCCTTCCAGTCATACCGCACGGGAAAGAGCAGATCCGAAGGCACCTCATAGAGCTGGCCCGGCGCCGGTGGGGAAATACCTGCTGGCGGCTCGCCGACCGGATACGCCCGAACCATCTTTTCCGGCTCTGTCAGCAAACCACCATGCGGACGGCCGAATACCCGATAGAAATAGGCAGCACTATGCTGACCGTCCCGCCGCATTTTATCCCGTCCAGCCGGGACCTGCACTCCGACCCCGTATTGCCGACGGTTTGTAGAGACGGTTACAACGCCGCCGGCGGCCTGAACTCTGATGCCCGGGCCCAGTTGCTGCACCAACAAGTCGGCAACCCGCTGGGCCAACGGGAGGAACGGCACGCCGTCGCTGGACTGCGCATAGACGTTGCAGAAGGTGAGCAGCAACTCGGGCCGATTACCATCGCTGTCCGGCCGCCAGAACGGGTCATTAGCCAGCGCCTCGGCCAGCGCACTCGCGTTGAACTGCCCAGTTCCTACAACGAAGGAACCCGCCCAGCCGTGCATGTCGACGACGTACATGTCCGGCACGCCCAAGAGGCGGGAGCTGGACACCGCCATCTGAAGATCCTCCGAGTTCGACGGCGGATTGCCCTTGTAGATGCGCCCACCGGGGTAGGGGAAGCTGCGCGCGAACAGTGCCTCAGCGGCCGGGCTCAAGTTGGCGGGCGGAGACTCACGGGGCAGGGCGGCCGGCGAGTCAAAGGTCGGCAGCGTCTGGAGCCGCGCCGGCGACGGCTGGGGGTCTCCTACCCCCCGGACCTCAGCGACGCCGGTCCGCCCCTTGCCGGGCTGGAATGAGTACCAGCCAGCAAGGGCATCGCCGCGGCCCGGGATCGCACGATGTCCCGTCAGGCCGATCTCGAGCCGACCGGTGTCCGCGTCGACGAACGTGGCCACCCCACCCGACACAAGCTTGTTGTCGATAACCATCACCGCACCGGCGGGCGGCGCGATCACCCCGACGTCCAGATCGTCCGAAATCTGCTGGGCGATCGGGTTGCCAGCGCTAAGCATGAAGTCGGCGACCAGGACCGGCACCTTGTCCTGCCACAGGGACCGCTGCCGCCGCAGGTGCGCCGTCAACCAGCTGACGAGCGTCGGGCCTGTGTTCAGCACGACCATCGTGGAGTGGCTGATAAAAATCGGATAGAATCCATTATTCAACCGTGAATTCCACGCCTCGCGGAGATTCGACACGTCTGAAGCGGGGCCAGGGTAGGTAATCACCATACCGGCCGCATCGGCGATCACAGACATATCGCTCTTGACCGAAGCTGGCCAGTTACTCACCCGGTAGAAAGAGCCCTCGACGCCTAGCGACTTTGTGACGTCCAGCGACCATACCGATCCGCTCAGTTGGGCAAGGCCAGAAGCGCCGGCGGTGGGCGACCGGACGAGCCCCACAGCGTCCTTCACGAACGTATGGTTGATCACGACCTCGATGGTGCCCGGCGGGGCGGGACGCCGTCCGCCCGTCGGGATCGGGCCTCGTCGCTGATTATTGAGCTCGGCCAGGATGGACGCGGCCGGATGCTTCCAAGGGGACGCCTCGACATAGGCGTAGCTAAAGCCTGCCGGATCAGGATGGTCGGGCAGTTTGCCCCAGGCCTCGGACGCAGGAGCCACCACGTCCGTCCACAAACTCATATCCGAGTCCGACATCTCGCTCGTTGCCGACGGGAGGCCGAGCGTCTGTTGCCGATCGCGCAGATATCGCCACAGCGCGACGAGGTCCTTGTCCGACATCATCGCGGTCGCCGGGCCTGCCCCGGCCTGAGTCGCCACCGCCGTGTTGCTCGACGTGGCGGACGCATTCCGAACGGACGCCCGCACAGCAGCCAGATCAGCGGCGAACTCCGCCCCCTGATCCACCGCGGCGGCCGGATCCACCCGGGAGCGCACGGCACCGGGTGACGTATTGGCCAGCACCGGCCCCAGATTGAGGCCTTCCAGCTGAGACACGTTGGCCAAGAAGCCCGCTCTGGGGTGGCCCGGGTTCGGCTGCGACCAGGTGACCTGGGCACCTCGGAGCGTGCGTACCGCATCGGCCAGCGACGCCTCCAGCACCAGCGCGGGTTGGCCCGCGCCCGGCGGATACCATACCCATCCCGATCGGCCCAGCTGCAACGCGAGCTTACCCTTGGCGTTCTGTGCCAGCCCGATCCCGCCGGCGTGCAACCCCGCGCCGGGGCCCGTGGACCATTGGAACACCGGCGTCGCAGAGGCCAGCACCCCGACGCCGAGGCGGTCCCGCACGCGAGCGGCGAAAGATCGTTTTAGGTGGTCCGTTACCGCCGCCGCCTCGCTGACGACCAGCAACACATCCGGCCCACCAGATGGCGGCCAGCCCCTCTTTCGGAAAGTGTCTGCGAATGCCTCGGCGGTAACGGCTGAACCCACGCCAGTATCAATGAGCTGATCGACGCCGTTCAGACGCGACACCACCGTAAGCATGTCGGGTACCAGCGGTGCCATGCTCCTCGGCAGATGGTCGCCGATCTGCCATGAAACAGCCCCGGTCGGCAGCCGCAGGATGCGGGCCGGGGGTGCTTCCGGGTTCCCGGGCATCCCCGGGGCGGTGCGTTCCCCGCTGGCCAGGAGCTCCGTCATACCGCTCGGACCAGGCACCGAGTTCATTACGTCGGTCGCATCGATGGAAACCGAATTGCCACCCGCATAGCCGTCGCTCCCGCCCAGCAACGGAAGCAAGCTCGGCCATGGCACCACCGTGGCGAGCGCATGTCCCGTGCCGTCGTCCTGGTAGAACTGCACGTCCACCAGCGTGGGATCGACATAGACCAGGCCGACCTCGGAGCCGTCCGGGTTCCCGCCCGGGACGAACTCCGTCACCTTCTTGACGAACTCGGGACTCACCGCGATCGTCAACGAGCCGGAGGCTTGCGGTGGCGACACGTCCGATACCCACACCGGAAACTCGAGATTCGCCAACCATGCCTGTGCCCGCGCCCGCAGGTCACCGCCCGGGGCGAGCGGAACGGAAACGAAACCCCAACCGCCAGCGGCCCCGAAGGGTCGCACCGGCAGATCCCGCAGAACATCAGCTGTGGTACGCACCAGGCCGCGCCACAGCCCGGCCTCGAACACCTCCATCTCGGTCGCGTCATTCGCGATGGTCACCAGCTCGCCGACGCGGTCGTAGTCGTCCAAGAAGCGCCACAGGGCCCGAGCCTTGCGATCCGACAGATTCAGCTCCTGCAACAGAGCCGCTGGCACATCCTCGCTCACCTCCAGCAAGTCGCGCTCGTAGCTGCCCCCCTCCCCGAGCATCTCCACGGCCAGAAGGTCGCCGATCGAGGCGATCTCCCCGGTCCTCGGCGGAGGGAAAGGCCGAGCACGAGGCACCTCCACGATCTTGCCGGGCTCCGGTTCGGAGAGGCCGCGCAGCGGCTCCTCGACCGGATACGCCCGGGCCATCCGTCTCGGCCTGGTCAACTTCTCGCCGAACTGACGGCCGTCCAGCTTCCAGAAGAAAGCGGCCGGATGCCGGTCGTCCGTCACCACCATGGGCTGGTGCCCGCCCGACCGGGCCGTCGGCATCCCACTCGATTGGGGATCAGGAATCTCAACGGCCACCCTGATATTCAGATGCGTGCCGAGGAAATAGACGATGCCGGCACCCGCCTGGACACTGATGCTCTCCCCCAGGATCAGCGCCAAGGCATCGGCAACCCGCTGGGCCACCGGCAGGAACGGCACGCCGTCCCTGAGCTGCGAATAGGTGTTGCAGAAGGCGAGCAGCAATTCGGGCCGGTTCCCATCGGCATCCGGCTGCCAGAACGGGTCGGTTGCCAACACCTCGGCCAGCGCACTTGCGTCAAAGGAGGTATCTGCCGCCGTGAGGTGGCCAGCCCCACCGTGCATATCGATGATATACATGCCAGGAAGGCCCGGCGAGCGGCTGGCCCGCAGGATTTCGCCCAGCTCTTGCTGTTCAATCGGCGGGTTACCCCTGAAAGCACGCCCACCGGAGAACGGGATGCTGCTCGCCAACAGCTCTCGGGCGGGCTCGCTCAGATCGGGGTGCGGCGACTCACGGGGTAGTGCGGTCGGCTCATCAAAGGTCGACATCATCTGGTGCAGTGGCCCCGGAGGCAGCGGCTGGTCTCCTGCCCCATGGACCTCGACCGGCCCGACACGTCCCATTCCTGGCCGGAATTCCTCCCAGCCGGTGGCGTGTCCGAGGGGGCCCGAGACCGAGGGGTCACTTCTCGTCAGGCCGAGCTCGAGCCGACCGGCCCGGTCGACGAACGTGGCCAAGTCACCTGAGACCAACCTGCCGTCGATCACCATCACCGCACCCGCGGGCGGCGCGACCACCGGCGTGTCCAGCAGATCCGAAATCTGCTGGACGACCGGGTTGCCGGATCGACGTATGAAGTCGCCGATCAGCACCGGCACCTTGCCCTGCCACAGGGACCGCTGCCGCCGAATCTGGGCCGCCACCGCGTCGGTGATATCACCGTACTGATTCAAGATTGGCGTCATGGAGTTGTGGATGAAAATCGGGTAGAACCCGCCGTTCAACTCGGAATTCCACGCCTCACGCAACTTCGACAGCTCCGACAGGGGACCCAGGATCACCACCATGTCGGCCGTGCCTCCGACTATCTGCACCTCTTCGGGTAAGGGCCGCAAGGCCACCCGAAATCCGCTTGGGATTCTCCCTTCACTCGGCGCGAACTCCAACGTCCATGCGGATCGGTTCAGACGGGCGAGACCAGGAGTCTCCCTGGACGGCGATCGAACGAGACCACTGGCGTCCTTCACGAGCGCGTTGCTTACCATCACCTCGATGGTGCCCGGCGGGGCGGGACGTCGCCCGCCCGTCGGAATCGGGCCGCGCTGTTGATTGTTCAGCTCAGCCAGAATTGACTCGATCGGCAACCTGCCAGGATGCGCCTCGACGTAGGCGAAGCTGAAGCCTTCCGTATCCGAATGGTCGCGCAGTTCCTCCCATGCCTGGGAGGCCGGAGCCACCACCTCCGCCCACAGACCCCTATCCGCATCTGACATCTCGCTGGCCACCGAGGAAATGGCGAGTGTCAGGTGACGGTCCCGCACATATCGCCACAGCGCGAGGCGGGCCTCATCAGATAGCGCTGCGGTCGCCATCGAGAACGTATCTTGCACAGAGGACGGCGCCGCCGCAGACGGATCGGCGGTAAAGGTTGCTCCCGCGCCCACGACGGCAGCCCGCTGCCCGTGGGAGCCGGCATCGGGGTCCGGCGGCGCGACCGGCACCGGCACCGGCCCGACGGTGAGACCCTGCACCTGCGACTCGTTGGCCCAGACGCCCGACTGCGACTCCCCCGTGTTCGGCCAGGAGACCTGGTCGCCACGCAGCCATGACACCGTTTCGGCCAGCGACGACCGCAGCGATTGTGCGGGTTGACCCGCGTCCGGCGGATACCACTCCCACGCCGACCGACCCAGCCGTACCGTGAGCTGCCCGCCGGCCTCACGTGCCAGCCCCACGCCGATGGCTCGCAAGTCCCCGGCCCCGGCGGTGGACCAGCGGAGCACCGGGCTCGCGGACGCCAGCACCCCGACGCCCAGACTGTCCCGCAACCTAGCGGCGAACGACCGCTCCAGCGGCGCCGCCACCGCCGCCTCGCCGACAGCCAGCAGCACGTCCGGCACCCCGGAGGCCCCACCGCGCTGGCGGAGCTGGGACGCGAACTGCTCGGCCGTGAGACGACGGCTACCGACGTGGATCCTCTGTTCCTCGTCGAGACGCGACACCACGGTCACCATGTGGGGCACCCTCGGCGCCATGCCCCTCGGCACGCCGTCGCCAGCCAACCACCACACATCCCCGTCAGGCAGTCGCGGGCCGCCCGCCGGAGCTGCCGCCACCGACTGGCCCGGCAGCCCCGGCGGCGTGTCCACCCCACTGGCCCACGACTCGACCACACCGCTCGGACCCCGCGCCGCACTCGCCGCACCCACCGGACGCACCACCGGACCGTGACTGCCCACCACACCCGCGTAATGCGGCGCCAGAGTCTCCACGATCTCCCGCAGATCACCCTCCTCGACCACCAAAGGCGCACCCGGACTGTGATGACCCATCAACGACGAATCGGAATGGTCCACCGCACCGAGGAAATGCAAAACCTCATGCGCATACGTCCCCGACGGCTCCCCCTGCGCCCAACCCGCCTGATCCGTCCGGCTACCCGCAGCCCCCACCACCACCGTGGCATGCGCCAACCCCGGATCATCGACGAACCGCACCTCCACCCGCATCCGCACACCCACCGACGGCAACCGATAGCCCGGATCATTCAGATATCGCCGCACCCCGTCGCCGGTGGCCCGCTTGACCGCGTCGAGGACGTCGCCATCCGACTGACCAGTCAGGTGCAACCGCACCTCGAACACCCACACATCCGACGCGGGCGTCAACGCATACCGCACCGCGACCCGCTCACCACCAGGAACACGGGACACACCGTCACCGCTGAAACGGAACGCCTCACCCGTCCGCCGCCACCGCTCAGCATCGACCTCCACCCGCCCCGAGGCATTCAGGCCAGCCCGCGCTGCGCCGGAGTTCACCGCAACGAAGGAGCCGGTTGTCCCTGCCGGAGGCGATGCGGCAGCCCATCCGGCCGACGTGCCGGCCCCACCCGGCGCCGAGAAGCCGGCCGCCCCTCGCACCACCCTCGCGGAGACGACCCCCGTCTCCGCATTCCGATCGACCCACACCTGCGCCAACGACGGATCGACATACGCCAGACCGACGTCGGAGCCGTCCGGCGTCCCCGGCGCCAACTCGGTCACTTTCTTGACGAACTCCCTGTCGAGCGCGATCAGCAGCGAGTGCCGCGCCGGCCTCGCCACGCTCGACACCCGCACCGGAATCCGCCCCGGATCACGCAACCATTCCTGCGCCCGCGCCTGCGGATCGAGGCCCGGGACGAGCGGCACCGACACATAACCCCAACCATCGGCAGTTCCGAACGGACGCACCGGCAGAGCCCGTACCGCGTCCACCGCAGTACGCACCAGACCACGCCACAATCCAGCCTGGAACGCCTCCATAGCACTCGCAGCATCCCCGACAGTCGTCAATCGACTGATGTCGTCGTACACCCGCAAAAACCGCCACAACGCCCGAAGCTTATGATCCTGCAGGACCACATCTGCCGGCAGCTTCTCATGCGCCTGCCGCACATCGGCCTCATAGCTCCCACCCAGCCCAACCAACTCCGTAGCCATGAAATCCGCAGGCGCCGCCTGCCACCCAGGCCCCACAGGGAACTCCAGAGCAGAAGGCACCGCAGTAAGGGCACCTCTTACTGACGGTGGGATTTCAGACGGCCCGACTCCATGGGACCGCACCGTCGGCTTGGGCGCTGTCAAAGCCTCGCCGAGCTCACGACCGAAAACCTCATAAAATTGAGCAGCCGGATGCTTAATGTCCCGAACAATTTGGTTCTTGCGGGGATCGAAAACCTCGACGGCCACCGCGTAGCCCTGCATTAGGTGATCAAAGACCACAATACCGCCGGCTGCCTGTATTCGGATGCCGTGGCCCAGGCGCATTGCCAGAGCGTCGGCAACACGCTGGGCAACCGGCAGGAACGGCACCCCGTCGACGGCCTGCGAATAAGTGTTGCATTGCGTTAGCAGCAACTCGGGCCGCCTACCGTCGGCACCCGGCTGCCAGAACGGGTCACTGGCCACCACCTCAGCCAACGCCCGCGCATTGTAGAAAAGGCTTCCTACACTAAGACCCTCCGAACCCCCGTGCAGCGCAATAACATACGTGTCGGGCAGGGCCGGATGACGGGAGCTGGACAACAGAGATTTTAGATCCACCAACCCGCTGGGCGGGTTGCCCTTGAAAATGCGCCCGCCCGGGAACGCGAAGCTCTGCGCGAGCAGCTCCTGAGCGGTCCGGCTCAACGGGGAAAGCGTCGACTCGGGGGGCCAAGCGGCCGGCGAGTCAAGTGTCGGCATCAGCTGGACCATCCGGGCCTGGTGCGAGGGCAGGCTCCCCGTTCCACGGATCTGCGCTACGCCAACCTGACCCATGCCCGGCTCGAAGACGGCCCAACCCCCGGAGTGACCGACACGCCCCGCCACCGAGGGACCAGGGCCGATCACACCGATCTCCAGCCCACCGGTCGCCGCATTGACAAACGTGGCCGCCGCACCCGACACGAGCTTGTTATCGATCACCATGACCGCACCAGAAGGCGGCGCGACCACCCGAGTGTGCAGCAGATCCGAAAGCACCTGGGCGATCGGATTGCCAGAACTCCGCAGAAAATCGCCGACCAGAACCGGCACCCGCCCCTGCCATCGAGGCGACTGACGTCGCACCTCGGCCGCCAACGCCTCGACCCCGGATTTCGACCGAGTCGTCGTGATCGGAAATATCATGCCGATGAAAATCGGATATAACCCAGGATTCAGCTTCGAATTCCATGCCCCAGGAAGGCTTGATTTTTTTGTCTCTTCAGGCACGCTCAGGACCATGTAGTCGTCTGCAAGTTCCTCCTTCAATACGAATGGGAAGTACGCCTCGACCAGTCGGTATTCGGCTCTAGCTTGCCCTTCGACCGACCCAATCTCCAGCTTCCACCCCGATCGGCTCGGGCGAGCGAGTCCAGAAGCGTGGTCCGGTAGCGATCGGATGCTCCTGGCATCCTTCACGAATACGTTGCTTACCTGCACCTCGATGGTGCCCGGCGGGGCGGAACGCCGCTTGCCGGTCGGCATCGGGCCCTGGCGATGATCATTCAACTCGGCCAGGAGGGATTCGACCGGCAGCTTACCCGGATGCGCCTCAACATAGGCGAAGCTGTAGCCCGACGGGTCAGGATGAGCCGGCAACTTCTCCCACGCCCCGTCGGAGACCGGCCGTGGCCGATCACGCAACTGCCGCAACACCCCCGTCAACTTCTTCATCTTGGAGCCGCCAGCAGCCGGCGCCGGTGGCTGCTGCCGAGGAACGTCACCGTCCGGCTGTGGCTCGTTGGCCAAGATGCCCGACGTCGACCGGTCCGGAATCGGCCAGGAAAGCCCATCGCCACGCAACGACGAGACCGCCTCGGTCAACGACGATTCCAGCACCAGTGCGGGCCTGCCCAGACCCGGCGGATACCACTGCCACGCCGATCGCCCCAGTTGCAACGTGAGGACCCCATCGGCGGAACGTGACATCCCCACCCCGGTGGCCCGCAACTCCTGCGCGGCACCCGTGGACCAACGGAACACCGGACTCGTAGACGCCAACACCCCGACACCCAGACGGTCCCGCAACCGCGCCGCAAAGGACCGCTCCAGCGGCCCCGCCACCGCTGCCTCGGGAACGACCAGCAACACATCCGGCCCACCCGAAGCCGGCCACCCACGCCGGTCCCGAAGAACCCCTGCGAACTGCTCCGCAGTAAGACCGCGACCATCGACCTGAATCAACTCACCGTGACCCAGACGCGCTACCACGGTCACCATGTGGGGCACCCTCGGCGCGATGCCCCTCGGCACGCCGTCGCCAGCCAACCACCACACATCCCCGTCAGGCAGTCGCGGGCCGCCCGCCGGAGCTGCCGCCACCGACTGGCCCGGCAGCCCCGGCGGCGTGTCCACCCCACTGGCCCACGACTCGACCACACCGCTCGGACCCCGCGCCGCACTCGCCGCACCCACCGGACGCACCACCGGACCGTGACTGCCCACCACACCCGCGTAATGCGGCGCCAACGTCTCCACGATCTGCCGCAGATCGTCGTCGCTGACCGCCAGGGACGCCGCCTCCGGGTCATGGTGACCCATCAACGACTCGCCGACCGGCGGTGCCACGCCGTCACCCGGAGGCAGCAGCGAGGCCCGATGGTCGGCCACCCCCAGGAAGTGCAGCAACTCATGCGCATAGGTCGCCGGCGGCTGCCCCGCCGCCCAGCCCGCCTGATCCGTCCGGCTGTCCGCCGCCCCCACCGCCACCGTCAAATGCGCCAGCCCCGGCTCATCGACGAACCGCACCTCCATGCGCAACGGCACATCCACCGACGGCAACCGGTGCCCCGGCGCATTGAGATAGGTCTCCACACCCTCCTCGGCGGCCTCCCGCACCTGCTGGAGCACGGCCTCCGGCTGACCCGTCAGATGCACCCGCACCTCGAACACCCACACATCCGACGCGGGCGTCAACGCATACCGCACCGCGACCCGCTCACCACCAGGCGCACGGATCACCTTGTCGCCCGTGGGGCGGAACGCCTCGCCCGTCCGCCGCCACCGCTCAGCGTCGATCTCCACCCGCCCCGGAGCACCCGGGGCATCCGCCTTGTCGGCGGGGCCCGCCGGCTGCTCGGGCCGGGATACCGGCCCGATGTCGCCGGTGGCCTCGATGGGCTGGCCACGTGCGCCTGCCGGGGCGTCCGTGTCGTGCGCGCGCAGTAGGTCCTGATCGCTCGGCGTGCGTCCGTCCAGCAGCGCGGCGACGCCGGCACCGAAGTCTTGCAGGGTGGCGATTTCCTGGTCGTGCAGGAACTCGAGCCGTCTTTCCACCTCCGGCCGGCCCCGGAGACCGCTCAGCCGGTCCCGAATGGCCTGTGGCAGATGGTGGACGGCATCGTTCACGGTCTGCGGGTAGCCGGCAGCGGTCAGCCGTACCACCTCGCCGTTGGGGTGGGCGAGATACGGTCGGACCCGCTGTGTGGTCTGCTCACCGACCCGCAGCTCGACCAGGACGCCGAGATCGCGGGCGAGGTCGCGGGCGATCCGGACCCGGTCCAGGCTGAGGACGGCCGCCTCCCGGACGAGGTCGAGCTCGGTCGTCACGGCGGTGGCCGTCGGGTCCGCCGGCTGCCGCTCGACGGCGGTCAGCACCGGGCGCCCCGGCGGGAGGCCACCGTCGGGCAGGTGTAGCCGCCGGACCAGCTCGGCGACGGTGTCGGACGGACCGTAGCCGGACCGGGCGATGCCGGCCAACGCGGCGTCCACATCGACGACGTGTCGGGTCCCCACCTGCGACGCGCCCCCCGCCGGCACCGGGTTGGCCGCGTCTCGCGCGGCGCGGTAAGCCGTCGTCAGATCCGCCGTGCTCTGTTCCATCGCCTGAACGGCCAGGGCGTGCGCCCGGCGCAGGCCCTGGCCTGTCCGAAGCTCCTCCCGCATGTCGTTCGCCCGCTCGCGCAGCTCCGTCAGAAGCTGTTCGTGGCCGCGGCCGGCAACGAGTGCCCCCCGCAGAGCTTCGTTCGCCCTGCCCAGCGCCGACTGGGCAAAGGAGAGTTCCGCCTGCGCCTTGGTGAGCGCTTCTTCGGCAGTCACCTGCTTTTCCTCGCGCCCGGCCCTGGCCGCGACGTCGCGCAACTGCCGCTCAGCGGCCTCGACCCCACGCCGCGCCTGCCGCTCCCGCTGCTGCGCGTTCGGCAGTTCGGCCCGGTGTTCGGCGATCGACGCCGCGCTCCTGGTCAGCGCCTCCTGTGCCCTGTCGAGTCCGTCCTGCAGGTAGGCGAGCCGGGAATTCGCGGCGCGGTTCGCCTCCACGATCTCGCGGAGCTGTCGACGCGCGTCTTCGAGGCCACGGTGGGCCGCATCGAGGGCGTTCGCGGACTCCTGCTGCCGCTTCCACAATCCCGGCCCCGGGGTGTTGACCGCGCCGACTTCGGGAGCCGCCGGTTGCGCTGCCGCAGGGTAGAGCCGTTCGGCGAGATGCCCCAGGGCCGCACCGTGCGGGAGGGTCGTGTCGTCGCCGAGCTTCCGGATCACCTCCGCCCAGCGCCTGCGCTGAGTCGTGGAGTGGTCTCCGCGCGCAGCGCGCACCATCGCGCCGACGGCGTCGTCGTTGATCGGCAGGCCGGCGAGCGCGTCGGCGGTCAGGTCCAGGATCTGCGCGTCCACGGCGTTGACGGGGCCCGGCAGGGAGCGCGCCAGCTGCGCCAGCGCCGCCACCACCACGGGAACGGCCAGCCCCGGAGCGGGGAGCAGCGTCATCAGCAACTCCTGCCGCTCGGTCGGGCCTGCCGCGGCGACGGCGGGTGCGTCGGGGTGCCGGGTGGGACCGAGCAGGTATTGGTACCCGTCAGCGATACGGCCGTGGCTGCCCAGGGTGAGCAGCGCCCGCAAGGTGGCGAGGTGGGCCTCGTCGGGCGCCTGAGCGGCCCTGAGCTGCAGATTCCTGAGGCTACGGTCGGAGAGCAGCTCCGGGCGGTGAGCATTCAGGTATGCCTGCGACTGCGCCCAGTCGGCGATGCCGGTCCAGTCGTCGAGCGCGTTGACGGTCTCGGGCAGCGGAGCGGGCGAGGTGGCGGAGGGCTGCTGGTCCGGCGACGTCCCGGCCCACGCTCCCATCGGTTTCGACAGGGCCGTGATCAGGCCTGGACCGTCGGAAGTGCCCTGCCACAGGCGGGCAAGCTCGGCGGCGGTCCGCCCGGCGGCGGCCGCGGTGACCAGGTCGGTGTCCGTCGGGCTCAGTTCGCCGATCAACTCGTCGGTCCCGAGGTACGCCGACCCGGGGACGGTGTCGAGTGCGGATCTCAGCAGTGCCAGGTCCACCGCCTGCTCGTCGGGCACTCGGAAGGCGGGCTCGCTCAGGGCGTCCGCCCAGCCCTGCCGATCGGCCGCGTGAGACAGGCCTCGGGTGGCGACCGCGACGGCCCGGAAGGTCGCCACGGGACCGACCGTCGGATCGAGCACATCGGCCACGGCTCGCAGCATCGGCGCGGCGGAGGAGTGCGTCCGCTGTGGCGAGGCGTCGGCGGCGACGGCCAGCCGACGCAGGGTGGCCGGGGAGGGCGGGTCACCGAGAACCGGCGCGGCGGTCGGGTCGTTGCGGTGGCCGGCCGTTGGCGGCACCTCCGGCGTGTTGTCGCCGAGCGCGCGCACCGCCGTCCAGGATGAGTCGCGCAGCAGCCAACTCGTCAACATGTCGGGCTCGACGACAGTGATCTCCCCCGCCCCGGCGACCGCCGTGCGGAAGTCGTCGGCGGAGACGGGACGCTCCGGTGCACCGGAGACGGGGTCGAGCAGCCGGTAGCTGCCGTCGGCAGCTAGCCGCGCCGCGGCGGCACCCTGGGGCCGATCGATCCAGAGCAGGCTTCCCGACCGCAGTGCGGTCGGTACTCCGGTCAGCGGCCCGGCAGCGGTCCAGCCACGCGGCAGGCCCGTGGCCAGTAGCCGCCGGGCCCGCCCGGCCCGGCTGTCGGGCGCGTCGGCGTCGCGTCCGGTGGTGGTGCCCCAGGCCGTGGGATCTGCGCCGGGCACGTTCCGGGCGATCCACTCGCGGGCACGGTCGTCGGCCGTGTCGAGCTTCTCGCGGATCCGACTCTCCAGCTCGGAGACGAGCCTGTCGGACGCCTCCATCTGCACCGGCGTGCGCGCGAGCAGCCCTTCGAAGATCTGCTGCCGCTGCGCGAGGTCGATTCCCACCGCCTCGGCCCGGCGCACCAGGTCGGGGTCGAGACCCCCGACGATGTCGTTCGAGGTTCTCGGCATGGTTGCGGTAGCCGGCTGGGACCAGTTCATCCCTGCCGGGACGTCGTCCGGGCCGCGCAGCTCCACGACCAGGCCGGCCGGATTGATCCGGTATTCGTCGATCCTGAGGCCGTTGGTGACATGCAGGTCGACGTGGGTATCCAGCTCGAACGCGACGATCTGGGCTGTGGCGATCGGATCCTGGTCGAGGATCTCCAGCTTCTCGGTCGGTCTCTTCGGAGCCGAGCCGGGCGGATGCGCGCGCACGACCTGGTTGATGATCGCCTCGAGGGTGTCCCGGTCGGTGGTCTCGGCGAGCGTGACGACGTGGGAAGGCAGTTCAGTTCGCCGCACGGCCAGGTCGGCGCGGAGGGCTTCGGCCCGCTCGCCCGGCAACGTCCTCGACTGGGCGATCGCCCAGTCGAGGACGGTCTCGACGCGCAGTCGGTTCCGCTCGGCGATGTCGGCGGTCAGCCGGATCGGGGTGCCGGGCTTCGGGCTGCCGGAGGCGTTCCTGATCATCCGGGCGGTGTCCTGGCCCGCCCGGTTGGGGTCCAGGTCCCCGACGTCGACACCCTCGGGGGGAAGCAGCCTCCTGTAGAGCCCGTCCAGATCGAACGTGCTGGCGTCCGGCCCCGCCGCCGGCCAGCCCGACGGTGGGGTGTCTGCCCAGCCATGGGGCTGCTCGGCCAGCTGACGCCGCAGTTCCCGTACGGAGTCGGCGGGCATCAACATCTCGACGTCAGCGAGGACCCAGCCGGTGCCGTGCGGGCTGGCCCTCAGCGTCTCCGGCGCCAGCGTGGACAGGTTTTGCCCGCCCAGCGCCAGGTGCCAGTGGGCGACCCCTTCGAGTCTGAACCGGGCGCGCAGCCGAACGTGGAAGACCTTGCCGCCCTGCGTCTTCAGATGACGCTCGATGCGCTTGTTGTCCTCGTAGCCGGAGGTCTGCTTCATCGGGGCGGAGCGGTTGGCGCCGCTGGTGAACTTGCCCTTGACCGTCGTGTCCTCCCCCGGGCGGGAGTTGGTTTCGCCGACGGCTTTCTCGTACGACAACTCGCCGTCGATCTCGGGTCGCCAGCGGTCGCGCGCCTGGTTGACGGAGGTGCTCACCAGATACTTCTCGAGCCGGCCGGTGCCGGCGCCCTCGAACTCGCTGATGACCTCCAGGGCGTGCAACGAGGCGTACGCCTGCGTGTCGGCCCGCCGGTTGGACTTGCCGGCCGAGAAGAGCTGCGCGGTGAGCCGGAAACCGTCCTCGCTGAGCATCTCCGACAGATGGCTCTCGATGCTGGTCCGGGAAAACAGCCCGGAGATGGCGATGTTGCCCCGGTAGGCCGGATTGTTGGCGTTCGAGTTGAGCACCTTGGCCAGGAGCTCACGGGTCGTCGGGTGGAGCACGTCGGCCTCCGCCGAGAGGACCATGAAGTCGTTGGCCAGGGTCGGCAGGGACCGCAGATCCAGTGTCGTCGACCGATGGCTCGGCACGGCTTCCGCCAGCCCCTTCGGCACCCTCATGTCCAGCCGGGTCTCGTACGTGCGGCTGCTCGACTTCGAGGCAGGCGAGGAGGTGAATTGCTTCCGAAGCCAGTCCACCACCTTGACGCTGAGGTTGTTGAGCGTCCTGCCGTCCATGGCCAGCCCGCGGGCCGTCACGGTGATCCTGGCGTCGGCGACCATTCGGTAGTCGCCGTCGTATTCGTAGGCGGACTGGTATTTGGAGCTCAGCTCGCTGCTCTTGGCACCGAGGTTTTTCATCGGTTTGAACCCCACCGAGCCGCGGCCCACCACGGCCTTGCCCTCGCCGGTGAGCGTGACGGCACTCGAGATAGACCAACCCTTGCCCTTGCCGAGAGATTTCCCGGTGCCCGCGATGCCCGCCTTGTAGATTTCCAGGCCGGACTGTTCGGACCAGTCGACGTACTGCGGCCTGCCCACCAGGGCCAGCGAGAGCTTCGCCTCCACGACCTGGGCCAACAGGCCCTCTCGCAGTCGGACGAAGTAGAACGTCGGGGGATTGTGCCGGTGCAGCATGTCGTTCACGAGGGCGTGGGTGCGTTGCCCCGCGATGATGTTCTGGAGCGACTCGATGCCGATCGGGTTGGTGCCGATGACGTGCCGGTCGGACGAGAAGATCAGGACGTCCCGGCTGGTGCCCGGACGGGGCCAGTCGTCGTGGGTGGGACCGATCAGTCCGGGTGCCACCTCGTTGAGTCCCCGGCGGACCGCGTCCAGCACCGTGATGGTGCCCGGCCCCCGGCCGTCCGTGCCTGCCGGCTCGAACAGGGTCATCAGGTCGACGCCCGTGTAACCCAGGCTTCGGCCGCCGGCTCGGGTCAGGTAGGGGGGTGGGATCAGCTTGGCGAACGGATTGATGTCGGCGGCCAGGTCGTGGAGCCCGAAGTCCGCCGCGAGCCGGCTGCGCAGCTCCGGGTCGAGCACGGCGAAGCGCTGATCGATGTCGGCGTGCCGCTGGGTGACCGTCTGGGCCCACCTCTGGAGCTTGCTCAGCAGCATGGGCTTGTCGGGACGACCGTCGTCCGGGCGAGCGGCGACGTCCGCGCGCAACCGGCTCAGCAGTCCGGCCACCGTGTTGCCGCCGATCACCAACTCGCCTCGGGACCACCGACCCAGTGCGTCCGTCAGCTGGGCGACGCCGACCGGAAGCCGGTTCGCGGAGTAGTGCGCCAACGCCTCGGGTTCGGGCATCAGGATCAGCATCCCCCGCCCGAGAACGGCACCGGGGGCCGGCACGCGGGTCTTGGTGAAGGCGAACCCGACCTGTCTCTCGATTCCGGTCTGAAGGTGGAAGTCGACCTTCATGTGGTAGCCGTACCCGTGGTGGAAGGACAGCTTGATGACCTCCATGGCGCTTGCGCGTTTGATCTCCACGGAGGCGCTGTCGGACCCCCGCACGCCCGTCGTCGGGGTGGCATTGAGCTTTATGCTGCCCACCTGCCCGCCCAGGGTCGGTGCGAGTGCTCTCGTGGTCCACCCGGACGACTTGTTGGCGGAGTTGGCGACCTCCGCCTGCATGTAGTCGATGTAACCGACGACGAACTTATCCGGCGTCGCCCCGACGAACTGCGCGTCGTAGACGCGGTCCATCTTGATCGACAGCGCCGCCCTGGTGTTGACGGCCCAGGCGGGGTCGGCCAGGCTGCCCGCCGTGTAGTGGCCCTGCGTCATCTCGAGGAAGCGCGACCTGATGGCGATCGGGTTGACCATGTTGAGCACCGGTGCGGCCATCGGCCGGCCGACGTCGGTCAGGCCCGGAAGCTTCTCCTGCACCGCGGCGTACAACCCGCGGGTGTCGAGGTAGGACGGGACGGCCTGGTTGATCACGGCCTGGTCGACGTCTCTGGTGTCGGGGGCGCTGAAGGCGGCAGGGTCGCTGTTGAGCCCCAACAACTTGGCACGCACCACGCCGTCGACGACACCCCGCGCGACCCTCGGCAGGCCGGGGCTGGTATCGACGGTCGCGAGGGCATCGGGGTGCGTCTCGACGTCCGCGTCGCTGTCGAAGACGCTCTCCGAGTCGCTGTCGGGATAGGAGCCGGGCATGGCACCGAGGCTCGGGGCGGGGCTCGGCGCGAGGTCGGGAGCCTGGTCGCGGTAGTTGATCGTCCAGCTGAACTCGGTGGGCCAGGAAAAGATCTTCGCCGGGCCCGGATATTCCTCCAGCAGAGGATGGTTGACGATGCGGGTGACCCGCTCGGAGCCGCCGACGTTGTAGTTGTACGCGCCACCCAGGACCTCGATGGCCGAGAACAACTTCACCGACGCCGGCGTCTTGAACGACCCGTTGACGTCGGCCGAGAAGTTGTGGTTGCCGCTCGCTCCCTGACCGGCGATGCCGAGGCCCATAATCAATCTGACCTGGTGATACTCATCGGACGTCCGGTCGTAGTGCACGGAGTTGCCATCCGCGTCGAGCTCGTCGGTGACCTGATAGGACGCCCGGACGGTGACCATCGCCGTCCGCATCTTTCCATCCCGCCAGTTGTTCAGGGTGAAGGTCATCCCGTCCTGGGAGATGGAGTCGAAGTGCGATTCGAGACCTTCTTTGGAGACCAACTTGTTCAACAGATCGAGATTGTGCAGGACCGCGTCGCTGTCCACCCCCGTGACCCGGCCCAGCCAGCTCGAGCTCGGCGAAGCCATCGCGCCGGCACCGGACACCATGGAGCGCACCGTGCCGACGACGGACGCCACCGGGCGGAACCCGGGCACCAGGGAGACCACCGTGCCGAGCGCGGAGACCACCCCGGACGCCTCGGGCAGCATGGAGCGCACCGTGCCGACGGCGGACGCCACCGGGCGGAACCCGGGCACCAGGGAGACCACCGTGCCGAGCGCGGAGACCACCCCGGACGCCTCGGGCAGCATGGAGCGCGCCGTGGTGCCGAGCGCGGAGAACACCCCGGACGTCTCGGGCACCATGGAGCGCAGGGTGCCGAATCTGAAGTTCGCTATGTTGTCGATCCACGGCCGGTCCTCGTCCACGGGCAGGAATCCCTCGCGGACCAGTTCGTCCTTCAAGCCCAGGCGCAGCTTTGCCGCCGTATCCTCCGCAACCCGGACGCCGCCCACCGGCCCCACGCCGCCGCCGTCGAACAGGTGCCGTGGCAACCGGTTGCCACCGAGGTCCTCCGGATGCCGCCCGGTGTTGCGCAGGCGCTCACGCCACTCGTACGGCACCTCCTTGGGCTGCTCCACGACGGCTGCCGTCTGCTCCGACGGCGGGATGGCCGCGAGCGCGGCCTGGCTGTCGGGGTCGGCACGGAAGGCACCGACGTCGACGCTCAACCCGTGGTCGAAGGCGTCCGGCTCGGACAGCCGCAGCACGGCCGATCCGTCGACCGGCTCGATACGCCGCAGCCCCTCATCCGGCTTGAGGGAGGTGCTCACGCTCGCGGTCAACTGGAACGCGAAGTCGTAACCGTTGGTCGGACCGACGGTTCGATCCACCAGGACGTTCAGCGACGGAGCGGTGAAGCCACTGGTGTCATTGCTGGTCACGGACCACCCCAGCCGACCGCTCGGGGCTGCCGGAGCGGTGCTCTTGTGCACCTCCGGCTGGTTGAGGTCGCCCAGGGCGACATCGGCGCCGCCGCCGAGACTGGCACCCAACGACTGCTGAACGGCGAACTCCGCGCCATGGCCCACGATCGCGGTACGGACCAGTTCGATGTGCGCCAGGTCGCTCGTGCCACCCACCCGGCTGGCGTCGCCCCGCTCGGCGTGCACCTGGACGGTCACCACCGTCGCTCCGTCGTGATGGAGCCTGAACTGGTAGCCCCTGGTGAATTCCGCATGGACCGGCTGCCCGGCGGTGGCGACTGCCGCCGGTCGGTCGTTGAACGCCTCGTCGAGATGGGTCTCGAGGTTCCACAGCTTGCGGTGCAGTTCGCGGCGCATCGGGCTCCGGACGGACACGTCCCAACCGTCCGCCTCCAGCAGCCTCAGAACCCGATCGTAGGTCTCGACCAGCCCGGTGATCCCGGTCGCGGCGTAGGTCTCCGGCAACCTGGTCCCGTTGGCCGCCAGCCGTTCCGGCAGCTTGGCAGCCACCTGCGCGGTGGGCTTGGAGAGCAGATGGTCGGGGACCGCGACGATCAACTTGCCGGGGTTCTCGGGTGCCTGCAGCGCTACCGGCGTCCACCCCCACCCCTCCGTCCGGGTCTCCACCGCCCACCCCGGCCGGTAGGAGAAGAACGTCGAGTCCCCGCGGTTGTCGAGCACCCGGCCCTTCTCCGCGTCCATGACGTGGGTGGTCTTCTGATCGGTGCGGTTGATTGTCTGGTTGAGCTTCCCGCCGAGATAGGCGGTCAACTTCCACGGCACCGTGAACGTGGCGTCGAGGCGTAGGCGGATCGCCCGCATCGTGGCGGATTCCGCCTGGCTCTCCGCGCCGACCTGGAAGGCGCCCTGAATCAACTCGCTGGCCCGGAACCGGCCGTCAGCGCTGGTGGTGCGCCCCTCGACGTCGTCGAGCGACAGGTCGGGGGCGAGGGTGTCGGAAGAACCCGCGGGATTGAGCACCAGCTCGGGATCCTCGGGGTTCAGGCGGAACCTGACCTCCATACCGCCCAGGGCGATCAGGTGACCGTCCGGGCTGACCAGCGACGAATAGCCGAGGTGCAGGTTCATTCGTAGCTCGGTCCACTCCTCCGTCTTCACCTCGATCTTCCGCCGCGCGGCCTCGTCCCGCAGCGCCTGCTCGATGGTGGCGACGTCCGGCAGCCTGTCCTTCAGCCCGGCGAAGGGGAGGGTCCGCCGGTCGGGCATCGCCGTCGGCGGCACCTCCTGGGGCACCGGGGCGGCGACCGGGCCGACGCTCTCCGAGTTGCCGTACACGCGCACGTGCCGGTCGGGGGCGGGCACGCCGGACAGCAACCGCTCGACCACCGTGGCGACCTCGGGCGGAATCGGCCCGCCACGGGACTGGACCACGACCGTCACCCCGCTCGGCGACGCCGTCAGGGCACCGGGCGGCAGACCTTCGAAACTGGTCCCCCTCTCGGCGAACAGGATCACACTTGCGCGCTGTCCGACGGTCCAGCCGCGGTGCACCTCGAAGGCGAAGGCACCCGTGGGTTCGAGGTTCAGCGGCGGGACGTGGCGGGCCCGATCCGAGGCGACCGGCACCCGGTAGGCGTGCGCGGCGGCGGGAAACGTGCGCTGACGTCGGGCGTCGATCGCAATCATGGCGCCACCGGGGCGGGGGCCCCTACCCGCCGCGGATGCCGGCAGCACCAGCTCCACGATCCCACCGAAGCGCTGGCGCAACTGGTCGGCAACGGCCACCGCGTCGGTCGACGACGGGGTGGCGGCGGGGGCCGAGAAGACCTGCAGCGTTTCCGCGCGCTCCGGTCCGAGCGACTGCCACACCGCCTCGACCACCGGCACCGGATCGGTGACCGACTCGTGCAGGACCAGTCGGGGGCGGCCCGGGTCGCCGAGATCCGCCCACTGCAGGGCCGTCGTACCGTCCGGTGGTGCGAACCCGACGTAGGCGAGCACCCCTCCGGGGACGTCGGTCAGTCGCACCCCGCCCACCTGGTCGAGATTCAACGCCGCCGCGGTGAGCCCGATGCCCGAGGTGGTGAGGTGGGAGACGGGGCCCGCCGGCATCGCCGTGAAGACCGACCCAACCTGATCGCGTACGCCGTCGGGCAGCTCGCTTCCGCGCCACCCCAGGAACATCTCCGGTTGCTGCCGCACGAGGCCATCGGAGCCCGGCGGCCTCTCGGACCGGGGCAACGCCTGCCGAGCATCGGCCAGCAGGCTCTCGGGACCGATCCACAGGTGGCTGTCCCCTTCCCAGGCCACCCAGCCGTCGCGGAGCTGGTAGACCCCCGGCGACCGCTCCGGTAGCCCGTGCGGCGCGGGCCGGATTGGCCGGTCGCCAGGGATCTCCGGCAGGAAGAGGTAGCGGTCGGGGTGCCCGCCGAAGAAGGTCACCGTGCCGTCGGCGTCCAACGGGATGATCCGCGGATTCGACCTCGGCAGGACCGACAACGCCGAGTGCGGGACCGAGAGGACGGCGGAGTGCGTCTCTCCCACCGCCGTCGCGATGAACTTCAGCGCGTCGGCCACGCTGACCTGCCGCTCCGCCGGCCAGTGCAGGACGGCCCCGGTGGCGTCCTGCGCCCGCATCCCGGCGAGCGCCTTCTCGAGGGTGGTCGGGTCGAGCACCGACGGGTCCAGCAGGATGGCCGGCCCGGACCCGGTCGGGGCGGGCACCCGCGAGCTGATCGAGTCGGGAGCCACGGCGCTGTCGTGCAGCAGGACGGCACCGGCCGCCCGCTGCAGCCGCAGGTCCTCGGGCAGCTTGGCCGCCATGGCCGTCAGCGTCCCGTCGACGGGCAGATCCGGCGACACGTCGGGCGTGGTGGACGTCGGCGGTTTGTTCGTGTCGGCGGGGTTGTCGTAGTGGAAGAGGAGCTGGTCCCCCGCGTCGCTCGACGTCTGGTAGAGCGTCACCGGGCGGCCGGTGTCCGGGCCGTACTCCGCGACCAGGCGCGCGCCCTCCGCGTCCACCTGCTGAACGCTCAACCGGCTGCCGGTCGCGTGCGCCAGCAGGGGCGGCAGGAAGTTCCCGTCCGGAACGCGCCATCCGCGCTCCCACGTCCGCACAGCGGCCCGCACCCGGTTGAACTCCAGGGCATCGAGCTGACGATCGGATTCGACCAGCACGCGGGTCAGGAAGGCGCGGGACTCGTTCGGGGGCAGTTCGCCGGGCGGGAAGCCCATTGCGGTGAGCCGCTCCAGCACGTCCTCGGCGTTGAGCCTGTCGACGTTCTCCGCGACCTCGTCGCGGAAGTTGATTCGTTGCCTGTTCACCTCTGCCGGGAGCTGGCCGCGGTTGGCGTCGAGGTAGTCGAGGACACCCGCCTGCAGCAGGTCGGCCACCTGCTTGAGCGGCGATTTCGGGGGCACCTCCCGGCCGGCCAGCCGCGTCACGGTGGCGTGCACGGCTGCGGGGTTGTCCAGGAATGTGCCCAGTTCCTCCGGCAGGTCCTTCCCCAGCAGTTCGCGGACCCCGGCCGGTTCGGCGGCGATGACGGCGTACAGCATGCCGGGGCCGTCGCCCGGGACCTGAGGCGCCCACACCGCAGCGCTCGCCGTTTCCGGCATCGGGTGCGCGGGCACGACAGAGCTCGGGGCGGGTTCCGGCACATTCACGACCGGCGAGACGTCCGGGGTGGTCGGAGTCGCCGGGCTTTCCGGCAGCGGCGAAGCATCCGGCAGCACATCCGGATCGCCCGGAACCGCAACGTCGGGACCCACCGCAACGTCCGGGACCGCCGGCACAGACGGCGAATCGGCAGCCGGAGCGGGAGACGCGGCAGGCGGGGCGGTTACCGACGGCTGCGTCGGCTCAGCGGGCCCGGAGGCGTTGTAGTGGTCGCCCTCGCGGTAGAGCGTGATCGGGCGGCCGTCGTTCGGACCGAAGTGCGCAACTTCGTTCCATAGACCCACCGAAAAGGACTGTAGAACGATGATCCGGCTACCGGTCGCGTGTGCCAGCAGAGGCAGCAGCGCCTCCCCGGCGTTCATATGCCAGCTCCATTGCTCTACAACCTGCCGCACCTTCCCGAATTCCAAGGAGTCGAGCTGACTTTCCAGATCGACCGGCGAGTCAGAGCCTAAAAACCAGGACCGCTGTATGTTCACGTCAGCCGGGAGCCGGCCCTGATTGGCGTCGAGGTACTCAAGGACATGAAGGCGCAGCCGCGCGGCCACCCGCGCGAGCAGGGAGTTCGAGGGCACCGCGCCCTCGGAGAGCAGATCCTGCACGTGGTCGCGCAGCCTGCTGGGGTCGGACAGGAATAGGTTCAGCGGTGCGGGCGGGTTCGCGGGCAGATCGCGCCTCAGGCCCTCGGGCAGGCCCCGACTCAGCACGTCACGGACCAGGGCCGGATCGGTGGCGATGAGGGCATACAACTGGCAGTAGCCATCACCTGGCACGATGAACATCGGATTCCGGCCGTTCGCCGATTCCGATTCCGATTCCGCCGGCTGGCCGGGCAACCTCGGCGGAGTGTCCACCCCACTGTTCCAGAAATCGGCCACACTGCTCGAACCCCGCGCCGCACTCGCCGCACCATCCGGACGCTCCACCGGCCCGTGACCACCCACCACACCCGCGTAATGCGGAGCCAACGTCGCTACGATCTGCTCCAGATCTTCGCCAGTCACCTCCAACGACTCACCCGGATGATGGTGGCCCATCAACGACGACCCCACACCCGCCCCCACCGCATGGTCAGCCACACCGACCATGTGCAGCACCTCATGCGCATACGACGACGACGGCTCCCCCGCCGCCCAATGCACCTGATCCGTCCGACTCCCCGGCGCCCCCACCTCGATCACATGATGCGCATCAGCCCGATCATCAACGAACTTCACGCTGAACTCGATCGGCACGTCCACCGACGGCAACCGATACCCCGGCGCGTTCAGATGCCGATCCACACCCGCTGACGTCTTCCGACGCACGTCAGCAAGAACAGCCTCCGACGCCCCCGCCACATGCAACCGCACCTCGAACAACCAACGATCCGGCCTCGGCACCAACGCATACCGCACCCCGATCCGCTCACCACTACCAGCCGGGCGGGACACCACCACAGCGCCCGAAGCCGACTGCTCAAAACGGAACGCCTCACCCCTCGGCCGCCACCGCTCCGCATCGATCTCGATAATCTGAGTCTTGACGTTGTCGAGCAGCGCGGCCACGCCGGCGCCGAAGTCGCGCAGCGACTCGATCTCCACGTCGTGCAGGATCTCGAGCTTCTCCCGGACGTCAGGGCGGTCACCGAACTCGCTCAGGGTGTCCTGCACGGAACGCGGCAGCCACCTGATGGCCTCGTCGAGGCTCTCCGGGCTGCGGGTGACGTTCAGCCGCACCACCTCCCCGCCGGGGTAGGCGAGGTAGGGCCGCGACACCGGATTCGTGACATCACGAATGCTCAGCTCGACCATGGAGTCGAGACTCCGGGCGAGGTCGCGCGCGAGCCGGACGCGGTCGAGGCCGAGTACGGCCCGCTCGTCCACGGGGGCGGTGGTGGTGGCGGCGTACGTCGAGTCGGCGGTCAACACCAGGAACATCGGAGGCGTGCCGCCGTGCTCCGCACGGATTCGGCGGGCCAACTCGTCAACAGCGGCGGACGCCTGATAACCGGAACGGGCAATGTCGGCCAGCGCCTTGTCCACATCCGTCACAGGCGCGTTCGGCACGACCGGCGGGTCGACCAGCAGCAACAGCTGCTCGACCTCGGTCCGTACCGTGTTGAACGCCGTTTCGCGGTCCGCCCGGTTCTGGTCGAGCTGCTGGACGACCTGGTCGTGCACCTGGCGCTGGAACTCCTGCGCCCGGAGATCCTCTTGCGCGTCCGGCACCTGCCCGCGCAGGTTCGACAGCGCCTGCTCAAGGTCGGAAACGCTGCGCTCGGGCTGTCGGCTGCCCCCGTTGTCCCCGTCGGAGACGTTTTGGACGGCGGTGAGTTGCCGCTGCGTATCGCGGAGCTCGGCCTCGACGGCGTCGACCCGGGCCGCCGCGTCCGCGTACGCCTGCGTGACCGCCGCCTGACGGGTACGCGCCTGGCGGAACGCGCCATGGGCCAGCTGAAGGTCATGGGCGGCCTGCTGCTGCCGCTGCCGCGCGGCCTGCCGGGTGGTGCTCTGCACGCCCGGGTCGGCCGCCTGCGGTGTCGACGCCGGGTCGTGAAGCCGGTTGGCGAAGTGGCGGAGCGCCGCCCCGGGCGCGGAGGTCGTGCCGCCGCCGAGCCGCCGGATCGCCTCGGCCCACTGCTGCCGCTGCTCCACGGAGTGGTTTCCCCGCGCCTCGCGCACCACCGACGTGGTCTCGGCGGCGACATCGTCGATGTTGCGGCCGGCGAGTGTGTCGGCGGTCAGTCGCAGGATTCTCTCGTGGGTGGCCGCGACGGGGTCCGGCAGAGAACGCAACAGGCCCGCAAGCGCCGCCAAGGCCGCGTGGTCGGTCAGGTCCGGCTTGGCGAAAATCTCCATCAGGGAGCTATGGGCGGCCGTCGTGTCGGGACCGGAAAGAAGAAGATGACCGTACGCGTCGTCGATGCGGCCGTAGCGGGCGAGGGTGAGCAACGCCTCCAGGGTGGCGAGATGGGCGTTCTCAGGCTGCAGGGCGAGGCTCCTCTGCAGCTTCTGGAGGACAGCGTCGGAAGTGAGCTCCACCCGATTGGCCTTCAGGTATTCGTACGACTGCCCCCAGTCGGTGAGCTGCGTCCACTTGTCGACGACAGGCTTCCCGACAGTCGGTTCGCCGGGGGCCGCTCCCACCTCGCCCTTCCACCCCTCTTCGCTGATCTCGGTAAGCCCCGTGTCGGCGGGGCGCGGGGCCGCTGCGGACGTGGCGCTCGCGCCGAAGTGCGTCGTCCACCCGTCGTCCCCGAGCACCGGCCAGGGATTTCCCGCCTCCGGCCACAGGAGGGTGACGCTCCTCGCCTCGGCGACTTCGAGGTGGAACTCCTCAGCGGTCAGGGTCCTCGGCCCACTCCTGCCCCGTGGCTCGAACAGCAGGTAGCTGCCGTCGCCCTGGAGCTGCGCTGCGAGGGCGTTCTCATCGAGGGCGATCCAGATACCGGTGGTCGAGGGCAGTACGGTCGGGACCTTGGGCAGCGGGCCGACGGTGCTCCCACCGGTCGTGATGTCGGCGGCCAGGAGCCGCCGCGTACGGCCGGCTCGGCTGTCGGGCGATGTCCTGTCGTACGAGGTGACGGGCGGGGTCTCGGCCGCCTTGTCCAGGAACCGCCGGGCGAGCCACTGTCGGGCGCTGTCGTCGGCCACCTCACGCACGTCATCGATAAACGCCTCGACCTTCGCGGGCAGTGCCGCAGCCGCCTTCGGCTGGATCGGCGTGCCCTCCAGCAGACTCTCGTAGATCTGCTGTCGCTTCTCGAAGTCGATGTCGGCGGCATCGGCTCGGCGGGTCAGATCGCCGTCGAGCGCCGCGACCACCTGGGTCGAAGTCACCGGGGCCCACACGCCGGAGAGCGCGTCCTCCCGCAGCTGCACGACCAGTCCCTGCGGATTGATCCGGTACCGGGTCACGCCGGTGCCATCGGCGAGCTCCAGGTCGAGGTGCGTGCTCAGCTCCACCGCCACGCCCCGGGCCACGGTGAGCGGATCCTGCCCGAGCATCACCACTTCCTCCGTCGGCGCGGACGGCGCCGTGCCGGCAGGAAAAGCCCGGGTGACCTGGTCGATGATCATGGCGGCAGCGGCGTCCTCGTACCGCCAGGCGGTCTCCTCGGTCGGCCTGCCGCCCGGCGGGAACAGCTTGCCGCGCTGCTGGATCAGCTCGGGAAGACCTGCGGCGACCTGCTCCTCGACGGTCAGCGAGCCGAGGTGGCCAATCGCCCAGTCCAGCGTGGACCCGAACGGCAAGTCCCCGGCGTCGGCGGCCGAGGCCTGGGCGAGTTCCGCCAGTTCCGCGATCAGCGTGGGCGATGCCATGTCGGGCGGGAAGGCCCGGGCGACCCGGTCGACGAGCACGGCGGCAGCGGAGCCCTCGACTTGCCACGCGCTTTGCTCGGTCGGCGCGACACCCGGCGGGGGCAGCTTGCCTCGCTGCTGGATCAGCTCGGGAAGACCTGCGGCGACCTGCTCCTCGGCGGTCAGCGAGCCGAGGTGGCCAATCGCCCAGTCCAGCACGGTCTCGAGATGTTGCCGGGCGCGCTCGGCGGTGCCGGCGGTGAGCCGGATCGGGGGTACCGCCTGGTAGGAGTTGCCCAGCCCGTCGCGAATCAGCAGGGCCGTGTGCGCGGCCGCCTGACCGGGGTCGAAGTCGCCGGCCTGGATCGTCTGGCCGGCCAGCGGGGCCTCCGCCATCCTCGTCGGCGTGGTGCGGACCAGTAGCTCTTCCAGGTTGGCCCGATACGCGTTCTCCCCCGGTGCCGGCCAGCCGGCCGGGCCCGGTGGTTGCACCCGCCCCGCGGCCGCCGGTGCCGGAGAGTCCCACTGGTACGGCTGGTTCATCTGCAGCTTGAGATCGTTGTATTCGTCGATGAACATCTCGACGTAGACGTCACCGGCCACCCAGCCGGTGGCGGCGGTGTCCGGCCCGAATCGCTCCGGCCCGATCGCGGACACGCCCGCACCTGGGCTGAATACACCGGGTGAGTGCGGGACCGCGGCGAGCCTGAACTGGCCACGCAGCCGGACGAGGTAGACCGGGCCCTGCATCTTCAGGTGGGCCTCGCCGCGCCTGTTGTCCTCGTAGGTGGTGCCCTGGTTCATCGCCGCCACTCGGCTGCCCCCCATGGGGACCTTTACCTGGTTGGTGTCTCCCCTCATATCGAACGGGCCGACCGAGGGCGCGATGTCGACGGTCGGCCGCAGGCGGTCGTGCGACTGGGAGGCGCCGGTGGTGACCTGGAACTTCGACTGCCGTCCGGTGCCGGTGCTGTCGATGATCTCGCTGATGGCCTCCATGGAATGGAGGGACGCTTCCATCCGCAGGGCAGCCCGGCTGTTCGACATCCCGGGCACGAAGAGGTGCGAGGCGAGCAGATGCCCGTCCGGATCCAGGGCGGAGGGCAGGCCGCTGTCGATGTTGACCCGGGACAGCAGCACGGAGAGGCCCATGTTGCCCCGATAGGCCGGGTCGGCGGTCGACCCGCCGAGCCAGCGGCCGGCGGCGGTCGACTGCTTGTCGAACACCTTGGCCAGGAGTTCCTGACCGGCCGGGAAGATGCCGTCGACCAGTGCACCACTGAGGTAGACGTCACCGGGCAGCGGAGGCACCGGACGCAGGTCCTCGGAGGCCGACCGCGCCACCGGGGTTGCCTCCGCCAGCCCTCGGGGCACCTTGAAGTCGAGCTGCGCCGGGTATCTGCCAACCGCCGGCGGAGGGCTGTTCTTCCAGGCGTCGAGAAGGCTGACGCCCAGGTTGTTCAAGGGCCGACCAGCCATCTTCAGGCGTCTGGCCGTGATGACGACCTCGGCGTCGGTGGTCAGCCGGTAGTGACCTGTCCAGTCGTAGATCGACTGATAGTCGGTGCTCTGCGTGGCGCCCTTGAGCGTTCGGTTTCGCTGCGGGGCAAACGACAGGGACCCCTCGGTCGGGATTGGGTACCCTTCGGCGCTGAACCCCATGCTGAACGGCTTGAAGTTCAAACCCAGGGATCTACCGAAGACGTCTCCGAGGGCCTGGACGTACATCTTGTAGGTTTCGAGGCCGTAATTGTCCACCCAGTCGGTGTATCGCGGCCGTCCCTTCAGCATGGCCGACAGCTTCACCTCCACGATGTCGCTCAGCACTGCGCCCTTGCGGTTCGCGAAGTAGAACGTCGGCCCGTTGTGCTGATGCAGCATGTCGTGCACGAGCGCGTTGCCGCGTGGTCCCGCCACAAGGGCATTGAGCGAGTCGATCGCGCCCGGCAGGGTGCCGAGGAACTTCCCTTCCGGGGTGACCCAGACGTAGCCGTCGTCGCTTCCCTCCTTGGCCCAGTTGGCGTGGCTGGACCCCAGGAGCCCCGGGACGACCACTTCCGTCTGCTCACGGACCGCGTCGAGCAGCGATTTGGTCGCTCGCGGCAGGGCGTCCTGCGGCGCCGGCTCGGCGAAGATGGTCAGTTTGTCGATGCCCCCGTGGCCCATCGTCCGGTCTCCGGTCCGGGTCAGGTACGGGGGGATCGTCAGCTTGCCGAAGGGGTTGACGTCGGGATCCAGCGTCAGCCCGAAGCCGGCCTCGAACTGCGCCCGACGCTTCTGGTCGAGCACGGCGCCGCGCTTCTCGGTGTCACTGTGCCGGTTAGCGAGCGTCTGCGCCCAGTTCCGCAGGTCGTGGCGGATCAGCTGGGCGTCGAGGTCGGGGGTCTCGATGGCGCTGCGAGCGGCCAGGTCCTCACGCCACCGGCTCAGCAGTCCGGCCACCGTGTTGCCGCTGAGCACCAGCTCCTCGCGTGACCACCGAAGCATCGCGTCAGTCAGCTGGTGGTCGCTCACCGGCACCCGGCCCGCGGCATACTCCGCCAATGCCTCGGCTTCGGGCAACAGGAACACGATCGTGCGGTTGTCGACCCTGCCGGCAGGCGGCACATTCGTCGAGCCGTGGAGGTACCCGATCTGCTTCTTGACCCCGCTGCGGATCTCGAAGTCGGTCTGCGCCTGAAAGGCGTACCCGCGGCCGAAGGCCAGCTTGATCGACTCGATGCCACCGGCGCGCTTGGACTCAGCGGTGTAGCTTCCGCCCACCTTCACGGTGACCGACTCGCCCACGGTGATGGCGAACTTCTTCTCGCGCTCAGCCTTCAGGGTCAGCCCGGGCGCTTTGCCGGTGAGCCCGCCTGACCAAGTGGCGGTGTTGACGGCCTCCGCCTGGTACAGCTCGATCAGACCGGCGACGTACTTGTCCGGGGTCGACCCGACGAACTGCGTACCGTGAATGCGGTCGGCCTTGATCGAAAGCCCAGCATGGGTGTTTCTGAAGAAGCCGGGATCGAAGAGGCTGTCGGTGCTGAACTCCCCCTGCAGCGCCTCCTTGTAATGCGCCTTGACGGAGATCAAGTTGCTCAGGCTGGCCACCGCCGTGGCCATCGGCTGCCCGACGTCGGTCAGGCCGGGAAATTGACGCTTCACCTCGCTGTGCAGGCCGTGCGTGTCGAGGAAGTACACCACGCCCTGGTCGAGCACAACCGGGTCGGTGTCCTCGGGATCGACCCGGCTGAACACGGACGGGTCCCTGTTGAGCGGCAACAGCCCCGCCTGCACCGATCCGGTCACCGGGCGCGCCGAGCCGTCCTGACTGACGGCGTCGCTGTCGGGCGTGCTGTCGCTGCCGCTCTCGGTGATCGTGTAGGTGAAGTCGTACGGCAGGTTGAACAACTGCACTCGACCCGGGTACTCCAGCAGCTCCGGACGGTTCACCAGGCGAGTGACCCGCTCGCCGGCACCGACGGAGTGGCTCACCGACCCACCGATCAGGTCCACCGAGCCGATTCCCTTCACCGCCGTCGGCACGGCGAGCTTCAGCCCGACCTCCCCCGAGATGCCGCGGCTACCGCCCGAACCCTGGCCGGCGATGCCGATACCCATGGTCAGGTTGACCGAGTGGCGCTCGTCGGTCATCCGGTCGTAGTACACCGAGTTGCCGTTCGAATCGACCTCAGCGTCAAAGCGGGGGGTCGCCCGGACCGTCACCTTCGCGGTCCGGATGAATCCGGCCCGCCAACTACTCAGGGTGAATTCCATTCCATCCTGAGTGAGGGTGTCGAAGTGTGACTCCAGGCCCTCGCGGGAGACCATCTTCCCAAGCTCGTTGGCGTTGTCGATCGAGGCGTTGGTGTCGTGGCCGAAGATGCGTCCCGGGCCCCCCGCCACGCGCTGCAGCGGCGTCGGCAAATCGACCGCCCGGTTCCAGGGCCGGTCCGGGTCCGCGACCAGAAACCCCCTCTCAGCCAGGTCGCTCCTCAGCCGTTCGTGGAGTTCGCCGACCACCTGGTCGTCGACTTCGACGAGGCTCTGTCCGAAGCCGTGCCCTTCGAGCACATGTCGGGGCAACTGGTTGCCGCCGAAGTCCTCCTTGTGTTTTCCGAGGTTGCGCAGGCGGTCACGCCACTCCTGGTACGGCACCGCCTCGGGTCGACTGGGAACGGCCGGGTCGGGGGCGGCCGGGGGGGTCGGCGCGCCGACACTCTTCGCGGGAGGGCCAGCTCCCTCGAAGGCGTCGGCATCGACTTGGAACCCGAAGTCGTACGCATCCGGCTCGGAGAGCCGCAGCACGATCGATCCGTCGACTGCGGCAACCTGCTGCGGCCCGTCGAGGGGCCTGCGGGACGTCGCCACGCTCGCACCGAACTTCAGCTGGAGCTCGTGTCCACCCGTCATGCCGGTGTAGCGGGACACCATGACGTTCAGGGACACGTTGGTGAAACCGCCACCGTCCCGGTTGTTCATGTTCGTGCCCACCTCAGCGGAGGCCCCGAACCCGGCCCCGTCCTGCTTCCCCGACGGCGTCGATTGACTGCCGACGTCCAAGTCCACGCTGTTGCCCAGGGTCGCGTCGACGCTGCCGCCGACATTCACCCCGGTGCTCTGCTGAAGGGTGAACTCTCCGCCCTGTCCGATGATCGCGGTGCGAACCCGCTCGATGTGCGCCTTGTCGCTCGTGGCACCCGCCCGCTCGGCGGCCCCGCGCTCGGCGTACACCCGGATCGTCGCCACTGCCTCCTGCTTGTCATGGAGCGTGAACTGGTATCCCTTGGTGTGCAGGGGTTGCTGCCCCGGTTCGGCGGAGGGCTGGTTGTTCACCAACTCGTCGAAATGGGAGTCGACGTTCCACAGCTTGCGGTGCAGTTCCCGGCGGATCGGGCTTCCGACCGACACGTCGAAGCCGTCCGACTTCAGCCGCGCGAGGATGTTGTCGTAGAGGCCGATCAGCCCGCTCACGTTGCTGGCATGGAAGAGCGCAGGCACCTTGGCCTTGTTGCCCGCCCGCTCCACGGGCAGATCAGCAACCACCTGCGCACCGGTCTCGACCAGCAGGTGGTCCGCGACCGCCACGATCAACCGTTCGGGCTTTCGACCCGAGCCCGGCGGTGGCACCCGCACCTGAGCCCAGGCCGTGTTGACTGCCCCCGCCGTGCCGTCGGTCTCAGTGGCGGTCACCCGCGCCTGCACCGACCACTCGGGGCGGTACGAGTAGATGGTCGAGTCGGCGCGGGTATCGAGAACTCGCCCCTTCTCCGCATCGACGATGTGCGAGAGCCTCTGATCGGACCGGTTGGCCATGAAGGAGAACCTTGGCCCCAAATGCCACTTCTGAGCCCTCACAATGTCGAAGGCCAAACCGATTCTCGCGCGGGCGGCCCGCAAGAGACCGCTCTGCGCCTGAGAGTGCGCTCCGGTCTGGAAATTGCCAAGGGTGGTCTGCGTGGCGTGATAGGCGCCGTCCTCCGTGGTTCGCTTATTGTCGGCGTCCACCGACGGGCCGGTCGCATCGGTTTCGGCTGACCCGGCGGGGTTCTTCACCACCTGAGGGTCCTCGGGGGTCAGCCGGATCAGCACCTCCATACCACCGAGTGCGAGCAGGTAGCCGTCCTTGCCGACCATCAACGAGTAGTTGTGGAACAGCTCCTTCTTCAGCAGGTATTTCTGGCGCTGTGAGACCTTGATCTTGCGGCTGTTCGCCTCCGCCACCAGTGCCTTTACGATCCGCTTGCTGCCGGGTAGGCCGGCCTTCAGGGCGGAGAGCGGGAGAGTCCTGGCCTCGGGGATCATCGTCGGCGCGTCGGACGCCACCGCAGGGGCGACGGCCGCCGGCCCGGCCCCCGCCTCCGGCGCCACCGGGCTGGCATCCGGCGTTTCCGGCCCGGCGCTGGCCGGGTTGCCGTAGACGTGCACCTGCTGGTCGGCGACGGGCACCCCGGAGAGCAGCTCCGCGACCGCGGCGGCGACCTCCCTCGGGATCGGCGCGCCGGAGGACTGGACCACGACCCCGACCCCGTTCGACGGCACCGCCAAGGCACCCTCCGGCAGCGTTGCGGGATCCGTCCCACCCTCGGCGAAGAGGACAATCCCGTCACGCTGCTCGGCGGTCCAGCCCCGACCCACCCAGAAGGCGCCACTGCCGTTCGACGTGAACCGCGGCAGCGGGGGCGCGGCTGCGGGAGCCACGCCGGCAGCCGGCAGCCGGTAGGTATGCGCGGCGGCAGGGAACGTCGCCCGGCCCCGGGCGTCGATCGGGACCAGCCCGTCGACGCCCGACAGCGTCCCGCCCAGCGCGGAGGCCGGCAGCACCAGCTCCACGGAATCGCCGTACTGACGCCGCAACTCGTCGGCCAAGGAGGGCGGGGTCGCACTGCTCCGTGCCGGCAGATGTGCGGGCGCCAGGAAGACCTGCAGCGGAGCGGCGCGTCCCGGCCCGACCGCCTGCCGCACCGCCTCCACCACGGCGGCCGGGTCGGTCACCGAGTCGTCGATCACCAGCCGGGGCCGTGCGGGGTCGGTCAGGTCGGACCAGTGCAACGCCGCCGTGACGGCCGGCGGCCGTGCACCGGTGTAGGCCGCCAGCCCGCCCGGGACGGGGCTCAGTCGGACGCCTTCGGGCAGACCCTCCACCATGGCCGGGTCGAACGTGCGCCCGTCCAGACCGATGCCCGAGGTGACGAGCGGGGTCACCGGACCCGCCGGCATCGCCGCGAAGATCCGACCCACCTGATCGCGTACGCCGGGGGGGATCTCAGTTCCCCGCCACCCCAGGAACACCTGCGGCTCCTGCGAGAAGCTGCTGTCGTCCGGCAACTGGGTGCTGCCCGGCAGCGCCTGCGTTGCCTCGTCGAGCCGGGCCACGGGACCGATCCAGAGGTGGTTTCCCCCCTCCCAGGCCACCCAGTCGTCACCGAGCTGGTAGACGCCCGTGGACCGCTCGGGCAGCCCGTACGGGGTGGGCCGGAACTCACCGACGCCCGTCGATTGCTCGGGCGGCCTGGCCTGAAGCTGCTCACCGGCAGCCGGCTTGTCGGCAGGAACCTCTGCCAGGAACAGGTACCGGTCGGGGCGCCCGCCGAAGAAGGTCACCTTGCCGTCGGCGTCCAACGGGATGATCAGCGGGTTGGGCTTCGGTCGGGCCGACAGCGCCGATCGAGGAACCGAGAGGATCGCGTTGTGCTTCTTTCCCTGCACCTTCGCCATGATCTCCAGCGCGCGGTCCACGCCGACCTGCTGCTCCTGCGGCCAGTGCAGGACCGCCCTGGCGGTGTCCTGCGCCTCCAGTCCGTCCAGCGCCTTGCTGAGAAGCTCCGGGTCGAGCACCGACGGGTCCAGCAGGATCGCCGGTCCGGGCCCCGGGGCCGGCACCCGCGAGCTGATCGCGCCGGGTGTGGTTCCACTGTCGTGTAACAGGATGGCGCCGACCGCGCGCTGCAGTCGCAGGCTCTCCGGCAACGTGGCGGCCATGACGACCAACTGCCCGTCTGCCTTCGGAGCCGGCGCAGCGGCAGGCGGGCCGGGGATCGACGGCACGCTCGGCGGCGCGGCAACGGCAAAATCACGCACGGCGACGCCGAAAGCACCCAAGGCGGCAGTGCCCTGCCCGCCCGGGGACTCAGACAGGTCGGAGGTCAAACCAGGCGCAGGCGTCGCGGACGACTCCGACACCTCCATGACCGCCGGAGCATCCACCACCGGCGCGTCAACCACCGGTGGTGGAGTGACGGCCGGCGCCGGCGGAGTGACAGGTTCGGCGGAGAGCGACGGCTGCGACGGCGCGACGGGCACGGCGGCGTCGAAGTTCCTACCGCTGCGGTAGAGCGTGACCGGGCGGCCATTTTCCGGACCGAAGTACAGAACTTCTTCCGAGCCCCTGCCGGGAAGCTGGGCGACGGCGATCCGGCTACCGGTCGTGTGCGCCAGCAGCGGAAGCAGGACCGCGGGATTCCTCCACTCCTCCACGAGCTTCCGCACCCTGCCGAATGCCTCAGCCCCGGCACGGCCCCCCGGATCGACCGACGGTTCAGCATTCGAGAGCCCCGCCCATGACAGGGTCACGTCGGCCGGAAGTGCGTCTCGGTTGGTGTTGAGGTAATCGAGAACATGGATCCGCAGCCGCGCGGCCACCTGCGCGAGCTCGGAGTCCGAGGGGACCGCCCCTCCCCCGGTCGACGTTGCCACCTGCGCGCGCACCATGTCGGGTCTGGACAGAAAGCGGGTCAGGTCCGCGGGCAGGTTCGTGGGCAGGTTCCGCGTCAGCTCCGGGGGCAGGCCCTGCCGCAGCACGTCACGCACCAGGGCCGGATCGATGGCGATGAGGGCATACAGCGGGGAGTAGCCGTCGTGCGGCACCGTGAACAACTCGGTCGGTCCGGTCGCCGGTTCCGGTTCTGCCGCCAGCTGGCCGGTCAACCCGGGCGGCCGGTCCATCCCACTGGCCCAGAACTCGGCCACATCACCCGGGCCCCGCGCCGCACCCTCCGGACGATCGACCGGACCAGGACTACCGACCACACCCGCGTAGTACGGAGCCAGGGTGTCCACGATCTGCCGTAGGTCGTCATCGGTGACCGCCGGCGACCCCTCCGGATGATGACGGCCCATCAACGACGACCCCACATCCGGCACCGACACGCCGCCCGGAGGCGTGAGCGAAGCCCGATGGTCGACCGCACCGAGGAAGTGCAACACCTCGTGCGCGTACGACGTCGGCGGCTGCCCCGGCGCCCAACGCGCCTGATCCATCCGGCTCTCCGCCGACCCCACCGCAACCGTGGCATGCGCCAGCGCCGGATCATCGACGAACCGCACCTCGACCCGCATCGGCACATCCACCGACGGCAACCGGTAGCCCGGCTCGTTCAGATACCGCTCCACACCCTCTTCAGTGGCCTCCCGCACCTGATCGAGAACGGCATCCGGCTGACCCGTCAGATGCAACCGCACCTCGAACACCCACTGGTCGGACCGCGGCACCAACTCGTACCGCACTGATATCCGCTCACCATCAGGCGTCCGAGTCACACCGCCATCACTCACATGGAACGCCTCGCCGGTCGGGCGCCACCGCTCGGCGGCGATCTCGACCCTGCCCGGAGCAGCAGCGGGACCTGACTGCGGTGTCGTGCCTGCGTCCGGGGCGAAGGTGGCACGGTAGCGATCTAGCCACTCCCGCTGGTACGCCTCGATGAGCCTCCCGCTGCCCACCGGGTCGGCAGGGCTTGCGCTGCCCACCGCCGCAGGGTCGAACCGCTGGGCCAGCCCGATGAACTGGGTACGCGCCACCTCGGCCGCCTGCGCGGCGTGTTGCTCGAACGCCGCCGGGCCCGTCGGCCTCTCCGTCGCCACGATCTCGGGGCCGTGGGTGACGGAGGCGACCTGGGCGGGCAGGTCACCGGTCGCCTGCTGGATCACGCTCACCACCGGCGGGACCTGGGGGGCGATCGGATCGCCGACGGGCCGTAGCGGGGCGGTGCCCAGGACCGTCTCGAGGCCACGATCGACGTCGAGCCGGATCTGCCGGGCCACCGCGTCCCGCACGGCATCCGGCGGCACGGAGGCGACGCCGTCGAAGTACCTGTCCACCTGGTACTGCGCGGCGATCTGCCCCGCCGAGCGCAGCGCCTGCCGGTCGAACTCCACCGGCAGGGCGGCCATGATCTCCTGCGGGGAGGCGCCCGAACGGGCCACCGCCTCGATGATCCGCGCCACCGCCTGGTCCCGGACATCGGTCAGGTACTGCTCGGTGAGCAGGGTCGGCGGTACGCCGAGTCGGGTGAGCAGCGCCGCAGGGGCCGCGGCGGTGGGTCGGGCGTCGCGCCACTGGTCGAAGAGGCGCTCGACCGACACCGGTAGCGACGCGACGGCCTGCCTCGCCTGGCCGAGTTGCGCGACGATCGTGCCGTAGCGGTCGAGGAGGTTCTGCTGGAACCCCTGCCATCCGTTGACGCGGAGGTCGGTCGGGACGACCCAGCCCGGCACCGGGGCGAGCGGCAGGATCGGCGCCCCCGACAGACTCGGCACCCCCGACAGACTCGACGCCCCCGACAGGATCGGCGTCCCCAACAGGGTCGAGTCCCCCGACAGACTCGACGCCCCCGACAGGATCGGCGTCCCCAACAGGGTCGAGTCCCCCGACAGGCTCGGCGCTCCCGACAGGTTCGGCGTTCCCACCAGCGTCGACCCGTCGAGCGAGGCGGGCCCACCCAGCGGGTTCGGCACCGGCCCGGGCACCGGGGGCCCGCCCGACGGCTTCGACCCGGGAGGTAGGTGGCTCGCCGAGCCCGAGCCCGAGCCCAGGCCCGAGCCCAGGCCCGAGCCCAGGCCCGAGCCCGGCTGCTGCGATGGCTTCTCCCCATTCGGCGGCAGCACCGGCCGGCCGCCTCCGTCGAAGCCGGTGGGCCCGCGCAGCCACGGCAGGGCCGGCGGCGTGAAACCGAAATGGATGGAGGCGCCGCGCCCGCCGCGGCCGAGCCCCGTTGCGCCGATTCCGGTGCCCGCCTCGACCGCCCCGGAGACGGCGTCGTCGTCGGCGTTACGGGTGTCGTACTTCTGATCGACGATCAGGCTGGCACCGACGCCGCCGCCCACCTCCAGGGTGACCTCGGTGACGGGCCTCGCCGTGTACTCGATGATCGGCTGCCGCCACTTGGGTACGACGCCGTGCTTCTTCATGATCTCATCGATCGCGACCGTGCCCTTTTTGAACACCGGTATGGCGGCCGTGCTCACTCCGGCCACCGCCAGCGCGTACAGGGCCTGCTTGCCGATCACACCCCAGTTCACGCCGGAGCGGATGCCCCGGGCCATCTGGTCGAGCTGGGCCAGCAGCGCGGAGCCGGGCATGAACAGCATCTGGATCGCCGTACTGCGTGCCGCGATCTTCATCAGCGAGGAGCGCAGCACCGTCTGGATGATCGAGCGCGTCGCCGCCACCCGTGCCACCGCAGTCGCCGGTGAGAAGAACGCCTCGATGGCGGCGATCGCGAGTTCCGTCATCATGAAGGAGAACATGATCAACGTCTGGCGTTTGAGGTAGTCCATCTCGATGGCGTAGTCGCGCATCGCCTCGGCGATCTGGTCCTGGATGCTGGCCACCTGATGCAGGACGGCCGGGCTCGTCGCCACGAACGGCGCGGTCTGGGCGACGAAGCGGGCGGCGGTCTGGCCGTCCACCGAGGCGCCGACGGCCTGAATCGTCTGGAGCAGCTGCGGCCCCAACTGCTTGCGGACCCGTTCCGCCAACATGGCCAGGATTGCCGCGTCGTTCAGCAGATGCCCGACGTTCGCGCGGGGCAACCGGCTGCCGGTGAATACCTCGAGGGCGCGCAAGGTCCCTTCGTCGACCTCAAGGAGAGGGACGTTGGCCTTGATCATCGTGACGCGTACCTCTCTGCTGCCGAAAGCCGGCGAAGATCCGACGGACCTCAGCCGTTCCGACCACCCCCACCGCTCCAGCCGCCGGCGACCTCGGCGTTGCCGGCCTCGGTGTTCTCGCCGACCTGCCGCACCACGTCCAGCTTCTCGCCCTGCACGCCCACCGACTCACCAAGCTGCAGGTAAGCCGGAAGCACGTAGTCGACCAACATTTTTCGTACGTTTTCGCGGGCGGCCATCGTGAATTCGTCGTTGGCGGGAGCGCCGTCCGCCCACCGACACGCCACGACGTCCGTCAGCGGTTCGAGGATGTCCACCAGGTGCTGCCGGAATTCGGTCAGCAGCGGCACCCGCTGCGCGAGGGCATCCCCGGAGAACTCGATCGAGCCGTTCATGCTGTCCTCCTCCTGCCCGGCCGCCGATCGCCTGCGGCGCCGACCACCCCCGCGATGCCCTCGATCAGCTCGTCGATCGACGTCGCCTGGCGCGCGGTGTCGTGCAGCCGGGGCAGGTCATCGGCCAGCGCGGCGGTGCCGGCCATCAGCTTGCGCAGGGCGTCGTCACGCGCTTTCTCCACCGACGTCACGATCAGGTTCGCCAGCTCGGCGGGGGCGAGACGCCGGTACCCGTCCCCGTGGAAGGTGAGTTGCAGCAGCTCGCCCTGCCCGCCCACGGTGACCGACAGCCTCCGCTCCTTGTCCTGGACGGTGGTCTTCGTCTCCCGCACCTGCCGGGCCACGCGATCGGACTCGGCCTGCACCTGTTCCAGCGCCGACCTCATCTCGGCCAGCAACTCCTCGTCCCCCAGTGCTCCCATCGGGCACCTCCTCTGTAATCCTCACGCCCGGACCGGGGTGCCGGGTTCACCGGCATCCCGGTCCCTCACCGTCCTCGGTACTGGCGGCGCTCCTCCTGCGTGACGATTCGCTCGTCGCCGGACGTCGGGTACTCGTCCTCCTCGACCCGGCTGCCCCGGCCCTGCCGGCCGATCACCGCCGGCGCGCACTCCGGATCGGTTCCCCAGACCTCTTCGTCCTCCTTCAGCCAGGTGCTGCGCTCCCGATCCCGCTCCCGCTGGTTACCCGTGCCGGAGCCGCCCATCATGCCCGGCATGAAGGGCATGCCGCCGGCGCCCTGCGCGGCGTTCGATCCGCCGGGCAGGCCGCTGCTGCCGGCCGATCCCGGCACGCCACCCACTCCCGCCCCGGTCCCGCCGGTCCCCGCCGTGTTACCCACGGTCCCTGTTCCACCGACGGGCATGCCGAGCCCGGCACTGCCCAGCACGCCCGGCGTGCCGGACACGCCGGGCACCGAGGAGAAACCGCCGGTGCCGAGCACCAGCCCTGGAATGTCCGGGTGGGTGCCCGTGCCAGGCTGGCTGACGTCACCGATCACCAGACCCGTGTCGCTCCGGTCCGGAAGCGGTGACACGTCGAGGCCGTCGACCTTCGTCGGGAACTTGCTGGTGTCCACCGGGGTCGTCTGCCAAACCGGCAGTTTCGTCAGACCCCCCGTCGTGTCGGGCAGCTTGCCGGGCAGACCGAGGTTGGCCCGCTGCTGCGTCGTCAGCGGAATGTCGTCGAGCAGCCCGGCCTCCTGTAGCGCGCCGAGCTGCTCCGGGGTGAGCTGACCGAGCGTCGGGTTCGCGCCACCCGGGACCCCGAGGCCGTTACGGCGCAGGAAGTCCGCCTGCTCCTGGGAGAGCGGCACGTTGTCGAGAAGCCCCACCGAGTCCAACTGTCGAAGCTGCTCCGGCGTCAGGTCACCCAGGCTCCCCGGCGTGGACGCGCCGGCGCCGGGGAGCGAATCCCAGCCCGGGATTCCGCCGACGACACCCGGGTTGTTCGCGAAGGGATCCACGATACCCGCACCCGGCCCACCAACGCCGCCGGTCGCGTTCGGGTAGGAATTCGCCCAGTCTCCGAGCGAACCGTTGCCGCCGTACGACCCGTTCGGCAGCGAAATTCCGAACTGCGGAACAGACCCACCGTCGGACGAGGAGTTCGGATACAGATCCCACGGCCCCAGCCCTGCCTGGTCCTCGTTGGGAGGCACACTGCTCAGGCTGGAGAAGGCGTCGTCCCAGTTGGGAACGGCGCTGTCCCAGTTCGGCACGGCACCGTCGAAGTTCGGGATGGCGTTGTCCCAGTTCGGCACGGCACCGTCGAAGTTGGGAACGGCACCGTCGAAGTTGGGAACGACTTTGTCCCAGTTCGGCACGACGTCATTCCAGTTGGGAACGGCATCGTCCCAGTTCGGCACGACGTCATTCCAGTTGGGCACGACGTCATTCCAGTTGGGCACGACGTCATTCCAGTTGGGCACGACGTCATTCCAGTTGGGCACGACGTCATTCCAGTTGGGCACGACGTCATTCCAGTTGGGAATAAAGTTGGCCCAGTTCGGGATGAAGTCCGCCCAGTTGGGTATCCCGCCACCGCCCCCGTTGGGCGGCGAAAGGGGTGCCACCGGCGTGGGGTCCACGATATACAAACTGTCGCGCCCGAAGGCAAACGCACTCACTAGCTTCGCTGCCTCGGCGAGCACGGGCGCGAAGGATTCGACGAGGTGGTTACGCCACGTCGTGCGCAGGTGCTGATCCAGCTTGACCCACCCGTTGAGGTCGAACGCGTCGAACCCAGAGGACAGCCCCACCCACTCGGGCGGGGTCCAGATCGCCGTGGGCGCCGAGTAGTGCTCCTCGAGTTCTGAACCCCCGGTGGAGGTGTACGTGGACGAGCCGCCGCTCGAAGTGTCCGCGTACTGGGTGCCCAGATCCCAGGCGCCCGAGGGCGTTCGAGTGGGGTCGCCGTAGGCGAGTTTGCTCTCGTTGAACATGCTGGCGATGATGCGGTACGGATGCTGCCAGTGGAGGGCAGGCGAAATCTTATTCCACACCATCACGGCATTCAGCAGGGCCTTGATGAATGCTCTCGACGCATCCGCCATCGAGCCGAGCGCGGCGTCCCACCGCACGTACTGGGTGCCGATGTCGTTGAGGAATTGGTCGGCGACACGCACTCGCTGATACCAGGCAGACTCCGCGGAACCCTTGAACTCGGGGTTCTTGGTGTTCACCTGCCCGATCTGCTGCTGCAGGGCGGTGGACATCGCCCCGGCCCTCCCGGCCAGGCCGAACAACACCTGCCGGGCCGACTCCAGCGAGTTCGGGTCGAACGAGGTGCCGGGCCCGGCCACGTCGGGAATCTCGCCGAGGAGATATTCCCACGCGGCCCCCAACCCGATGACCGGGTTGGCCGAGGCGTTGACCGTCTTCGTCGGATCGGCGGTGTTGGTCTTCTGCCCTTGGGCGTTGTCCCTGTTGGTCAGGCCCACCCACACCGTGACGCGGGTGATGCGCTTGACCCAGCCGTCCTGCTGCCACTTGTAGAAGGTGACGGCGTCCTTGTTGTATTCCGGTGCCCAGGAACCCGTGTGGCTCAGTGTGGACGTCTGCGCGATCAGCCAGGGGGGGCCGGAAGCGACCGCATTCGGCCGGTACGCTTCATTGATCAAGCTCTTACTCGGATCCGACTGGCCACCCCCGCTACCGGAGGTGGCCAGTTGGTGCGTCCCGGTCATGTCGCCGAGCACCAGACCGAGAATGTTCAGCAGGACATCCTCGATCGTCGAGATGTTTGGTGTCGCCACTACAAGCCTGACTTGGGAATGAAGCCCTCGAAATCCGTGGAGCTGAGTGCGTTCAACTCCTCGGCGGTGTCGGCCTCGGCCAGCAGGAACTTGATGCCGTACTCCAGCGCGTAGAGCTGGGCACGGGCGGAACTGAAGCGCGCGGCCAGACCCGACCGGGTGGTATCGAGCCTGCCTACCATGTCCACCGCCTCGGCGAATTTCGCCCCACCGAGCCGCAGCACGAACGGCTTGGTCATGTCGACGGTCGAGTCCGGCAGGTTACCGTACTGGACGACCTTGCCGTACACCTTGTCGATCTCGTCGACCTGTCCGGTGTATACGCCCTGAAGCTGCGTCAGGTAGGCCTGGTTGATGATAATTTCATTGTTCTTCATCGTTTTTCCTCCGAGGAGAAGTCGCCGCCGAACGGACGGGGCCGGCCGCACCGCCCGGCGGCGACGCGTTTCGATGTCCGACCCTATCCGCCGAAGATGCCCGCGCCCCGCTGGTCACCCCGCTGGTATTGCTGGATGATTTCCTGAAGGGTCTGGTTGCCGCGGGCCAGGGCCACCTTCATCTGGCCCTGGCCGTTGTTCCACGACTGCTGGGCGCTGGTGTAGGCAGCGGGTGCGTTACCGTTGTTCGCCTGGGTGAACTGCACCACCGAGGCCTGCAGGGTGGCCAGCGACGCATCCAGCCTCCTGGTCACCGCGACGAGTTCATCCACGACGGCGTGCGCCGCGGCGGGATTGATGCTGTAGTTGGCCATTTTGGTCTCCTCAATGTTGGCTGCGGTCGGATGCGTGTCGAGGGTTCGGCGATCAGGTCCAGGTGGCCCCCATCTCGTTGTGCTGCATCGGGTTGTACGGGCTGGGAAGGAGGTGCGGTCCGTTCGCCCCGCCGGGCACGGCCTGCGCCTTCTAGCCCCCGAAATCGGCCCACGTACCGGCCTGCGCGCCGACGGTGCTCTCCGTCGTGGCCGTCAGGCTCGAGTAGGTCTGCATGTTCTCGTTGAGCATGTTGAGGCCCTGCTGGACCCGGACGAAGCCGTTCTGCCACTCGGCGATGGCGTTCATGAACTTCGGCGCGGCCTCGTCGCTCTGCCACTGCGTCCTGAGCTGACCGGCCAGGGACTCGACGGTCGCCTGGACGTTGCGGCACTCGGCCTGGCAATGCTCGAACGCGCTGACCATGGCGGTGATAGTCGCCTGATCAGCAACAATTCCTCCTGCTGGCACGCTGTTCTCCCTGTCTGTGCGCGGGCGATGTGGCCATCGCCAGTCGGTGGTGTGGTGTCGTGCGGTGATCCCGAGCTGGCTGGTGGTTCCGCTCGTCACCCCCCTCCCGGACGGACCAGCGTCGGGCCGATCGGAAGCAGGCTGACCAGTGCCGTTGGCATCACAACGGCCTGATCGGCCGAGTATCCGAGGGCGGCGAGGTCGACCACGGCGACCTGGTAGGCGACGCCCCGCTCGTCGATCAGGGTGTGCGGTCGCTGCTGCGCCGGCCACGCGGGGTCCTTGCCCGGGGGCCTCAGCAGGGCGCCCCCGCCCGGCAGGACCCGCACCGCCACCCGGGGCTTACCGCTGCCGGCGGCCCTGACCGGGCCGTCGGTGGCCGCCGGCGCGGCGGTGGCCGCCGTCAGCACGACCGCCGGCCCTTGGGACCGCCCCGAGTACTCCAGGCACACCGCGGCGCCGTCCGGGGTGGCCCGCGGCTTCGGTGGGCTCACCGGCAACGTGGTCAGCGGACGGGCCGAGGCGTCGCGGGCGTTCGCCGCCAGGTCGGCCGCCGTGATGGTGGCCTCCCCTGTGGAGCCCGGCCTGGCCCGTTCGAGCAGGTACTCGGTGTCGGTCAGGGGAGCCAGCCCCTCGGTGGTCATCAGGTAGTGGCCGATCGTGCTGCCCAGGTCGACGCGGAACATGTCACCCACCGTCGTCCGCCGACCGGCCACCGTTCGCCCGCGTTCGCCCGCGCCGGGAACGACCGGCGGGCCGACCGTGCCCGCAGGCGGGATCAGGTCGAGCCAGGACGGGTCGACCGGCGTCGGGACCGACAGCCCCAACCCGAGCACGTGGGCCACCCATACCTGCCCGAGCAGCATTCGCCGGCCGCCCCAGAGCAGGTGGGTCCGGCCGGCCGCGGTCACCGTCAGGGCCTCATCCGGGCCGAGCGGCGAGGGGGCCACGGGTACGTCGATGTGCACCGCGAGACCGGCGGCACCCTGGTCGCAGACGCGCCACACGCGCTGGTTGATTCGCTTCGGCGGCAGGACCTGAGGACCGTCCGCACTGCCCACCGGCTCGCCCCGGGGGACCTTCGCGAGCTGGGACGAGGCCACCGTCACCGGGGTCAGCCGGCCACCGGCGAGCAGCGTCGCCGTGCCGAGGTCGTTCACCGGCCGCAGCCGGCCGGAGGCCAGCACGTACCGCGCGCCGGTCGAGGCGTCCACGACCAGGGTGTTCGCCTGCTGCCACCGGGTCGAGCCCGACGACCCCGGGAACAGGGCCCAGACCCCGATCCCGGCCAGCAGCAGGACCCCGAGCACGACACCGGCGATGGTGCCGGTCCGGTCCCGCCGGGTCGGCGACTCGGAGGTCTCCGGTTCGGCCAGCACCAGCGCCCCGGTCACCCGGGCCATCATGTGCCGCTGTGCATCCACCTGGTCCCGACGTGAGGCCATGTCAGCCCACCTCCGCCCGGACCAGCGCGATCACGCCCATGGTCACCACGGCCGTCGGCAGCAGCGCGGCGACGGCGGCGGTGTGCGTCCAGTCGCCCAGCCGGCCCCAGATCGGGTTGAACCGCCGACGGCTCGCCACCCGCGCGGCCGTACCGCAGACCGCCGCCAGGACGAGGCAGAAGGCGACGGCCAGCATCGCGGTCGACGGACCTCGCCCGGCGGTCGCGCTCAGGCACCAGACCGCCATGGCGACCAGCGCCGGCCCGGCGAGCGCCAGTCGGTGCCAGGTGCTGGTCATCGGGCGGGTGACGAGGATCTGGGCGGCGGCCGCCAGCCACGCGGCCAGCGGGGCGGCCCAGCCCGGCGCGGTGACCAGCCACACCATCGCGACCCCGGAGACCAGTCCCAGCGCCGCGTACAGGGCGGTCATGAACTGGTCCGCGACGGCCGCCCCGACGAGCACCTCCTCCGCCGCATACGGCTCGATGTCCTTCTGCAGCTCGGACGGTTCGGTCGGCATCTCGGGCAGGGTGAACCCGGCGAGTTTGAACGTGACCGCCGGCACGGCCAGCCGCAGCACCGTAGTGACCGTGACCAGAGCCGCGGCGACCCCGGTCCAGCCGAAGGCAGCCTGCTCACGCAGCATGACCGCCACCATGGCGAGCAGCCACAGGCACGCCAGCCCGGCGATGACCGGCCGCCTGCTGGTGCGCGGGGCGACCAAGAGGCATACCAGCAGCGCGGAGAGCGTACCGGCGGTGACCCCCGCGAAGATCAACGGAGGCAGGGCCGCCCCGGCGTCGGTGGCCGGAAAGAGCCAGGCGGCCACGTCGACGGTGACGAGCACCGTCGCGCCCACGCCGGCGCCGCCGAGGATGCCGGCCATCGCACGGTCGGCCCACTTGCGGGCCACCGCGTACCCGGCGACGCAGCAGAGCACCGCCACCGTCGCGAGCAGCACCGTGCGACCGAAGTGGTCCTGCCACACCTGCATGGCGGCGAGAGCGGTGCCCAGCCAGGCGGCCAGGAGCAGCAGCCCCGCCAGCCGCGTGGTCTGCGGAAGCCACCGTCCGGACCGCTTGCGGATGCCCGCGGAGACGCCGTCGATGAGGTCGTCGTAGGCCAACGGTGGGATCTGGTCGGTGCGGGGGCGCAGGTAGACCAGCTCCCCGTCGAGCAGTTCCAGGTCGGCCACGGTCCGTGACTCGTCCAGCGCCGGGCCGCCGAGCCGGCGCGCGATCCACCCGCTGTGCTCCAGCCCTCGGTCGGCGAGGTCAGGGCCGAGCGCGCCCAGCAGGGCCGGCATCATGTCGGCCAGCGGGATGTGGGTGGGTAGGCTCACGTCGACCTGGCTGGTCGGCCCCACGACCAGCAGCCGGCAGAGGTCCCCGCGATCCTGGCTCATACCTCTACCACGCCTGGTTCTCGGCTGAAGTTCACCGTGACGGTGGGTGTCGATGACATGTCACCGCGCCGCCGCTTCCCGCAGCCGGGCCGGGGCGCTGCACTCGCCCAGGAACCAGAACTCCCGTCCCGTGCCGGCGTCGGAGCCGAACCAGACGTCGGGTTCGGCGGTGCGGTCCAGCAGTGCCTCCGCCTCGGGCGGCAGCACGACGACGTCCAGGGTCTTGTCCTGGTTGCGCCGGCGGTCGGTGACCGACGTGACCGCGCCGAGGTCGGCGCTGAGGTACGGAAAGGCGAGCAGCAGCGCGGTCCAGGCCGTGTCCGGGTCCGGCAGCCCACGGATCAGCGGCGCGACGGCGGTGAGGGCGAGATCCCCGCCGCGCGACAACTGCTGCCAGCGCAGCAGGCTCACGCAGTCGATCAGGGTCGGCAACGGATCCGGGTCCAGGCAGGGGATCGGCGCCTCGCCGCCCACCGGCGGCAGCCAGCTAAGGTCGCTGTTCCCGCGCACGGCGGGCGCCGGCTTGACCAACTCGGCTGCGCTGATGCCCAGCCGCGCCAGCACCCACTGGTGCACCCGGCCGGTGCGGATCGGGGTGACCGCCCAGGTCCACGTCGCCGCCTCACCGACGGCGGGTGTTTCGGGCTTCGCCGGCTCCTGCGCGGCGAAGACGACCCGCTGGTCGCGCAGGTAGTTGTAGCGCGCCCCCTCCACCCAGAGGGCCAGCGCGGGATGCCCCGCCGGGGCCAGGACGACATCGTTGAGGACGACCCGGTCGGTGAGCACGTGCAGGGTGAACCCGTGCGGTGACGCGGCGACCCGGTCGAACAACGCCGGCAGCCGGGTCGGGCCGTCGGCGTCCGGCCGACCCGGCCACCGACCCTGGAACAGCCGATACCCGGCACCGTTGCCCGACGTCGCCTCCTCGCGCTCGGGGCCGCCGGGCCCCTTCCCGGGCGGCCCCTCGGCGTCGGGCAGGAAGAGCAGGTCCCCGTCGGCGTACAGGCCACCGAAGCGGTAGATCACCTCGACCCGCAGGTGGTCGCTGGCCGCCGCGAAGGCCTGCGGCGACCGCCGCCCCATCTCCAGGGCGAACGGGGTGTGCAGGATCATCGGTGCTCGCGCGTGGAACACCTCGAACACGCTGACCAGGTGGATGCCGTGGGCCTCGGCCCACGTGAGCAGGTCACGGACTCCGGCCAGCGGGTCGGACCGACCGGCCGGGGCAGGCGGGGTCAGGCGGGCCGCGTCGAACTGGGCGCGGGGGATGTCGGTCCACAGCACGAAGTCGACCTCGCCGGCGTAGTGCGCCGCCGCGGCGCCGTAGTTGGCCCAGAAACTGTTCGCGGCGGGCAGCGCCCGGCCCAGCCAGATGCCGTGCACGACGTGTGGGATGACGGTGGTCGCCGGCAGCGGCGGCGTCTGCTCCGGCTGCCCCCAGCACCGCTCGCGGCCGGTCCGCGCATGCGTGCTCACCCGGCCGGCGTCGGCCGCCAGCGCGGCGGGTGCCAGGCCGGCCCCCCGGGGCGCGGCCCGGGTCATGCTGAGTCGCCGCAACAGTGGCGCGACCAGGTGCGGCGCGAGGCGACGCAGATCCACACCGCTGAGGAATTCGGGCATGTCGGGTACGCGCCGGGTGTGGAAGATGTCACCGCCGATCCAGCGTCGCGCGACGTTCTCCTCCGCCGCCCAGGCGTACAGGCCCGCATAGGTCAGCCGGCGCAGCCAGCCCACCAGCGCCAGGTCGCTCGGCCACGCGGTCGGCGCGGCCGACGGTCCGGGCAGGCAGGCGTGGGCGTGCAGCCGACGGGCCAGTTCCTCCGCCGCCCGACGGACCTGACGGGGCGCCGGTGCGCCCGCCGCCCGATCGGACGCCGGGGCCGCCGGCGGGCACGGACGGGTGTCGGTGCGCGTCATCGGCCGGTACTGGGCTGGGCCGCGGGCTCGGGGACCCGGCCGGTCTGGATCAGCCGGCCGCCCCGCCGGGTGCACAACAGCGCCCGGCCCGGCGGCAGGGTGCGCGGCTTGGTGTTGCCCAGCAGCGGGCCCTCGGTCGGTGGGCAGGAGAGCGCGACGTCCGGGGTGTTCAGCTCCTGGATGCGCCGCAACAGCGGGTCCATCGACAGTCGCATGGCCCCGGCGGCGGCCCGCGTGACGACCACGTGCAGGCCGATGTCGCCGCCCTGGGGCAGCAGCGGAATCAGCCCGCTCAACGGGCTGTCGTGCCCGGCGAGCAGTTCGTAGTCGTCCACCAGGACGAACAGCTCGGGGCCGCTCCACCAGTCGCGGGCGCGCAACTGCTCCGGGGTGATGTCCGCGCCGGGCACCCGCCGGGCCAGCCCGGCGAGGGCATCCGCCACCGTGGCCCGGGTGCTGTCCGCGGAGACCGAGTAGCCCAGCCGGTATGCCTCGGGAATGTCGTCGAAGAGCTGCCGCCGGTAGTCGACCGCCATGATGCGGGCCTGCGCCGGCGTGTGGCTCGCCGCGACCGCGCGGGCCACCAGGCGCAGCAGGTTGGTCTTGCCGCTCTCGGTGTCCCCCAGCACGGTCAGGTGGGGCATCGCCCGGAAGTCGTGCCAGACCGGCGCGAGCCGATCCTCGTCAACTCCCAGCGCGATGCGCGTCGACTCCGGTGCCGGCAGTTCGTCGGTCGACAGCGCCAGGGGCAGCGTCCGAACCTCGGCGGCCCGCTCCCCGGGCCAGTTGTCCAGGATCGCCGAGACCAGCTCCCCGGTGGCGGCGTCGAGTCCCTCGGCCGACTGCACGCCGTCGATGCGGGGCAACGCGCCGAGGAAGTGCAGCTTCGTCTCGGTCAGGCCGTGACCGGGCCGGCGGGGCACCTGCGCCGCCGCGCGCAAGTCGATCCCGGACTCGACCGGGTCGCCCAGGCGCAGCTCCAGGCGGGTGCCCATCTTGTCCCGCATGGACATGTGCAGCTCGGACCAGCGGCCCATGGAGCACATCACGTGGATGCCGTAGTTCAGGCCCCGCGCCGCGATGTCGCGGGTCACCTCCTCGGCCACCTCGAACTCCTGGCGCAGGGTGAACCACCCGTCCACCACCAGGAACACATCGCCGAAGCGGTCCTGCGGGATCCTGCCGGCCGCCTGGGCCTGCCGGTACATGTCCCGACCATGGATACCGAGCTCCGCGCACCGGCGTTCCCGGTCGACCAGGATCGAGCGGACCTCGGCCACCGTGCGCAGCACCCGCTCGGGTTGGTGCCGGCCGGTCACACCGCCGATGTGGGGCAGCCCGGCGAGCCCGGCCAGGGACCCGCCGCCGAAGTCGAGGCAGTAGAACTGCAACTGCTCCGGGGAGTGGGTCAGGGCCAGCCCGCACACCAACGACCGCAGCAGGGTGCTCTTGCCGCTCTGCGGTCCCCCGGCGACGCCGATGTGGCCGCCGACACCGGACAGATCCACCACGAGCAAGTCACGCATCTGCTCGAACGGCTTGTCGATGAGGCCGATCGGCAGCCGCAGGTAGCTCTGCCCGCCCGCGTCGACCGGGCGCAGCCCGTGTTCGGGGTCGGGCAGCAGGGGCGGGAGGACCTCGTCCAGGGTCGGCGGCTGCTCCATGGGCGGCATCCAGACCTGGTGCGCGGGCGGCCCCTGGTCGACGAGGCGGTCCACCAGCGCGTGTAGCACGGTGGTGCCCGTCTCGACGGGCTGCTCCGGTTCCCGGTCCACCGGCGGCGTCGGGAACGCCAGGTGCCGGGCGGTGAACGGGACGACCTGGCTGGCGATCACCTCGTGGTGCAGCTTGGTGCTGCGGACGCGGTGCGGACCGGACACGTACGCCGCCTTGAACCTGGTGATGCTCGTGACGCTGGAGCGAAGGTAGCCGTTGCCCGGCTCGGCCGGCAGCTCGTAGGCGTCCGGCACGCCGATGACCGCCCGGGACTCCATCGCGGAGAAGGTGCGCAACCCGATGCGGTACGACAGGTGGCCCTCCAACTGGTGGATGCGGCCGTCCTCCAGCCGCTGCGAGGCCAGCAGCAGGTGGACCCCGAGGGATCGACCGAGCCTGCCGATCATGACGAAGAGCTGGATGAAGTCGGGATTCGCGGCGATGAGCTCGCTGAACTCGTCCACGATGACGAAGAGCGTGGCCAGCGGATCGAGGTCCATCCCGTCCACGCGGGCCTTCTCGTAGTCGCGCACCGAGCTGAAGTTCCCGGCCCGGCGCAGCAGCTCCTGCCGGCGGACAAGTTCCCCGTGCACGGCGGTCTGCATCCGGTCCACCAGGGCGGCCTCGTCGGCGAGGTTGGTGATGAGCGCGGAGACGTGCGGGAGGCGGTCGAGGCCCACGAACGTGGCGCCGCCCTTGAAGTCCACGAGCACGAAGTTGAGCGTCTCGGAGGAGTGGGTGGCGGCCAGGGCCAGCACGAGCGTCCGCAGCAGTTCGCTCTTGCCCGACCCGGTCGCCCCGATCAGCATGCCGTGCGGCCCCATCCCACCCTCGGCCGACTCCTTGATGTCCAGGGTGATCGCCGAGCCGTCCGCGGCCACCCCGATCGGCACCCGCAGCCGGTCGGCGGGCGCTCGTCCACGCCACAGCGGGGCGGGATCGAAGTCGTCCAGGCTGGGGATCTGCAGCAGGTCTGGCAGGTCGAGGACCGCGCTGAGCCCGGTCGCGGGCTGCTCCCCGGTGACCTTCGTGCCGTGCCGGGCCATGATCCGCACCAGGGCCCGCAGCCGCACCTGGTCCACGCCGTCCGGCGCGGCGAGCCGGGTGCGCACCTCCCGCCCCACGTGGTCCCGCTCCACCATGTGCACGTCCGCCGCCGACACGTCCAGGTTCAGCACCTGCTCGTCGTTCGCCGCGCCGCGCCCGTCGAAGTCGATGAGGACCGCGTTGCGGTATCCGGAGACGACGAGCCGGGCGCCCGGCGGGATGAGGCCGCCATCGCAGACCACCACCACGAACGGCTCGTCCCGCGAGGGCTGGGCGGTGCCGTCGTACCGGGAGCGGGCCGAGAAGTCGCTGCCCAGCAACGCCTCCACCTCCTCCAGCGTGCTGCCGGAGAGCCGGACAGCACCGGCGGCGTCGACGTCGAAGGCGTGTTTGGCGTGCGGCAGCCACTTGATCCACTCCCACTCCGGGGCCTGCTCCGCGCCGACGCAGACCGCCAGCCGCAGCTCGTCGGGGGCGTGGAAGGTGGTGAGCTGGGCGAGCATCGCGCGCACCATGCCCAGCGCCACGGTCCGGTCGCCGCCGATCCGCACGTGCGCGAAGCCCGCCAGGTTCAGCGCCACCGGCTGGTCGGGCAGGGTCGTGTACGCCTTGATGAACCGGCGCAGCGCCTTGGCGCAGACCGGCTCCAGGTCCTCCACCGGCTTGCTCTGCACGGGGGTGATGCGCACCGACAGCCGCTGGGAGCCGGTCCCGATCCGGATCTCGGTGAAGTCCGGATGCGTCGGCCGGCGCTCCCACAGCCGGCTGGTCATCGCCAGCGACCACAGCGACTCCGGGTGTGGATGCCGCCAGGCCAGCGCGTCCCGCTGCTTCTCGGCGTACTTGCGGACCTGCCCCCGGGTCTGCGACAGGTAGCGGAAGTAGTCGCGACGGTCGCCGTTGATCTGGTCCTTGCGGTTGCCGGAGGCGCTCGTCATCTGCATGACGAACATGCCCAGCATGCCGCCGCCCATCATCATGATCATGATCATGCCCATCGGGCTGTCGAGCGCGCTCCGCCCGAAGAACATGAACATCATCCCGCCGGTCATCATGAGGCTCGGCAGGATCATCCCGACCGAACGGATCCCGCCGGCCTGGACCTCCGGGACGACCGGCGGCTCCTGCAGGGAGATGTCGCCGTGCGGGAGCTCGGGGCCGTTGCGGCGGGCCGGCCGCCGGAAAGGTTTGGTGCTCACACTCACCACACGGATGCGGACCGCAAAGAGTTTCCCGTCTCGGCATGTTCGTCGAAATCCGCCGACGCCCGCCCCGCCCGCTGGACAGGGGTGCCGGCGGCGTCGGCCCCGGGGTCGACGCCGCCGGCGTGGGTCGCCGTCAGGCCGCCACGGCCGCCCGCACGTCCGCCGCGCAGAGTTGCCGCATGTCCTCGACCGTCACCGCGCCGCCGCGCAGCCGGTTGGCCTGCTTGGTGATGGCCCGCTCCAGCAACTGGCGGGCGTACCGGCCGTTACCGAAGGCCTCGCCCCGGACCAGACCCTCGAAGTGCTGGTACAGCACCGGAACGCAGTCGTTGCTGAACTCGAAGCCGCCGTCGCGGGCCAGCACCTGGACGACCGAGACGAGCTCGGAGGCGGTGTAGGAGTCGAACGGGATATGCCGGCTGAACCGCGAGGCCAGTCCGACGTTGTTGGCCAGGAACCGCTGCATGTCGCCGGTGTACCCGGCCGCGATCACCACCACGTCGTCGCGATGGTCCTCCATCAGCTTCACCAGCGTGTCGATCGCCTCACGGCCGAAGTCGTTGCCCTGACCGCTCAGCGCGTACGCCTCGTCGATGAAGAGCACGCCCCCGCGGGCTCGGTTGAAGACGTCGGTGGTCTTGATCGCGGTGTGCCCCACGTACTGCCCGACCAGGTCGGCCCGGGAGACCTCGACGACCTGCCCGGTCCGCAGCACGCCCATCGCGTTGAGCAGTTGCCCGTAGAGCCGGGCCACGCTGGTCTTGCCGGTACCGGGCGGGCCGGCGAAGACCAGGTGCCGGGAGATGGTCGGGGTGGGCAGGCCCGCCCGGTTGCGGGCCTCGGTGGAGGTGATCAGGTCGACGACGTCGGTCACCTCCCGCTTGACGGCGTCCAGGCCGACCATCGCGTTCAGTCGCCCGAGCAGGTCGTCGACGACCTGCCGCCGGCCCTCCGATTCCCCCTGCTCGGCCGCCGCCTCACCCAGGTCCTCCGGCAGCAGCCGCGCCAGCTCGAGGTCCGGGGTCTGCGGGTTGTTCGACAACCGGTACGCCTGACGCCCCAGCATGTCCTCGAAGACCTGCCGGGCCAGCCGCGCGTTGCCGAACGTCTCGCTGCGGGCCTGCTCGGCGAAGTGCTTCACCAGGACCTGCCGCGTCTCGTACTCCAGCACGTAGTGGTGGGAGCGGCACAGCCGCTCGACGATCGTGGCCAACTCCTCGTCGGAGTAGCTGTCGAACTGGATGGTCCGGGAGAAGCGGGACTCCAGACCCGGGTTGGCGGCCAGGAAGGTCCGCATGTTCGGTGAGTACCCCGCCGCCACCACGACGACCTCGTCCCGGTGGTCCTCCATCAGCTTCACCAGCGTGTCGATCGCCTCGCGGCCGAACATGTCGTGGCCACCACCCGGCGAGAGGGTGTACGCCTCGTCGATGAACAGGACGCCCCCGAGGGCCTCTTCGAACTTCGCGGTGGTCTTGACCGCCGTGCCGCCCACGTGCTCGGCGACCAGGTCGGAGCGGGACACCTCCACCAACTGCCCGCCGGAGAGCACCCCGAGCGTGGCCAGGACCCGGGCGAAGATCCGGGCCACGGTGGTCTTGCCGGTGCCGGGCGGCCCGGCGAACACCAGGTGGCGGGACATGGGCGGCACATGCAGCTTCGCCTCCCGTCGGCGCTTGGCGATCTGGTTCAGCCCGACGAGGGTGGCGACCTCGTGCTTGACCCCGGCCAATCCGACCAGGGCCTCCAGTTCCGCCAGGAGGGCCTTCACCGAGCCGCCGGAGGCATCGTCACCGGCCGGTCCGCCGCCGGGCCCCCCATCGTTGGCTGCTCCGAGGCCGGGCACCTCGTCGGCGGGCGGGCGAAGAGCGGCCGGCTCCCGCGACGGCGTCGGCCGCGGGTCGGCGCCTCCGGCCGGGGTGGGCGCCGCCGTCGGGATGTGGTCGGACTCCGGGGTGTCCCGCCTCGCCTCCGCGCCGGTGCCCCGCGAATCGGTCTGGGACGCGGGCTGCGTGGTCGGGAAGTCGGATTCCGCGGCCTTCGGGCGACCGACGGTCCGCGCCGGCAGTTGGACCGACTGAGCGTTGTGGCGGGTGTCGACGTCGACCACTTCGATGGCGGCGGTCTGGCCGGCCGCGTCCACCGCGACGCCCCCGTTGCCGCGGATCACCCCGCCCCGCAGCCGGACCGGCAGCTTCGTCTCTACCTGAACTCCCGGCCCCTGATTGCCCACGATCTCGCAGTCGATCGCGTCCAGCGTGCTGCCGACGCCGGCCCGCACGCCCGGCCCCCGGTTGCCGCTGATGCGGCTGCGGGAGAGGTGCGTCGTGCAGGACCCGCCGGTCAACACGCCCGCGCCACCGGAGTCCTCCACCGACAGCGAGGACAGCTCCGAGCGGGCGTTGCCGGTCACCTCCACGCCGATGCGGCAGCTGGTGAACAGGGAGTTGCACAGCGCCATGGTGGCGGTGCCCGCGAGCCGGGCCCCGGCGGCGTTGGCACCGCTGACGTGACTGTCCTCGAAGCGACCAGCACCGCCGGTCGCGTGCAGCCCGTACCGCGCCCCCTCGACGGAGAGCCCGACCAGCTCCGGGGCGGCCTCTTCCTCGACCGCCACACCGATGGGGCTGTCCCGCACGCTCACGCCGTCCAACCGCGCCCGTGAGCGGCCGGTGAGGAACACACCGGCGTCGGCGCATCCCACCACCGCGCCACCGCTGATCCGCGGCGCCGCCGCGTCGGTGACCAGCACCCCGGCGGCACCGGAATCGCGGATCTCGCATCCGTTGAGCTGCGGCGCCGAATCACCCATACAGTGCAGACCGTGACCGCGGGCGCGGGCGATCAGGGAACCGAAGAGTGTGGGCGCCGCCTGGCCCATCGTCACGACGGCGTGCACCCGAGCATCCAGGATCTCGCAGCCGTCCACCACCGGGGCCGCCTGGTCGCAGACGAGCAACCCGATCTCACCGCCCACCACCGAGGTGCGGAGCAGGTGTGGCCGGCTGTTCTGCTGCGCGACGACCGCGTACTGCGCCACCTCGTCGATGCGGCACCCCTCCAACCGAGGGCTGCTCGAACCGATGGCCAGCAGCGCGACCTCCCCGATCCCGGTGAAGGTGCAGTCCAGGAACACCGGGTTGCAGGCACCGGCCACCATCACCGCGGAGCGTTTGATGTCGTGCAGGCGCACATCCGTGTATTCGCCCGAGCCGGCCTCGTAGACGACGCCGGCGCCCCCGGTGTTGCTGACCGCGCCCCCGGCCATCTCCACCACACCACCGCGGACGTGGATGGCGGCCGGCGCGGCGGCGTCGACCGTGCACCCCTCCAGTCGTACGCGGCCGCCGGCCACCTGGAGCAGCGGCATCTGTTCGTCACCGCCGCGAATGGCGATGTCGCGGATCAGGACCTTCCCGTCGGCGGCCAGCACTGCCCCGCCGGGCGGCACCTCGATCGTGACCGTGCCGGGGCCGTCCTCCGCCACCAGGACGATGTCCCGGTGGAACAGCGGGGCCTCGCGATAGACCCCGGGACGCACCGCCACGGTGTCGCCGGGCGTCGCCGAGGCCAGGGCCCGGGAGATGTCGGTCAGGCACCCGGTGTCCCTCGCCGACACCGACAGCACGCTGGTGGTCACGGATTTGCTCCTCTACGCGCTGTCATGGCCGTCGTCGCCCGCGGTATGCCCCCGCGTGGGCCGGCTCGCGCCGGTGGAACCGGCCAGGCTCGTGAACCGACGACTTCCGGCGTCGACGCCCAGGGGCCACGGTAGTGGTGTCGAGCTCTGGGCCCGCTCCGGTTGGGCCGCGAGGGCGTCGCGCAGCTTGCGGGCGACCCGCTCGTCGAGCCCATTGTCGGGGCGGTCGAAGACGACCTCGCGCAGCAACACGCAGGGCGCACCGGACGGTCCCGTCGCCTCGACGCCGAGCACCACGAACCGGGAACCGGCGGCGAACATCACCTGCCCGCTGCGGGCGGCCAACTCCTGAGGGGAGCGCAGCTGGTCGAGTCGGCGCGCGGTGGCCGACCAGATCGCGTATCGCGGTCCGTCGGCGGTGCCGCCGGTCAACGAGACCTCGGTGAACCCGGGCTCCACCAGCACCTCGCCGGGTTGGTACAGGGCCGCGACGTCCGGCCCGGCCGGTGCCGTGCCGAAGACCGGTCCGCCGACGGCCGGTAGGTGTACCAGCCCCGAACAGGCGCACCGGGCCAGCAGCTGGCTGTCCTCGTCGGGCGTACCCGGGCCGCGCAGCGCGCCGTTGACCCGATCTCCGCCCCCGTCGATCAGGGCCAGCACCGCGACGAGCCCCGCCACGAGATCCTGCGATTTGATGGTGTTACGCAGCCCGGGGTGCAGCGACAGCGCCCGGGCCACGGCACGGGAGTACGACTGGAACTTCCATCCCAGCAATGCCCGCATACGCTCGCGATCGCCCTCCTCGCTGCCGGCCCGCACGGGGAACCAGTTCGGCTGCCCGGCCCGGTGCCCATCCGGTTCAGGCCCGGCCGGCCGGCGCGGCTTCAGGTCGGGGCCGGTCGCCAGGACCGGCCGGGACGGCTCCCCCGCGCGGCGTGCACCCACGCCGGGACCCGCACCCACACTCGGCCGGGACGGCTCCACCGGCCGGGACGGCTCCACGTCGAGGTCCACCGCCACGACCGGCCGGGACGGCTGCACGGGACGGAGTTGCTCCTCAAGACGGAGCTGCTCCACCGGCGGGGTCTGCTCCACCGACCGGGACGGCTCCCCCGGTCGACGCGTGCTCACATCGAGGCCCATCGCCACGACCGGGCGCGGCTGTTCCACGGGACGGGACTGCTCCACCGAACGCGACGGCTCCGACGACAGAGCTCCAGCCTTGAGGCGCCTCATCGCTACACCCGGCCGGGACGGCTCCACCTGCACGCACGGCACCACCGACTGACACTCATCCATGTCGCGACCCGCCGGCACCTCCGGCCGGGGCGACTCCGCAGGCCGGGGCGACTCCGCAGGCCGGGGCGACTCCGCAGGCCGGGGCGACTCCGCAGGCCGGGGCGACTCCGCAGGCCGGGGCGACTCCGCAGGCCGGGGCACGGCCGAGTCGAAGTCGGTCGCCACGGCCGGGCGGGACGGTGGACCGACAGTGTCGATGTGCTGGCCGGACGCCGGATCGGCCACCTCGGCGTCCTGGCCGGACGCCGGATCGGCGATCGACGGCCGGTGGATTCCCAGCTCCGGCCGGAGGGCCTCGACCGTCGGCAGGGTCACCGGTCGGACGCCGAGGTCCAGGTCAGGAATCTTGACCAGCGGCATCGCCAACCGCTGCAACCCGGGCTGCGGGGCCGGGGCGGAAGCCGGCGCCACGGGAGCCGCCGTCACCACGGTCGTGCGAGCCCTGTGCACACGGACAGATCCCGGTGGCGGCAGGACACCCCCCGCCACCTCCGGCGCGTCGCCATCGGCCCCGGGCTTCCAGCACCAGAACAGCCCGTCGGCGAGGGCTCGGCCGAAGGTGAAGCGGACACCGGCGTCCGAGGCGTAGACCGGCGCACCGAGGTCGGCACAGAGCTGGCGCAGCACCGGTCCGGCACCGTCGGCCGGCGCAGACGGCTGGGTGACCAACAGCACGGGTCGACCCCGCCAGCGGGGACAGCGCCAGACCATGCCGGCCAGTTCGGCGGCGGTGAGCGACCGGCCGTCCAGCCGGAAACCGACCGCGTCGACCTCGACTGCGATGGTGAACCAGCCGGCCGGCCCGGGGGTGATCGACCCCGGCGCGTCCCACGGCCCCGGGGCGAGCACCGGCCCCCCCGAGTCCACCGCCCGGATGCGCTCCATCGCGGCCCCCACCACCTGCGACGCGTGGCGCAGGTACCGTCGCACGCCCCGGACTCCCTCGGGTGGGTCCGGGGCGGTCCCCGCCGCTGCCGTCGGCGGACGAGCCCAGGACGACGGCAGGGCCGAGCGGGCCGACGCTCGCACGGTCAAGCCGGCAGGAAAGTGACTCACGCCCGCACCGGACGTTCCGCCCCGACATCCGGATCAGCTTCGGCCTGCTCGTCCGACCGCCAGGGGTTCGGCGGTGCCGGCGCGTCCGACGGCGTGTCAGGGCGCAGCGGGGCAGCACCGGAATGGGGCGGCTGCCACACGACCTCACCGGCCCGGTGGTCGAACAGGTGCGCGAGCGTGCGGTGCACGGAGATCTCGTCCAGCCCCTCGACGGCGTCCGGCTCGCTGAGGTGCGCGGCCAGGTCCGGGTCCGGCGCCAGGCCGTAGTTCTCCAGGTAGTAGGCGACCGCGTCGCTCCACACCCAGGTGCCGTCGGTGCGCAGGTGCAGCGGCACGACCTCGCCACGCTCGGGCGCGAGCACGTCCGCCATCTCGGCGCTGCTCCACGTGATGACCACAGCCGAACGCAGGGCAGTGACCAGCCGGTCGCGCTCGGCATCGTCGGCGACGACCGGGCGGTTCGTGGTAAACCAGGGGCCGCGGACCGGGTCCACCCCGTCGAAGACCCGGGCGGTCGTGATCGGCGCCGCCGGCCTCGACGCCCAAAGCAGGGCGCCGCAGGAGCGGGCCAGGGTCTGGTAGAACGGCACGTCGAGCCCGGCCCAGCAGACCTCCACCTGGGCGTTGCCGTCACCGGCCTCGATCATGACCTGACGCAGTCGGACAGCCAGCCAGGGCAGCGCGGCGATCTCCTCGTCGACGCTGACCACCGCGATGCGTACCGGCTGCTGCCACGGCCGGGCGCTCGACGGCATCCGCCAGGCTCGCCACACCGCGCGCATGCCCGCCACGGTCGACGCCTCGGCGACGAGCGCCCGATCCACCACGTCGAGGTGTTCCGGCGGCTCGCCGGTGAGGTCCAACGGCCAGGCCACCGGATCGGCGTCGTCCTCGTCGGTCGACAGGGCCGACAGGAACATCCACGGCGGCTGCGGGCGTTCTCCCCGCAGCTCCTCCAGGGCCATCGCGAGGTCGCCGTCGGCACCGGCGCGGATCAGCTCCACCCGCAGCAGGTTGATCTCGTCGGCGGCGAGTTGCAGCGGCTGCGAGACCGCCTCGAAGGCCAGTGCCTGCACGACGTCCCGGCGCCGGCCCTCGGCCAGCCAGCCACGCAGGTCGGTCAGCAGGCCGTCCTGCAGCGTTCCCGCCAACCGCAGCAGCAGTACGTGCAGGTTTCCCTCCGCCACCTCGTCGCGGTCCCCGCCCCACGCCGCCTTCGGTGACATGTCCACGTCCATCGTCACCCTGTTTCCTCCTCGCGCCCCGACTCATCTGTGGCACGTTCCTGGTGGTCGATCGGGTTCACCGGGCTGCGGACTTCACCGCTCACTTGTGCCGCCACCACGACTCGGTGCTGGTGCTGTCGTACTTCTGGAAGACGGTGTTGACCTGCCGCCCGTGCACGATCATCCCGGCATACCAGGTGCGCGCCACGTAGTTGAACGGTCCCATGTCGACCGGTCCGGCCTCGCGGGCGTTGGTGACGCAGAACTGGAACAGGTCCCGGCAGAATTCCAGGACGGTCTCCCGCCTGCCGCCGGCGATTCCGGCGTTGAGCAGCTGATCGCCGCGGTTGGCCGACAGGAACTCCAGCAGCGTGGTGCTGCCCCCGTGCTGGTAGATCATCCACGGGATGCAGAGCGGCTGCTGCTCGTCGCCCACGTAAAGCCGGTCGCCCATCTCCGGGAAGGGGTCCCGCAGCATCTCGACGTCGGTGCCGTCGACGCACCACACCTGCTCGACCTCGGGGTGTTCGCGCAGGTACCGCCAATAGCAGAGCCACCGGTGGAAGTACGGCGAAGCGCCCTTGCCACCGGCCGGCACCCGCACGTGCGTCACCAGTTCGGTGTCCGCGACGTCGAGGCAGTCGTGCAGGATGACGAGCTGGCGACCGTGCCGCTCGACGGAGCGCCGCAACTCGTCCAGCTGCTGGTAGGCCGGCGTCCAGGCCGTGCCGCGCTGCGGGTCGGGCTGCGCGGTCAGATAGGTCGTGAGGACCACCCCGGTGGTCGCCGCCTCGCCCACGGCCCGGGTGCGGAACTCGCGGTACTCCACCGACCGGTAGCTCGCCTCGGAGCGCGTCTTGAGGTCGCGTACCAGGTGGAAGCGCTCGAGGTCGGGCACGGTCGAGCCCACGATCCTGCGCTGGTCGCAGCTGAAGATGAGGCCCTCGCTGCCCGTCACGTCCGCGAACCGGAACGAGGTCAGGCCGGCATTGTGGATCCGGTTGGAGAGGTCGAGATGTTCGTACCCCCATCGGCCGTATCGCGTGTCGTACCCGCCCACCCGGTCCAGCACCCGCCGATCGAAGTAGAGCATGCAACCCCGGGGATGGGTGTACGCCTTGTGCTGCTCGTCCCGATAGATCTCGGTCGAGTCGGGCAGCCGGCCCATCGGAGTGTCGACGAACATGTACATCAGGTGCGGCTCAGGGCTTTCCAGGTACGGCCGCTCCCACCCGTCCACGACCGGCCAGCAGTCGTCGTCGAAGAGGAACAGCTGTTCGCAGCCCTGCTCGATCAGCAGCTCCAGGCACTTGTTCTTGGCCCGGGCGATGCCGGCGTTGGTGTCGAAGCGGAAGGTCGCCTCCTCCACCGGCTCGTCGCTGGCGTCGTCCACCACGACGATCACGGCACCGGTGGGGGCGTACTTGCGGACAGCCTCCAGCGCGGTCCGGAGCACGGCGCCACGGTTGTGCGTCGTGATCCCGATGCCCACGGCCGGGGAGTCAGTGTCCTGCACGCCCACGGCCGGAGAGTCAGTGTCCTGCACGCCCACGGCCGGGGAGTCAGTGTCCTGCATGACCACCTCTTCAGTCGGGACGCTGCGGCGCCACCACACGTGGCCACGGCACCCGGGGCGCGGCACCGTCCGAGTTCGGGGCGTGTGCGGTTAGTACACATGGGGCACGGTGTCGCGGCGCCGCCGGGTTCACCGTCGCGCCGACGGATCCGCCCGGAGCCCGCGAGGGTAGGGATAACCCTCCCCCACCGGCGGGACAGCCCCCACTTGAGCAGGGAACACCCTGTATCGGGAGACAGGCGATCAGGGGCACTGTCAAGGCATGACCGAACGAGTGCAAAGCACGCGACGGGCGAGCGCCGTGGACGGCGACCGTCGCCTCCACGACCTGATGGGTACCTATCAGCAGCCACTGCTGAAGTACGCGCAGCAGCTCACCGGTGGCGACACCGCACGCGCCGAGGACGTCGTACAGGAGGCGTTCCTGCGGGCGTGGACGCACATCGATCGGCTCACCGAGGACCGTGGCTCGGTGCTGGGCTGGCTGCGCCGGGTGGTCCACAACCTGGTGATGGACGGGTACCGCGCGCAGAAGTCACGGCCGGCGGAGGTCGAGATCGAGAACGCCGGGACGGTGGCCGCGCCGGATCTCACGACCAACGTGGTGAACTCCGTCTTCGTCGAGCAGGTTCTGGAGGGGCTCTGGCCACAGCACCGGGCCGCTCTGGTGGAGACATACCTGAAGGGTCGGACCGCGGCCGAGGTCAGCGCGGTGCTCGGCGTTCCGGTCGGAACGGTCAAGAGCCGGGTGCACTACGCGATGCGTGCGGTCCGGGCGGCTCTGGCCGACCCGCCCGATCTGGGCGATCAGATGCTCCGCGCCGCGTGACATCCGGAAAAACTCCGACGCCTATAGTGCTCCCATGCCCCGCTCGACCCGGCGAGCCGGAGAAGCTCCCCCCGCACCGGGCCCGCCGGAGGATGTGGCGCGGGTGGTCGAGGCGGTGCACGGTCTGCCGGGGCCACCGCCGCCGGGTGTCCAGGCCACGGCCCTGACCCGGGCGCTCGGTGAGTGCCTCGGCGCCGAGTCGGTCACGATCTGCCTGCGGCTTCCCCTCCCGGCGGCCGACGACCCGGACGGGGCTGCGGCCCAGGGTGGCGTGCGGGAGTACCACTGGAGCGCCTCCGGTCGGGAAGCCCCCGGCGGGGAGCCGGAGGCGGCCGCGCACCGGGGCACGTCGCCGTTCCGGCTCGGCGACGGTCAGCAGATCCTCGCCGACGTCTCCGTCCGCCCGGCGGGGGCCGGCGAGCGGCTGCGCCGGTGGCCCGAGTTGCAGGTGGTGACCCGCCTGCTGCTGTCGGACATCCAGTCCCAGCTTGCCGTCGGCGACGCCGGGAAGTTGATCGGCCGAAGCGCCGCCCTGCTCGCCGACGCCCGCTCGCGCGCCGCCGGGGAGATCGAGCGGCAGCGCTACCAGCTCGAACGAGACCTGCACGACGGGGCCCAGCACCACATGGTGGCGCTGCAGATGTCGCTGGGCATGGTCGAGCACCAGCTCAGCGCAGGGAAGACGACCGAGGCCGCCCACCACCTCGACCGCCTGCGACAGCTCCTCGCCAGCACCGAGGAGATCCTGCACACCACGGCGACCGGGCTGCTGTCGCGGCCCCTGGCCGATCATGGTCTGGTCGCCGCGCTGCGGGATCGACTGGACCCGCTGGACACGGTCATCCTCGACGTCGACCCGCTGCTGACCGGCCGGCGATACCCGTCGGAGGTGGAGACCACCATCTACCTGGCCTGCCTGGAGGCGATCAGCAACGCCCACAAGCACGCACCGGGGGCGACGGTCACCCTGACGCTACGCACCGTCGCGAGGGGTCTGAGCTTCGAGGTGGCCGACACCGGGCCTGGATTCGACACCGGCGGACGGATGCCGCTGCACTACCTCGCCGCCCGCCTGGAGTCGGTCGGCGGCACGCTGAGCGTCCGGTCGAGCCGGGGCGACGGCACCCGGGTCAGCGGGCACGTCACGGCCTGATGCTCAGCACGGCCTGAGCCGGCCCGCCCGGGGCACCCGCCCCGGGGTGCCCACGGCGGGCCGTCGGTCGGTCAACCGCCGGCGGCGAACAGCCGCTCGCACGCGCGGACCAGCAGCGCGTACGCGGCGCGGACCTCCGGCCCCGAATCAGGGGCCATGCACTGGGTACGCCAGAACGCAAGCGCCCGACCGGCGGCCCGGGTCACCTGCTCCGAGCCGACGTCACCGGCCAGACCGAGCCGGGACCAGGGGTCCAGCCCGTGCACGCCGAGCAGCCGTAGGGCGTCGTCGTGCCCGCGCGGCAGCCTGATCCGCCCCTGCAACGTCTGCAACAGATCCAGCTCCGCCACCTGGTAGGTGCCCGTCGAGGCCGCCTCCACCGCGTGGGCGAACTCGTCGTCCAACTGCCCGGCGGCGCGGCAGGCCAGCAGTGCGCGCAGCGCCCACCGGGCGGCCAGCACCCCGGTCGACGCCAGCAGCCGGGTCCGCAACGCCTCGCCGACGGCGTGACCGCCTTCGGCGGCCGGATGCCAGTCGACGAGCGCGTCACTCATCGTTTCCAACCACTGTCGCGACCTGGGGCTCGCGGCAGCGCCCTCGCCCATCGCGGAGATCACCACCGGCGAGAACCCCTCCGGGCCCGCAGCCCGCAGCACGGTGAGAAACTCCGACTCCGCCGCGCTGGCCGGGCCGTCCAGCGCGAGCACGACCGCGTCCGGTAGCCCGTGCACCTCATCCGACCAGCGGCGCAGCCGCACCCCGAGGTCGGCGTCGACGCGGTCGCGACAGTGCAGCAGCCGCAGGTCGCGCAGTGCGTCCGCAGGGGCCTCGACCAGGAGGCGGTCGAGGCCGGCCGCCGCGTCCGGCCACCCGACGCCGGACCAGTCGGGGATCCGGACCGGTCGCCACGGCGGCTCACCGCGCACCGGCTCCAGCGTGAGCCGCCGGTACGGCCCGTACTCGTAGCAGGTGGGGACCGCGCCCACCCCGCCCGGTGGCGCAGCGGCGATGTCCTCGGGAAGGTCGCACAGCACCCCCAGGAACCGCTCCGCCTGCGCCCCGACGGCCACCACGCGGGCGCGGCGATCCTGCCGCCCGAGGGCAACCCGCACCGGCCTGCTGTCGGCGGACGCTTCCTGACGGTCCGCGAGCAGCCCGAGCAGGCGGCACAGGAGGGCGCCGGGTGCGGCGTCGTCCCCGCGTAGGTCCTCCGGTGCCCCGGCTCGCCCGGCCGGTGCCGGCCGGGCGGTATGCGTCGGCTCCGGCCAGTTTCCGCCGAGCCGCTCCGGCAGCCGGATGTCCACCACGGTGGCCGCGCCTGCCGGTGCCCGGTCGACCGAGAGCCGCCCGCCGAGCGCGGCCAGGCGCCGGGAGTCGTCGTGCAGGACCTCGGCGACGCGGGCTTCGTCGACCTCGGCCCGCTGCGCCCGGATCGCCAGCACGTCGCCCTCGCGGGACAGCTCGACGGAGACCGGCTCGTCGCCGCCGCGGGCGCTCAGTGCCGCCACCGCCGCGGCGGCCGCCTGGTACAGGCTGGACTCGATCTCCCAGCCCTGGCGCCGGCCGAGGTTGCCCTCGAAGACCACCGGCACGGAGAGCGACGCGGCGATCTCCTCCAACGCGGTGGCGACTCCGCTGCCGCGCAGGACCTGCGGATACACGCCGCGGACCACGGTCCGGAACCCCTCGATCATCTCATGCAGGCCGGCGCGGATCGTGGCGGCGATCGCCTCGGCCTCGGGTGAGCCGGCGGCCAGCGCACCCTCCAGGGCGCGGGCATGGGTCAGGATCGCCTGCAGCTGCCGGTCCGGGGTCGCGGTCACGGCCGTAGCGAGTCGGTCGCGCTCCACGGCCTGCACCGCGGAGAGTTCCAGCCGGACGACGTCGGCCTGCCGGACCGCCCGGTCGGCCCGGGTCTGCGCGGCCGTACCCGCCGCGCGGTGCCGCGTCAGGCGTAGCAGCAGCCCGACACAGAGCGCTGTCTCGCCCAGCAAGGCCGCCGGCACGGGCCAGGGCTCGGGCTCGTCCCGGTGGGCCAGCACCAGGATGCCGTACCGCGCCCCGCCGACGGTCACGTCCACCGTCGCGGCGACGCCGGCCGAGGTCAGCAGCAGATCGGGGTCGTCGACCCGGTCCGGCAACGTCGGCACCGCCGCCTGGTGCCCGAGCTGCCAGGCCACGGCGGGGGCCCAGTGCGGGCAGGCGGCGCTCTCGGCCGCCGGCAGCCACAGCGCCGCGTATCGCACCCCGTAGCCGTGGCCGAGGTCGCGCAACAGCTTTCGCAGGACCGGCTGGTAGCCTCCCAGGCCGTCGTCCGGCCCGTCCACGGTGGGCAACTCGTCCGACGGGACCAGCCGGGCCAGGACCGTGAAGGGTCCGGCGGGCCGGGGCGAGCGCGCCAGCCCTCTCACGGGGCGGTGGTGTCGGCCATGCCCCTAGTCTGCCATCCGGTTGGACCGCAGGTACGCCAGCACGGCCAGCACCCGACGGTGGTGCGCCGTGGGCTCCGTTGACAGCTTCAGCTTGGTGAAGATGCTGGCGATGTGCTTTTCGACCGATTTGACCGACAGGAACATCTCCCCGGCGATTCCCCCGTTGGACCGTCCCTCGGCCATCAGTCGCAGCACGCCGCGCTCCCGGTCCGTGAGGTCCGCCAACGGGCCCCGGGCCTGCGGGCTCGGCCGGTCCACAAGCTTTACCGCCAGGGCCGGCTCGATCACGAGTTCCCCGGCGGCGATGCGGACCAGCGTGTCGGCGAGCACGGCGACCCCGGCCACCTGGTCCTTGAGCCGGTACCCGATCCGTTCGGTCCCGATTTCCAGCAGCCGGTACAGGTAGTGGGCCTCGGCGTGCTGGGAGAGCAGCAGCAGGCCCACGTCGGGGTGCCGCGCCCGGACCCGCTGGGCGGTGTCCAACCCGCCGTCCAGGCCCGGCGGCATCCGGATATCCATGATGGCCACGTCGACCGGCGTGCTGGCCATCAGTTCGAGCAGTTGGTCGCCGTCCTCCACGCAGCCGACGACCTCGTGGCCCGCTGCGGACAACAGCAGTTGCAGCCCCTCCCGGAAGAGGGCGCCGTCATCGGCCACCGCGACGTCCATGGCCTGCCTCCCCCGATCAGCACCCGTCATCTCGGCGCCTCCGCCGCTGCGACGTATCGTGCTTCTTGCGCCTTGACTGGCGGCAGCGCTCGGTCAATTATGAATGACGGTGACGATCTTGGACGAGGGCGGCTGGATGTACGGGGTCGGCGTCGATCTGGGCACGAGTTTCACCGCTGCGGCGGTGGCACACGCCGGGACCCTGGACATGGTGCGCCTCGGCGGACAGGCGATGGTGACCCCGTCGGCCGCATACCTCGACGAGAACGGCCGGCTGCTCACCGGTGAGGTGGCCGACCGCCTCGGTCTCCAGGACGCGAGCCGGGTCGCGCGGGAGTTCAAGCGCCGCCTCGGCGATCCCACCCCGGTGATCCTCGCCGGCGCGCCGCACTCCCCCACCGCGCTGATGGCCGCCCTGCTGGGCACGGTCATGGAGAGCGTGAGCCGGGCCCAGGGCGGGCCACCCGAGCACATCGTGCTGACCCACCCGGCCGTCTGGGGTCCGTACCGGCGGGAGCAGTTCGCCGCCATCCCGCCCCTGGCGGATCTGCCCCGACCGAGCGACCCGCACGGGGACCCGGTGCCGGAGTCCGGGGGCCCGACGGTCCGCACGGTCACCGAGCCGGTGGCGGCGGCGACCTACTACTGCTCCACCCACCCGCTGCCCCCGGACGGCCTGCTCGCCGTCTACGACCTCGGTGGGGGAACCTTCGACAGCGCGGTCGTGCGCAACGGCGAGGTCGGGCTCGAGATCGTCGGCACCCCGGAGGGCATCGAATGGCTCGGTGGCGCCGACTTCGACCAGGCGATCCTCGACCATGTCAACCGCCAGCTGGGCGGCGCCATCAACCAGTTGGATCCGGCCGACCCCGCTACCGTGACGCTGCTGGCCGCCCTCGGGCGTGAGTGTGTCCTGGCGAAGGAGGCCCTCTCCACGCGCCTTCAGGCGGATGTCACGGTGCCCCTGCCCGACGGCGTCCGACACGTGACCGTCACCCGGGACGCGTTCGAGAAGACGATCACACCGTCCCTGGACGCCACCGTCGAGGCGTTCCGGCGGACCCTGGCGGCCGCCGGCGTCACCCCGCAGGACCTCACCGCGGTCCTCCTCGTCGGCGGCTCCTCGCAGATACCACGGGTCACCGAGGTGCTGCGGGACACGCTCCGCCGGCCGATCCTGATCAACACCCATCCGAAGCACGCGGTCGCGCTGGGCGCCGCCATGCTGAGCGCGCAGGCCATGGCGTCGCGGGTCACCCGGGTCGCCCCCCGATCCACACCGCGCACCGCCGTCAGCGCCGCGCCCCCATCAGCCCGGACCGCGACCGTCGCGGCCGGGGCCGGGGCCACCCCCGTCGCGCCGGTCGCGCCGGCGCCGCCACCCCGCACGCGGGGCGCCGCCGGGGCCGGGGCCGACCGGCGCGGGCAGAAGCCGACCGGGCACGCTGCGGTGAGACGTCGATCGAAGCTCTGGCAACTCCTGCCGCCCGCGCTCGTCCTGGTCGCCGCACTGCTGGCCATGTCGTACCTGGTCGCGCCCCAACTGTGGACCAGCGGCACCGCTGCCTGCGGCACCGCCAACGCGGCCCTGAAACGGCCGACCACCGCCTCGTCGTCGGAGGGCGCAGGATTCGCGGCGACCAACGCGGTCGACGGCAACACCACCAGTCGCTGGAGCAGCACCGTCGGCGATCCGCAGTGGCTCCAGGTCGACCTGGGCAGCTCGGTCGACGTGTGCGGCGTGTCGATCCGGTGGGAGAGCGCCTACGCGACGGCGTTCCAGATTCAGCTCTCCACCGACGGCAAGAGCTGGACCGACGTCCACTCCACCACGGCCGGTAGGGGCGGCGCCCAGAACCTCACCGTCTCCGGCACCGGCCGGTACCTGCGGGTGCACGGCACCACCCGGGCGAGCGGCTACGGCTATTCGATCTGGGAGCTCGACGTCCACACCGTCGGCGGCCCCTCCGCCACGAATGCCGCGCTGTCCGGGGCCGCCTCGGTCGGCGTGAGCCCGACCGGGCCCGCCAAGCCCGGCCCGAGCGGATCCGACAAGGCCCGCGGCCCGGCCGGCCAGAGCCCGGCCATTTCCGCACCGGCGGCTGCCAAGGGCTCCGGCGGCAGCACCGGCGTGCTCCGCAGCGTGGCCACCGGGCTCTGCCTGGACAGCAACACCGACCCGGTGACGACGCGGAACGGCAAGGCCGTGGGCGGACACGCCTTCGGCGCTGCCTGCACCGGTGGGACCGGCCAGAAGTGGCGCGAGGGAAAGCCGCTTCCCAAGGACAACGTTCCGGGCGACGACTGGTACCGGCTGATCGACCAGCAGACCGACCTCTGCCTCGACAGCAACGACGACGGCGCCATCTACGCCATGCCGTGCCTGAACCCGAACGTCTACCAGCTCTGGCAGCGGGTGACCGAGGCGCGCACGGCCACCGGGTCGACACCGTCGGGCACGGGGACCGGCTACCGCAATCTACGAACCGGCCGGTGCATCAGCCTGGCGTCCGACAAAACGCCGCGGGCCCTGCCGTGCCCGTCCGACGACAGCTGGCCGGCGGACATGCTGTTCCGCGGCTGACCCCGCTGCCGGAAGACCCCGGCGGCCCATCGACCCGGGCCACCGGCGGGGGTGGTGGTACGCACCCGATCGGACGGGCTCGGGCGGTGGCGGCCGACCGGGTGGCCTCCCTCGCGGTCATCGACCACCGAGGACGGCCGCCACCGTTTCTGTGCCGGAGCGGTTCGTCCGCCGGACCCCCGTCGGTCCGGACGTCAGAAAGCCCCCCCGGCAGGTCAGACCCGGGTGACCCGCACCGCGTCGGCGATCACGTATCCGGCGGCGTTGGTCCAGCGGCTCACGCCGACCAGATTGCGGTCGCCGGCGGCGAGGTTGAAGGTGCCGATCGAACGCCACACCCCGCCGCCGGTGCTCTGGTCCACGTTCACCGTCTGGGTGCCCGAGGCGGTGACCACGACGTGCGGCGTCGCGGTGTTGTAGCCGGCAACGGCCGGATACCACACGTCGACCCGGTGGTTGCCGGCCGCCGGGATGTTCACCTTGAACCAGGCCGCGTCGCTCTCGAGCACCGGGTTGGCGAAGCGGTAGTCGGCGCCGTAGCGCTGCGCCGAGTAGGCCGAGCTGGACCAGTTGGCGCTGGCGGTGAAGCGGCCCACGGTGGCGTTGTCCACGATGGTGCTGAACGACGTCGGCGGCGGAGTGGTGCTCAGTCCCAGGTAGGCGGCGATGCCCTGGGCGTGCCCACGCGCGACGGCGGTGATGAAGTCGGCGCGCTTGAGCAGGTTCGTGTCGGCGACTGAGTCGATGAACAGGTTCTCGGTCAGGACCGCAGGCATGGCGCTCTCGCGAAGAACGTGGAAGTTGGCAGTCTTCTGCCCCCGGTCGGTCACCGAACCGATCGACCGCATGCCGGAGAGGATCCGCGGGTGCAAGGCGTTGTGCAGGCTGAGGTCCCCCGCACCCCCGCTGGGATAGCGGTAACTCTCGAAGCCGGTGCCGCCGCCGGAATTGATGTGGATGCTCACGAAGATGGTCGCGCCCCAGGCGTTGGCGTCGTCCGTGCGGTAGGCGAGGCTGCGGGTGAGGTCGGTCGTGCGCGACATCCGCACGTCGACGCTGTAGTTGGCGAGCAGGATGTCGCGCACCTGGAGCGAGATGGCGAGGGTGAGGTTCTTCTCCTGCAGGCCGTTGCCGACCGCGCCGGAGTCGGTGCCGCCGTGGCCCGGGTCGATGTAGACGCGGGGAACGGCGGCCTGCGCACGGCCGGCGAGCAGGGGTGCGGCCAGTACGCCCGCCGCGGTGGCGAGCAGCGTACGGCGGCGCATGGCGGAGTTGCCGAAACTGGACATCAGGGCCTCTCGACTACGGGTTGACTTGGGGTGTGGGAGCTCGGGTCACGGCGCTGGAGGTGCACTTCAGATCCGGGTGATGCGGACCGCGTCGGCGATGACGTAGCCGGTGGTGCTGGTCCACCGGCTCACGCCCACCTTGTCGCCGGCCCCGGCGGCCAGCGTGAACACGCCGAGCGAGACCCACCGGCCGCCGTTGACGCTCTGGTCGACCCGCACGGTCTGGTTGCCGGTGGTGGTCGCCACCACGTACGGCGTCGAGGTGTTGTAGCCCGCGACTGCGGGATACCAGACCGAGACCTCGTAGCTGCCCGTCTCGGGAAGGGTCGCGTTGTACCAGGCGGCATCGCTGACGGCGGCGGGGCTGGCGTAGCGGTAGTCGGGCCCGGTCCGCTGGCTGGAATAGGCCGAGGTGCCCCAGTTCGCGCTCGCCGTGAACCGTCCCGAGGTGGTGTTGTCGATCGTCACGCTGAAGTCCTGCGACGGCGGCGGGGTCCCGGTCGAGACGTCGAGGTAGTCGCGGTCGATGTAGATCTGCACGCCACCCCAGGTCTCGCTGGTATCACCGGTGTACTGGTGGATGCGCTGACGATTGGCGTAGTACCCGTCCGGGCAGTAGCTGCCCGCGTCGGTGTCCGCCACGCCGTTCCACCAGCCGAGGAAGAGGTGGTCGACGCGCGTGTACCGGGTGTCGTTGTAGGCGGCGCAGAGATCCCGCACGCCGGAGGAGCCGCTGGAGTACATGCCCGAGAGGTAGCCGAGCGTGTGGAGCCGTTCGGTCCAGCCGGAGAGGTACGACAGCACGGCTGCCTTGCACGACTCACCCGCGGGATACTGCTCGATGTCGTTGTAGATCGCGCTGCCGGCGGGGATGCCCAGCGCCTTGGCCGCGTTCACCGCACTGGTCGCCCGGGTCGCGCCCTGGGACCGGGCGGTAGCCGGGTCGTACGACATCTTCGGCGTGCGGGTACCGCACGGTGCCTGGTTGTCGAGCTCGATCGGGATCAGGTGCCAGCCGTTGTTGGTCTGGTTGGTCACCCAGGTCGCGGTCAGGTTGGCCTGCGTGCACGATCGGCTGGCGCCGCTGATGTACACGCCGACCGCCCGGTACGGCGAACTGTTGCGCCACGTGTTCATGGTCGACTGCGCCGGGGCGGTGCACGTGTCGAAGCCCTTGCCGGTGTAGGTGCCCGGCTGCGGGCCGGACGCCGCCAACGGCGTCACCGTGGCGGACTCCGACGCCGCGCGCGCGACGTCCAGCGACGCCGGGACCGCACCCCGGCCGAGGCTGGCGGAGGCCAGAATCCGGCGGACCGTCGACTCGGTGCCCGGCGTGTGCTCGGCCGTGACCAGCACACCCGCGTCGCGGACTGCGAGCTGGATGGAGTCGTTGCGCGACCGCAGCGTGTCGGCGGTCGCCCGGCCCTTCACGGTGACGGCCGTGTCGGCCGTGACCCGGGCCGCGCTGACGGCATCGATCGGCTCGATGACCAGCCCTGCCGTCCGCCCGACCAGGTCCGTGGGGCACCGGGGTTCGTCGCCGGGGTGGCCCAGGTAGACCGTGGGTCGGTCGAACCGGACGCACGCATGCGGGTCGTCGGCGAGGTCGACGACCTGCCAGTGCGCGGGCACCGCCAGGCGGAGACCGCGATAGCTGACGGTGCGCTCCTCCGTGGGGGCCGCCCAGGTCGGGGTGGCCATCCCCGCCGCACCGACGATGACCGCCGCAAGGCTGGCCATGATCCTTCTTATCCGCACGCGAGCCTCACCTTAGGAAGAAAATTACCAACAGGAGATCTGAGCTGCAAGATTTCTACCACTCCTGGGCGGCCACTTCCAGGGACGGACCTCGATGAATTTGAGATCGAGATCTTGGCATCTCCGGGGCGGTCGCGGCCCCCACGGGCACGAGCCGCCCCTGCGCCGCCGTGCACGGCGCTTCGCCGCCCCGCAGCCGCCGCGACCATCCCCACCGACGGCGCGGAAAGTTCCTTGAACGCGAGGCAGCGCGCACGTCCTGTGTTCTGCTGGTAGGGCGTGACGGACCAGCCTGAGCATGCGCCGGGAGGTGTGGTGGACCGGTGGGTAACCCTGAGCCTTCACACACGTCCGCGGACCGGGCGAAACCGCCCGACCCGAAGGACTCGTTCAGCGAGTTCCGTTGCCCGCTGCTGGTCCTGGCGCTGACCACCGGCATCGCGGGCTTCCTCGACGCCTTCGCGTTCCTGCGCTACGGCGTCTTCGTCGCCAACCAGTCCGGCAACGTCATCCTTTTCGGCATCGGCGCGGTCGGGCAACACCCGGCCTGGCCGGCTGCGGCGGCCTCGCTGGTGGGGTTCGCCGCCGGAGCCGCGCTCAGCACCTGGGTCCGGCTGATGGCGAGCCGGTGGTCGTCGTCCGCCCGGGGCATCGCCGCCGCCGTGCTGACCATGGCGTTCTGGGCGGTCCTCAACGTCCTGCTCGAGTACGGCCGACACGGCACCGTGGGCAAGATCGTGCTGGCCGCCGTCGGCGGCCTCGCCATGGGATCCCTGGCCACGCTCTTCGTCCGCACCGCCGGGATCGCCAGCACCATCACGTACCAGTCGGGCACGGTGGCGAAGACCGGCGAGCGCATCGCGGCCTGGCTTGCCGGCCCGAGCGCCGACCGGAGACGGGCCAGGCGGGCACTGCTGCTCGGGCTCATGATGCTCGCCAGCTACGCCCTCGGGGGCGGCATCGGAGCGCTGGCGCAGCAGCGCCCCCTATTGGCTCCGACCTGGGCGACACTCGCCCTGGCGATCGTGACCCTCAGCCTGGCCCGCCCGGCCCGTTCCCGGCCGTGAACGCCGAGGGCCGCGCCGACGCCGGCCGGCACCCGGCAACCGGCAACCGGCAACCGGCAACCGGCAACAGCCAACGGTCAGCGCACGTCCGTCGCGGGCTGGACGTCCTGCACGAAACTGTCCGACCGGTCGGCGCCGTACCGGCCGAGCACGTCCAGCACCGCCGGCGCGGCATCGTGGTCCGTCACCACGTCGACGCGGATCCGGTCCAGGAGATCCTGCTCCTGCCAGTAGCCGCGGGGCAGCGACCGGGAGGCCGGCTCGACGGTGGAGACCGTGGCGTCGGAGACCACCACGGAGGTCGCTCCCGCGCCGAGCAGCGCGTCCCGCAGTTCCCGGGTGTTCCGCAGCAGAGCCGGATCCACCATCGCGGTGACGAGCCGGGCCTGCTGGCCGGCCCGCCGGGCGGGCCGTTCGACGGGCCGGTTCCGTCTGGTCCGGCGCTGGCGCTGCGGCCCCCCGGCGCCGCTGAGTCCCGACACCCCGCCCAGGTGGTAGGCGTCGGCGCCCTGCTGGGTCTGGTCGAGGCTGTCCTGGCTGTCGAGCGGGGCACGTAGCCCGATGACCGCCTGCACGGCGGCGGCGATCGCCCAACTGAGCACGAAGGAGAAGACCACCACGCTGACCACACCGACGAGTTGGTGCCAGAGCAGCGACCCGCCACCGCCGAAGAAGACACCGTCCGCGCCGAGTGGGTTGATGCCGCTGTTGCCGAAGAAGCCAAGCAGCAGTGTGCCGAGCATGCCGCCGACGAAGTGGACCGCGAGGACGTCCAGCGCGTCGTCGAGCCGGAACAGATACTTCAACCGCAGCGCGGTGTGGCAGACGATGCCGGCGATCGCGCCGATGGCGATGGCGGAGAGCGCGTTGACGTACCCGGCGGTCGGGGTGACCGTGGCGAGCCCCGCCACCGCACCGGAGACGCTGCCCACGACGGTGCTGTGACCGTCCTTGAGCCGCTCCGCGACCAGCCACACCAGCATGCCGGCCGCCGCCGCGAGGTGAGTGTTGATCACTGCCTGGGCCGCCACCCCGTTTGCCTGGAGCCCGTCGCCGCCGTTGAAGCCGAACCAGCCGAACCAGAGGATTCCCGCACCGAGAATGGTCAACGGGATCGAGTTGGGCGGCGCCTCGGCGTGTGGCCAGCCCCGGCGACGCCCGACGACCAGCAGGATACCCAGCACCGCGGCACCCGCCGAGGCGTGCACCACCAGCCCACCCGCCCAGTCCTGGGTGCCGAACTTGGCCAGCCAGCCGCCGGGGTGCCAGAGCCAGTGCGCGATCGGGGCGTAGACCACGATGGACCAGATCGCGAGGAACACCGCCCAGCCGAAGAACCTCAACCGTCCGGCCGTGGCCCCGGTGACGAGCGCGGGAGTGATCACCGCGAACATCATCTGGAAGGCGATGAACGCCAGGGTCGGGATCGTCACCTGGCCGGCAGCCACGTGCAGGTTAGGCGCGGGCGGCACCCTGAGATCGGTCAGCCCGAGCAGTTCGAGGTTGCCGAAGAGGCCACTGCCGGCGTCGTCACCGAAGGCGATGGTGTAGCCCACCAGCACCCAGGTCAGGCTGACGACGCCCAGCGCGATGATGTTCTGCTGCAGCATCGCGAGCACGTTGCGGGTGCGGACCATCCCCCCGTAGAAGACGGCCAGGCCGGGGGTCATGAACAGCACGAGGCCGGCGCAGACCAGCACCCAGGCGGTGTCGCCCGAGTTCACCGCGTCCTGAGCGAGCATGGCACCTCACCTCTCTTCCGCTTGTCGTCGGACGGTGCGCTTCGCCGTGGAGACAAGGGTCTCCTTGACGCGTTCGTGGTTGGGCAGAGGCGCGAAGTGCCGGTTGGGCAGCAGCAGCAACCAGGTGGCGATGTTGAACGGCCCGGTCAGCACGGGTATGGCCAGCGGGGTGAGTACGGTGGCCAGGGCCACCTGGACGAAGAGCGTCAGGGCGATCCCGAAGAGGGTGTAGACGGTGACCAGCGCCCCGGGGCGATGCAGCACCGCGCCCACCGCGATCGCGGTCAGGACCGCGTTGAAGCCGTAGAGGCCCTTGTCGAGCGAGGCCCCGTCGGCCCCGAACCAGAGCGCCAGCAGGGTCGCCCCCACGCTGCCCACCACCGCGAAGAGCGCCGACCAGCGCGAGTTGATCAGCAGTGCGACCAGGATGATCAGGCCGCTGACCCAACTGTTGGTCAGGTACACCTGGGAGATCCCGCGCAGGAAGGTGGGGACGAGGTCCCAGTCGAACCTGCCCTCGGTCAGCGTTCCCTCGCCGGGGAGCATCGGCTTCAGGTCGGTCAGCACGGTGAACCGGTTGAACTGGTACGCGCCCAACAGGAGCACCCAGGTGGTGAGGACGAACGGCATGGTGAACGCGGTCAGTCCCCAGGTCTTGAAGATCGCGTTCAGGGCCAGGGTGACCACGGTCGTGGCCGCCGCGCCGAGCACCAGGTAGAGCCACATCAGCGGCCGGTCGTCGAGGAACGTCGGGACGGCGATCCCGGTCAGCACCGGGCTGAAGCCGAACAGCCCCTTGCGCCACGAGGCCCGGTCGACCTGAAGGACGAGGGCCGTCACCGTGCCGACGACAAGACCGAGCACGGCCCCGCCGAAGATTCGGGGCTGGCCGCCGTCGAACGCGCCCCAGGCGAGCGCGACGAGGATGAGCAGGCCGCTCAGCGGATTGTTCTGAAAGACGACCTGCGCGGGCCCGCGCAGACAGGCGTCGACGAACTCGATCAGCGGATTGCGGTCACTCAGACCGCTCCAGCCCCGGACAGCCCCGGTCATGTCATCCTCCTTCGCGGGATCAGCGCCAACTGAACGGGGGCGGGAATGTCCGCCCTGTCACTTCTTCGCGGGCGGCGACACAGAAGGCGCGTACCGCGGCGCGTACCGGCTCCGTCTCCTGCCCCAGGACCTTGAAGATGAGCCCGGCGTCGTTCGGCAGCCGACTGACGGCGCTCGCCAGCGGAGTCTCCTCGTCCCAGACCGGCGTGCAGGTGCGGTCGAAGACCCGGGTGGCCCGCTCGGGGTCGGTGAGCAGCACGACGTTGCCGAAGATGTGGAAGCGGTCCATCACCCCGGCCCGAGCCACCGGAAAGCGCCCGGGGCTCACCACGAACTTCTCCGTGAACAACTGCCGGCCGTCCGGCCGCTCCGCTCGCAGGGTGGAGGAGAAGAGGTCGTAGGCGAAGAGTTCGCCGTCCCGGTAGTACTTGCGCCCCGGCTGCAACACCTCGGCGTAGAGCATGGTGGCGCTTCCCGGCAGCCGCACCCGCGTGTCGGTGACGAACCGACTGTTCCGGTACGGGATCACCGGCTCCGGAAGGAACTCCAGGTACGCGCCGTCGGCGAGGGTGAAGCGCTGGATCTGCGAGCCGTAGTTCGCGTCCATCTGCTGGATCTTGGTGGCGGCCTGGGTGACCAGGTGTGCCTGGCTGTCCGGCCCCATGTCGACGTCCATCCGGAGGCGGTCCCCCTGCAACACCCCGCCCGAGGTGGTGAGGATCATGACGCAGGGCAGCTCCGGCATCTCCTCGTCCCAGTAGAGCGCCCGCTGCACCAACAGCGGCGACTGACGGTAGAGGTCGGCGAGGATCGTTCGCCCGCCACGGCGGGCGAACCCGAGACGCAGCACCCCCACCTTGCCGTTCGACGCAGCGGGAAGCTGGGCCGGCTGGTCCTGGTACGGCGCCAACTCCCGCACGGTGTCCAGTGAGGTCATGCGACCACTTCGGCGTCGAAGAGCGCGTTGCGACGGACCAGGGAGACCAGTTCGTCGATGCCCTCGCCCGTCTTGCAGTTGGTGAACACGACCGGCTTGCCGTCGCGCATGAGGTCCGCGTCGTGCGCCATGACGTCGAGGTCGGCATCCACGTAGGGCGCGAGATCGGTCTTATTGATCACCAGGATGTCGGACTTGGAGATCCCAGGGCCGTTCTTCCGCGGGATCTTGTCGCCGGCTGCGACGTCGATCACGTAGATGAAGTAGTCCACCAGGGCGGGGCTGAAGGTGAGGGTGAGGTTGTCCCCGCCGCTCTCGATCAGCACCACGTCGCTGTCGGGGAAGCGGGTCTCCATGTCCTCCACGGCGGCCAGGTTCATGCTCGGGTCCTCGCGGACGGCGGTGTGCGGGCAGGCCCCGGTCTCCACCCCGATGATCCGCTCCTCGACCAGAACCCCGGTCAGCGCACGCCGCACGTGCTTCGCGTCCTCGGTGGTCACCACGTCGTTGGTGATCACCAGGATCCGCAGTCCGTTCTCCACCAGGCGCGGCACGACAGCCTCGATGATCGCGGTCTTGCCGCTCCCCACCGGGCCACCCACTCCGATACGACTTGCCGACTTCATGACGTGACCTGTCCTTTGGAAGAAGAGTCGAACGATTTCAGGGGGTGGTTCTCAGTTCATGAACATCCGCACGTGTGCGTGCTGGTGCGCGCCTGCCAGGATGTCGATGTGCGGGGCGAAACCCTGCATGTCCTCGAGCTCCGCGGTGTACACGTCCCGGTAGTCGTCGGCGACCTTCTCGTTGACCGCGAAGAGGATCGACTGCGCGTCGAGGTGGTCCACCCGGATCAACCGGAGCGCCGCGCCGAGCACCATCGAGGCCGCACCGTACTGGTGGGCGGCGAAGGCGTCCTCCTCCGTCACCCCGAGCTCGGCGAAGAGCACCCCGAGCGCGACCGGATAGGTCACCGGCACACCGTTCGCCGCGCCGCCGATCCGCTCCTTGAGCAGCGACTCGCCGACGATCCGGGCCGAGGCCTCGGCCAGCTTGTGCCCCATTCGTACGGACATGGTGCGCATCTCTTCGTTGATCTTGCGCAGGTAGACGGCCTCGTCCGCCTGCCGGATCCGGTCGAGGTCGCCGGCGACGGCCCCGCGATGCCCGGTGAGCAGTGCGACGCCGTCCCCCGTGGCGGCGAGCCGGGTGACCGTCCGGACGAAGTCCTGCAGGGTGGTCCGGTCGTGGACGACCCCCTGCTGGACGGCCATCTCCAGACCGTTGGAGAAGGAGAACGCGCCGACCGGGAAGACCGAATCGCCGAACTGGAGCAGCTTGAGTGTCTCGACCATCGTGCGCACCGGCCGGCACCGCCCTCAGTTGAGTTGAGCGGGCAGGTGGGTGTGCGGGGTCGAGTCCGCGCCACCGAACAACCGCCGCGACTCGTGCGGCGCGAGATACGCGATGATCTCGGTGCCGGGGACGAACTCGTGGGAGATTCCGGTGAACGCGTGGGTACGCATGACCGAGTCCATGACCTTGCGGTCAACGGTCAACGGGACGTACATCTTCGTGCCCTTGACCACGGCCGGCCAGTGCTGGTTGCCGATCGCGTGGCCGAGTTCGACGGCCGAGCGGATCACCAGGTCGAGCGATTCACCGTGCAGCTTGTCGAGGTGCACCACCATCACGTCGCCGAGCTTGACCCGGGCCACCACCGCGGTGGCGGTCAGATCGTCCCAGGCGAGGATGTCCCCGTCCCGCAGCCTGATCCCCCGACTCAGCGAGACCGCCAACTCCGCGCCGGAACTGGTCATCTTGCGGATGCGGCTCTTCTGGGCGTCCCACTGGTCGAGCACAAAATCGTCGATACGCGCTTCCCTGAGCCGGTCGGTCCAGCTCGGCTCGTTCATGTTGCCCAACACCGTTTCGACGAGCACTGGTGTCTCCTTTCATTTCGGGGGTGCGGCGACCACGCGCGTGATCGGGCGAGGCCTGGTCAGGGTCGGGGTCAGCTGAAGAAGTAGAGCTGGCTCATGGGAAGGTTCCTGGCCGCCGGCACGGTCGCGTGCACGCCGTCCATCTTCACCGCGAAGGTCTCGGGATCGACCTCGAGCTTCGGCGTGCGGTCGTTGCGGACCATGTCCCGCTTGGTGAGTCCCCGGGTCCGGTAGACCGGCATGACCTGCCGCTGCAGACCCAGTTGCTCGCCGATGCCGCACTCATGGGCGGCCCGGGACACGAACGTCACGCAGCTCTTGGCCACCTGCGAGCCCAGCGCGCCGAACATCGGCCGGTAGAAGACCGGCTGCGGCGTGGGCAGCGAGGCGTTCGGGTCACCCATGATCGACCACGCGATCATTCCGCCCTTGATCACCATCTTCGGCTTCACGCCGAAGAAGGCGGGCTCCCAGAGCACGAGGTCGGCGAGCTTGCCCGGGGTGACCGACCCGACAACGTGCGAAATGCCCTGCGTGATGGCCGGGTTGATGGTCATCTTGGCCACGTAGCGCAGCACCCGGAAGTTGTCGTTGCTGTCGGAGTCCTCGGCGAGCTTGCCGCGTGCGGTCTTCATCTGGCCGGCGAGCTGGATCGTCCGTAGCCAGGTCTCCCCGACCCGGCCCATGGCCTGCGAGTCGCTCTGCATCATGGAGATCACGCCCTCGTCGAGCAGCACATCTTCGGCGGCGATGGTCTCGGTCCGGATGCGGCTCTCCACGAAGGCGACGTCGGAGGGCACCTGAGGGTTGAAGTTGTGACAAACCATGATCATGTCGTACAGCTCGGACTGGCTGTTGATGCCGTACGGCACGGTGGGCGTGGTCGACCCGGGCAGCACGTTCATCTGGCCGGCCACCTTGATGATGTCCGGCGCGTGCCCACCGCCGGCACCCTCGGTGTGGAAGGTGTGGATGGTGCGGCCCTCGAAGGCGGCGATCGTGTCCTCGATGTAGCCGCTCTCGTTGAGAGTGTCCGTGTGGATGCTGACCTGCACGTCGAACTCGTCGGCGACGGAGAGGCAGCTCCGGATCACCGCAGGCGGGGCACCCCAGTCCTCGTGGATCTTGAAGCTCGGAACCCCGGCCATGATCTGCTCCACCAGCGGTGCGCGCCCACTGCTGTTGCCCTTGCCCATCAGCCCGATGTTGATCGGGAGACTCTCGAAGGCGCGCATCATCGCGTGGATGTTCCACGGCCCGGGGGTGATGGTGACGCCGTTGCTGCTGTCGGTGGGGCCGGTGCCGCCGCCCCAGAGGGTGGTGACCCCGTTGCTCAGGGCCGCGTAGACCTGCTGCGGGGAGACCAGGTGAACGTGCGCGTCGATGCCACCTGCGGTCAGGATCAGGTGCTCGCCGGAGATGGCGTCGGAGCCCGGCCCGGTCACCAGGCCCGGGGTGACCCCGTCCATGATGTTCGGGTTGCCGGCCTTTCCGATGCCGACGATCTTGCCGTCCTTGACCCCCACGTCGGCCTTGACCACGCCGAGCAGCGCATCGACGACGGTGACATTGGTGATCACCAGGTCCAGCACGCCCTCGGCACTGGTGGCCTGGCTGCTGCTGCCCATGCCGTCACGCAGCGTCTTGCCGCCGCCGTACATGACCTCGTCGCCCAGGACGCGCAGGTCCTTCTCGATCTCTATGTAAAGGTCCGTGTCGGCCAGTCGGATCTGGTCACCCGTCGTCGGGCCGTACATTCCCGCGTATTGTTGCCGCGAAATCTGACTCATGGTCTTTTCGCTCCAGCTCCGGCGCTCGCGCCTCGAAATGGTGTGCCTACTGCTTCTTGCCCTTGCCCTTGCCCTCGTCCTTGCCCTGCTCCTGCTGCCCGGAGGTGGACTTGAAGCCGCGGGTCTTGGCGTTGTGGTGCGCTTCGGCCCGTTCCGGCCGGTAGTCCGGGGTGGGGCCATCCCCGGTCCAGCCCTGCACCAGACCGTTGAATCCCCACACCCGCTGCCGGCCGCCGAACGGGATCAACTGCACCGTCTTCCGGTCGCCCGGCTCGAACCGGATCGACGTCGTGGCGGGGATGTCCAACCGCTTGCCGAAGGCGGACGGCCGGTCGAACTCCAAGTACCGGTTGGCCTCGAAGAAGTGGAAGTGGGAGCCCACCTGGATGGGCCGATCGCCGGTGTTCTGCACGACCACCTCGATCACCGGTCGACCGGCGTTGAGCTCCAGCGGCTGGTCGCTGAGCTTGTAGCCGCCGATCGGCCGCAGGTGCTTGGAGTTCGGGCCGGGATGCTGCTTGGTCATTGCTCCTCCGCTCTTTCGGAGAACGTGTCTCCGTTCGCTGCCTACTGGATGGGCGAGTGGATGGTGACCAGCCGGGATCCGTCCGTGAACACCGCCTCGACCTGGACCATCGGGAGCATGTGCCCCACGCCCGGCATCACGTCGTCGGCGCCGAGCACGGTGCGCGACTCGTCCATGACCTCTTCGACGGTCTTTCCCTCGCGGGCGCCCTCCAGGGCGGAGGCGCAGATGACCGCGACGGCCTCGGGATGGTTGAGCTTCAACCCCTTCGCCCTGCGGGCATTGGCCACCACCGCCATCGTGAGGATGGTCAGTTTGTCGAATTCCCTCGGTGTCAGATGCACTGTCCTGATCCTTCGCGACTGTCGATTGGGGGCAGTGAGAGCGGCCGAGGGCTCGAGCCTTGACTGCCGGCACCGTTGCCCAATCTAGGGTATTTGACTCTTGAGCCGCTTTTGTCCGGTTCTGCGGATGAACATACCCGCCGCCCGGCTTCCCGGGGGACCGAATCCGCAAGGTTGACGGCACTTCACCCGCGCCGCGTTTGCGGCGGCCATCGCCGCCCCCACCTCGGGGTCACCGGTGGCCGGCACCGCCGACGGCGATCGACCGAGGGCTCCGCCGGTCAGCCGTGCTGACCGGCCTCGCCGGGCCACCCGGACCTCGGCCCCCGCCGCAGCGAGTCCCGGGGCGCGGCGGCTGCCGCGCGGCAGCAGCACCTCGTCACCGGTCGCGGAGACACATAGAATAGCCTCTATGCATGTCGCGGGCGGCATCCGGGCGATCCTGTGGGCCGCCGCCGTGATCCTCCCCGTTGCCGCATCCCTGACACCGAGGTCCGTCCGCTCCGGTCCGGCCGAGGCCACGGCCGGCACCGATCCCGAGCTTGTGCTCTGGTACGACGAGCCTGCGGCCAACTGGGAGAGCGACGCGCTGCCGCTGGGCAACGGCGCGCTCGGTGCCATGGTCTTCGGCGGCATCCAGACCGAGCGCCTGCAGCTCAACGAGAAGACGCTCTGGACCGGCGGGCCCGGCACCGCCGGAGAGACCCATGGCAACTGGACGTCGGCACGGCCCGGGGCCCTGGCGGGCGTCCAGGCTCAGATCGACCGGGACGGACGGATGGCGCCCGACGCGGTCGCCACCGCGCTCGGCCAGCCGCCGGCCGGATTCGGCTCGTACCAGAACCTCGCCGACATGTACCTCGACATCTCCGGCACCCCCGCCGCAGTGAACGGCTACCGGCGCGAACTGGACCTCGCCGAGGGCACCGCCCGCGTCGGATACTCCCACGACGGGGTGACCTACCAGCGCGAGTACTTCGCCAGCCACCCCCGTAACGTGATCGTCGCGCGGCTGTCGGCCAGCCAGGCCGGGAAGATCTCCTTCGTGCTGCGCACCGTGCCGGCCCAGCCGGGAAGCACCGTCACGGTGGCGAACGGCCGGCTCACCGCGCGGGGCGCGCTGCCCGGCAACGGGCTGATCCACGAGACCCAGTACCAGGTGGTGACCACCGGCGGCACCCGAACCGACGGCACCGACCGGGTCACGGTCGTCGGCGCCGACTCGGCGTTCGTCGTGCTCTGCGCCGCGACGTCGTACGCGGACACCTACCCCGCCTACCGCGGCACGGACCCGCACGCCCTGGTCACCGAGGCAGTCGACGGAGCCGCCGCCGCCACGCCCGCGGCCCTGCGCGCGGAACACCTGGCCGACTACCAGAGGCTCTTCGACCGCGTCCGGCTCGACGTGGGCGGGCAGCTGCCGAACGTGCCCACCGACGAGCTACGGTCGGCCTACACCGGCGCGGCCGGACGGGCCCAGGACCGCGCGCTGGAGTCGCTGTACTTCTCCTTCGGCCGGTACCTGCTCATCGCGTCCTCCCGCGGCGGCTCCCTGCCGGCCAACCTGCAGGGCAGTTGGAACAACTCCAACAACCCGCCCTGGCAGGCCGACTACCACACCAACGTCAACATCCAGATGAACTACTGGCCGGCGGAGACCACGAACCTCTCCGAGACCGCCACTCCGCTCTTCGACTTCATCGACGCCCTGCGGGCTCCCGGTCGGGTCACCGCACGGAGCATCTACGGCACGACCGGCTGGGTCACCCACCTCAGCAGCAACCCGTACGGCTTCACCGGCGTCCAGGACTGGGCCACCGCCTTCTGGTTCCCGGAGGCGGCCGGGTGGCTGTGCCAGCACCTCTACGAGCACTACCGCTTCACCCGCGACACCACGTTCCTGCGCGACCAGGCGTACCCGGCTATGAAGGAGGCCGTGGAGTTCTGGCGGGCCAACCTGCACGTCGACCCGCGCGACGGCAAGCTGGTCGTCTCGCCCAGCTACTCACCGGAGCAGGGTGACTTCTCGGCCGGTGCCTCGATGAGCGAGCAGATCGTGTGGGACCTGCTCACCAACACCATCGAGGCGAGCACCACGCTCGGCGTCGACGCTCCCCTGCGCGCGCGGTGGCAGACCCTGCTGAGCAGGCTCGACCCCGGCCTGCGGGTCGGCTCCTGGGGTCAGTTGCAGGAGTGGAAGGCGGACTGGGACAGCCCGACGAACGACCACCGGCACGTCTCGCACCTGTACGCCCTGCACCCGGGCCGGCAGATATCGCCGCTGACCACCCCGGCCCTCGCCGACGCCGCAAGAGTCTCCCTCACGGCGCGCGGCGACGGCGGCACCGGCTGGAGCAAAGCCTGGAAGATCAACTTTTGGGCCCGGCTGCTCGATGGCGATCACGCCCACAAGATGCTCAGCGAGCAGCTCAAGAGCAGCACGCTCGCCAACCTGTTCGACACCCACCCGCCGTTCCAGATCGACGGCAACTTCGGGGCCACCGCCGGTATGGCGGAGATGCTGCTGCAGAGCCAGCACGGGGTGGTCGACGTCCTGCCGGCCGTGCCGGCCGCCTGGCCGACCGGCTCGTTCGGCGGCCTCAAGGCACGCGGCAACCTGACCCTGGACGCGCAGTGGCGCAACCGGCTGGCCGAGCGGATCACGCTGGCCGCCGGCAGCAGCGGCAACCTGACGGTTCGTAACCCGATGCTGGCCACCGCGCCGCTGGTCGACCTGACCACCAACCGAACCGTCGCGGTGACCCGCTCGGGCAACCAGGTGACGTTCGCCGCCGAGGCCGGGCACCGCTACCAGGCGGTGTCCGCCGAGGGCGGCACGATCTGAGGGAAGCAGTTCATGCGTTTCCGACGTATCAGCATCATCGGCGCGGTGGTGCCGTCGCCGCCGCACTGATCGTCGTGCCGGCGGTGCCGGCCCCGGCGGTGCCGGCCCCGGCGGTGCCGGGTGATCTGCAGGCCGGCGCTGAAGCAGTGGACGGCGGGAAGCAGCCACGGACTCTCCCGCGTCGTACTGCGCTGGGAAGCCGCCTACGCCCGCGCGTACCAGCTCCAGACCTCGCACCGACGGCACCACCTGGGCCACCGCCACGACCACCACCGCCGGGGACGGCGGCACCGACGAACACCTCCTCAACACCACGGCCCGTTACGTACGCATGTTGGGCACCAACGCGCCACCGGCTTCGGCTACTCCCTCTGGGAGTTCGAGGTCTACGGTCCGAAGACGGGTGCCATCACCGGCACGAGCCCGCCGACCCATGGACGCGAATGCCCGTACTCCAGGCGGGAACATCGGCCTGGGCTGGTGGTGGGGCCAGTCCTGGACGTGAGAAGAGAGGCCGTCAGCTTGCGGTGGGAAAGCTCAGGCTGACCGTCGAGGGGGATCCGCTGGGCCACCGGGTCGTGACGACCTTTCCCCGGGTGTAGAAGCTGACGCCCTCGGGGCCGTGCACGTGGGTGTCACCGAACAGGGAGTTCTTCCAGCCGCCGAATGAGTGGTAGGCCATCGGCACCGGAACGGGCACGTTGACGCCCACCATGCCGACGGTCACCGCACGGGCGAACCGGCGGGCCGCCGCCCCGCTTCCGGTGAACAGCGCGACGCCGTTGCCGTACTCGCTCGCGTTGACGATGCGCACGGCATCATCGAAGCTGTCGGCGCGTACGACGACCAGCACGGGTCCGAACACCTCGTCGCGGTACACCTCGGCGTCGGTGCTGACCGTGTCGAACAGGGTCGGGCCGACGAAGAAACCGTCGCGGACGGGTGCCGCACGCCCGTCGACGACCAAAGGGACGCCTGCTTCGGCGGCCCGGGTGACGTACCCGGTGATCCTGTCACGGGCCTCGGCGGTGATGACCGGTCCCATCTCGCTGCTCTCCGCGTCCCCAGGCCCGACGCGTACCCGGCGTGCCTGCTCGGTGAGCAGGGACACAAGCTCGTCGGCGGCGGAGCCGACCGCGACCACGGCGGAGATCGCCATGCACCGTTGCCCGGCCGAGCCGTACGCCGCGGCGGTAATCTGCCTGGCGGCGTCGGCGAGATCGGCGTCGGGAAGCACGACGGCGTGGTTCTTGGCGCCACCGAGTGCCTGGACCCGTTTGCCCGAGGCGCTGGACCGCTGGTGGACGTAGCGTGCGACCGGCGTGGAACCGACGAAGGACACCGCGGCGGTGTCGGGATGGTCGAGCAGCCGGTCGACGGCCTCCCTGTCCCCGTGAACCACGTTGAACACGCCGGCCGGCAGCCCGGCCTCGGCGTACAGCTCGGCGATCAGGTTCGACGGGGAGGGGTCACGCTCGCTGGGTTTGAGGACGAAGGAGTTGCCACAGGCGATGGCGATCGGGTGCATCCACAGGGGGACCATGATGGGGAAGTTGAATGGCGTGATACCGACGCACACGCCGAGCGACTGCCGGAACGTGTACGAGTCGACGCCGTTGGACACCTGGTCGGAGTAGCTGCCCTTGAGCAGCTGCGGGATGCCGCAGGCGAAGTCGATGACCTCCCGGCCACGGGTCACCTCTCCACGGGCGTCGTCGAGGACCTTGCCGTGCTCGGCGGTGATCATGCGGGCCAGGTCGTCGGTGTGCCTCTCGACCAGGTCGCGGAAGGCGAAGAGCACCTTCGTCCGGGCGGTCAGCGAGGTCTCACGCCACGAGAGCCACGCCTGCGCCGCGGCGGCGACAGCCGTGTCGACCTCCGCGGAGCTGGCCAGCGGCACCGTGGCCTGCGGCTGGCCGGTGGCCGGATTCCAGACGGAGGCGGTGCGGCCCGACAGGGGTTGGGTCGGCTTGCCGTCGATCCAGTGCTCGATGCTGCGCATGGTGTTCCTTTCCTAACGGAGGCTGACGGGCCCGGGCCGGCGACATCACCCGGACGGATCCGTCAGAGGTTCAGGGTGAGGCCGGCAGTGGCGAGGAGGACGGGGCAGGAGCTGTGCCGGGCGGCCTCGGCCAGCAGGTCGGCGACCCGATCCCGATGCCAGGGCCGGATGTGGGTAAGCACGAGAAGTTGGGCTCCCGCCCGGTGGGCGAGCCTGCCGGCGTCGCCGGCAGTCAGATGGTTCGGTACGGGCTCGTCGTCGAAGCCCGACGCCTCGGCCAGCACGACGGCGCATCCGTGGGCCAGGTCGTCGAGGGCGTCGCAGGGTGCGCTGTCGCCGGTGTAACACAGTTGGTCGTCGAGGCGGACAGCCCAGTTCTCCACCTGGTGCCGACCGACAGCGGTACGTACCCGGTACGGGCCGATGCGTTCGGGGGCGGGCCCGAAGGTGAACTTCCGATGGGCGGGAAGCCGCTCCGCCAACCGGCTCTCGACGGCGGCCGGACCGTACACCGGCAGCGACCCGGCGTCGCCCGCAGCGGATCGGAGGTAGGCCAGTGCGGTGAGGTCGTCGCAGTGGTCTCCGTGCGCATGGGTGACGAAGACCGCGTCGAGCGCGGTGACGGGGGCGTACCGCTGCAGCGGCCCCACCGCTCCGGTGCCCAGGTCGAGCAGGAGCCGCCATCCGTCCTGTTCGACCAGGTAGCAGGAGCACGCCGCGTCCGGGCCGGGTGCGGAGCCCGAACAGCCGATCACGGTGAGCCTCATTCGGCGGTCGGCGCGGGGCCGATGGCGATGGCGACGACGTCGGCGACGGCGCCTTCGAGGCAGGTGCCCGCCACCGCGCAGGCCGCGGCCAGGACCTCCGGGTGTCCGTCGCCGACCGCCACGCCGAATCCGCTGGCCCGCAGCAGGGGCACGTCGTTGGGGTTGTCACCGACGGCCGCTACCTCGGCCAGGGCCACCTGCTCGTGGTCGGCGAGCCAGCGCAGCGCGACGCCCTTGTCGACGCCCGGGGGGAGCAGTTCCACGTAGGTGGCCTCGGACATCACGACGGTCACCTCGGCGGCGCTGTGGGCGACCGCGGCGATGCGGTGCGCGGCGTCGGTGTCGGCGCACAGCAACATGACCTTGCTGATGCCGTCGATGTCGTGCCAGTTCTCGATGTGTTCGACGGTGATGCGGTCGCGGGCGGCGTAGGCATCGACCCAGGCCGGCTGGTGCGTGGCGAGGGCCCGTTCACCGACGAACGCGACGGCGGCGACGTCGGGTGGAAGCGTCTCGACCACCGCGCGGACCGCCGTCCACGCCGTCTCGTCGAAACGGCTCTCGTGCAGCACGTCACCGGTGTGCAGGTTGGCGATGAGCGCACCGTTGAGCAGGATCGCCGGTCCGGTGAGACCCAGTTCGTCGTAGTAGCGCCGACCCGAGGCGGCGCTGCGTCCGGTGGCGATGACGACCTCGCCGCCGGCGCTGCGGAATGCCCGTAGGGCTTCCCGGCTACGCGGGACCATCGTGAGGTCGCGGTCGACCAGTGTGCCGTCGAGGTCGGTGACGATCCAGCGATACCGCAAGGCGGCACCCGGGCCCAGGCGGGTGTCGGAGCCGGTCATCTCAGCGACACCGGCCGGTGAGTGTCGGCGAACGCCTCGATCGCGGTCGATCCGACCGGGTCGAGCGTGCCGACGGTGGCGAAGTAGCCGGGCTCACGCCAGGCCGCCTGGTCCGTCTCGACGGCGTTCGGGCGCAGCCCGAGGTAGTGGCCGCCGGCGGCGGTCACCAGCAGCGAGCCGGCCGCGACATCCCAGCTGCTGACACCGATACCGAGTGCCGCATCCGCCCAGCCGGTCGCGACATGCGCCAGGCTCAGCGCGGCGCTGCCGATGCGACGCATCGTCTGGTACTCGATGATGAGGTCGGTCTGCCGTCGCACCGCCCGGCGGGGGGCGGCGCGGATCTCCCGCGCGCTCGGGTAGCTGGTCAGCAGCAGCGCCTGCTGCTCGCTGGCGGCACCGACGCTGGCCAGCGGCCGTCCGTTGTGCCAGGCCCCGGCGGGCGTGGCGGTGTACAGGTCGTCGCGTAGCGGGTCGTAGATCGCTCCGGCGACGACCCGCCCGTCGACCACAGCACCGATCGAGGTGCAGAAGAAGGGCAGCCCGTGGGCGAAGTTCGCCGTGCCGTCGATCGGGTCGACGTGCCATTCGACGTGGCCCTCGCCGACCGCGCCGCCTTCCTCGCCGACGATGCGGCTGTCCGGCTCGGCGGAGAGCACAATCTCGCGGATACGCGCCTCGGCCGCCTTGTCGTGCACGGTCACGGGGTCGTGCCGATCGCGCTTGTAGTCGACCTCGGGTCGGGAGCGGAACGCCCCGCGGAGCATGTCACCGACTGCGGTGGCGGCTTCGGCGGCCACCTCCGCCAGTTGGGCGGAGCGGGTCACGTCGATCGTGGTCATGCGTGCCTCTCGTCGGTGAGGGTGAGCAGCCGCAGCAGTTCGGCTGGGTCGTCGACGACCGCGTCGGGCGTCTGGGCGACGACGAACGGCCGGTCGTGGGTGGAGCGGGCAGTCATCAGGACGGTCACTCCGACCCCGGCCCGGCGGCCACAGACGACATCACGGTCGAAGTTGTCGCCGACGTACCACGCGTCACTCGGCGCGACCGCGAGCGCGCGGCACGCCAGGCGGATCATTTCCGGGTTGGGTTTGCGGATGCCGAGCTCGTCGCTGTACAGCTGCAGCGCCAGGTCCTTGTCGAGGCCGGCCCGGGCGAGCCAGTCCCGGTGCACGATGCCCGACATCGCGTTGCTGACGATCGCCACCGGGATGTCCCGTTCCCGCGCACCCCTGAGCAGATCCTCGATGCCGTTGCGGGCGACTCGGGTCGAACGCAACTCACCCTGGCGTCGGCACAGGAGCCACGCCTGGCTGGTCACCAACGCACGCGCCTGCTCGGGCCAGTCGGCGGCGACGAACTCCGACCAGAACATCCGCCAGGTCAGCTCGGCCGGCGCGGCCAGCCGCGACATCGCATTCTTCCAGGCGGAGTCGGCGGCGGCGGCGGCCCGGACGTCACGGACCACGTCATCGATGGTCAGCTCGGCGCAGCCAGCCGCGCCGAGCATCGCGACGACCTCGGTGGCGAGGTCGGTGACCCAGCTGTCCCGGCGTTCGGTCTGCACGACGACGCCACCGAAGTCCAGCAGCAGCGCGCGAGGCCGCGGCAGCCGTGCGGCGATCACCGGCCGGACCCGGAGGCGACGGCCGGCCCGGCGGCGGGCTGCCGCCCGGTCCGCTGTTCGCGCAGGAACTGGTCCCAGCCGGTCAACCGGCGGCCGTCGGCGTCGAACACGTGCAGGTCAGCCGCGGTGGCCCAGAGGGTCACCTCGGCGCCCGGCGTCGTCTCGATCTTCCGGTAGGACTGGACGTACAGCGGTTCGCCGTGGCATCGCAGCTGCACGGTCCAGGCGGAGCCGGTGGGCAGGACCGTCTCGACCACGGCCGGCGCCCGCCAGGCGCCGTCGGGAACGTCGGCGTCGGCGTACGCGATGTTGAGTGCCTCGGGCCGGACACCGCCCGTTCCGTCGGTGGGCGGGCGGCCGACCCGGGCGGCCACGTAGTCCGCCACGGTGGCGCCGGGACCGCCCACGTCGGCCGACCCGAACGGCATGGTGTTCATCGGTGGGCTGCCGACGAACTGGGCCACGAACACGCTTGCCGGCCGTTCGTAGACCTCCATCGGCGTGCCGGTCTGTTCGACGACTCCCTCGTTCATGACGGTGACGTGGGTGGCCATCGTCATCGCCTCCAGCTGGTCGTGGGTGACCAGTACGACGGTGGCGTGCGAGCGCTGGTGGATTCTCTTGATCTCGGCGCGCATCTCGAGGCGAAGCCTCGCGTCGAGGTTCGACAGCGGCTCGTCGAGCAGCATGACCTCCGGGTCGACCGCGAGCATCCGGGCCAGTGCGACCCGCTGCTGCTGGCCGCCGGACAGCTGCGAGGGGTAGCGGGCGGCGTACTCGGCGATGTGCAGCATCTCCATGGCCTCGGCGGCGCGCTGTGCTCGTTGGGCCGTGGGCGTCTTCCGCATCATCAGCCCGAACTCGACGTTGCGGGTGACCGTCATGTGCGGCCACAGCGCGTAGCTCTGGAACACCAGCCCCATGCCCCGCTTCTCGGGTGGCACGAAGAGGCCCTTCCCCACGGAGTCCAGCAGCCGTGAGCCGACCCGGATGTCGCCCCTGGTGGGCTGCTCGAGTCCGGCGATCATCCGCAGGGTCGTGGTCTTGCCACAGCCGGACGGGCCGAGCAGGCACATGAAGCCGCCGTCGGGGATGGTCAGGTGCAGGTCACGCACCGCGTACTGGCCGGCGACGTAGCTCTTGTCGACGCCGATGAGTTCGATGTTCGGCATGTTCAGCCTCCCAGGCCCGTGGCGAGGTTGCTTCTGGTGGCCCGCTGGGCCAGGTAGGTGACGGTGAACGAGAGCGCGGCGATGATGAGTACCGCCGCGTTGGCCTGCTGCCGATATCCGAAGTCGACCAGGTTGATCGACAGGGTGGTCAACAGGGGCGTGCTCGCGGTCGTGAGCATGATGACGATCGACAGCTCTTTGAGCCCGGAGATGAACGGCAGTAACACGCCGGTGGTCAGCGCGCCCTTCTGGATGGGCAGCACGATCCGGCGCAGCCGGGTGAGCCAGCCGGCGCCGGCCACCTGGGCCGCCTCCTCCGGTTCACGGCCCAGTTGCATCATGGCGGAGATGCCGGACCGCGACGAGTACGGCAGGTGGGTGATCGCCATCACCACGACCAGCAGGAGGGTCGTGCCGTAGAGCGCCGGGATCGGGCCGCGCGGGACGGCGAACAGCGTCAGGTAGGCGGCGGCGAAGGCGATGCCCGGCACCAGGTAGGGCAGGAACGAGACCTGCCGCAGGGTGCCCGACAGTCGGCGGCTGGGCGAGCGAGCCACCACGTACCCGACCATCAGCCCGACGACGCCGCAGACCAGGGACGCCATGCCGACGATGCGCAGGCTGTTCCACATCGCCTCGTAGAGGTCATCGCTGCGCAGCAGGCCGTGCGGGAAACCGACCGCCTCCGGGATCGACTCGGCGGTCCAGAACTTCAGCGTGAAGTTGTCGGCACGGAACACGCCTGGCGCGTAGGTCACCGTGGACAACGCGAGGGTCATGAGCGGCACGACGACGCTGGTGACGAAGACGGCCATGGCGAGGCCGTAGGCGGGCCACCGCCAGCGGCGCAGGTCGGCGGCCCGGTCCATGCTGCCCTTGCCGCCGATGGTGACGAACCGGCGTTGTTCACGAACCAGGCGCATGTCGATGAGCACGACGAGCACCCCGAGCAGGACGATGACGGCGGCGATGACGGCGGCCACGCCGGGAGCCCGGGTGTGGATGCTGCGATACAGGCTGGTCGACAACATCGCGTAGTCGGTGGGCAGGCCGAGGATGTACGGGGTGCCGAAGGTGCCCAGCACCCGGCCGAGGACGAGGAGCACGGCGGAGGAGAGCGAGGGCAGCAGCAGCGGCAGGACCACGTGACGCATCCCCTGGCTCCTGTTGGCGCCGAGCACCCGCGCGGACTCCTCCAACTGCGAGTCGATGCGCCGCAGCGCGTTGCCGAACAGCAGGAACACGAACGGGTAGTAGTGCAGGCCGAGGGTGACGATGATCGGCACGGCGCCGTACGCGAGCCAGTCGGGGGTCTGGACACCCCAGGTCTCCAGGAAGCCCGGGGTCCCGCCGGACCGGCCGTTCTTGAACAGGGTCAGCCAGGCCAAGGCGAACGTCCAGGACGGCAGCATGTACGGCACGACGAGGGCGCCGGCGAGGAACTTGCGGCCGGGCACGTTGGTTCGGGTCACCAGCCACGCCATCGAACCGCCGAGCACCACTGCGAACACGACCACGCCGAGCCCGACGACCACGGTGTGTGACAACGGCTCCCAGAACAGGCTTGCGCTGATCGGTGACCGGAACACCCGCCACAGGTAGTAGCCCGTGAGCGATCCGGCCGGCGCCCCGGCTCGGCTGTCGTCGCCGAACTGCACGCGTGCCGCATCCGACACGATCGCCACCAGAGGCGCGATGACCAGGTAACCGAAGATGAGCACGAGGGCAATGCCGATGAGGGTGGTCGGTTCGGCGAGCAGGACCCGTGCCCGGTACCGTATCCGGCCCCAACGGCTGGCCGGCGTCTGCGTGGACGGCGGCGGCGCTGGCGGTGCCGGACGGTCGATGACTGCCATCTTGAGTGTCTTGTCCCTTCAAGCAGAGCCATGGTGCCCACCGATCGTGATGACTCGGTGAGCACCCGCCGGATCAGTTGTGCTGCACGCGCCAGAAGTCCTGGACGGGTTGGGTGTTCTGGTAGTCGTCGAGCAGGCCCTTCGGGTCCATCGCGAACAACTGCGTACCCCAGTCGGTGAGGCCCTTCGGGTTGCCGTCGCTGGGCGGTACGGCGGTGCTGCCCGAGACGCCGCCTTCCTCCATCTCGTGCTTGATGCCTTCCTGCGTCATGGCGAAGTGGACGAACAGCTTGGCGGCGTTGGGGTGCTTCGTCCCGGTGGCGATCGCGACGTACTTGGAGTAGGAGAACCCGACCCAGGGGCTCAGACCCTCGCAGACGGCCATGTGGTAGCCCTTGCCCTCGACGTCGCGGAACTTCGCGATCGACACCAGGCCGATGCGACCCTCGGTCTGCTGCGGCGCGGCGACGGCGGCGGCGATGTTCTCGTCCTCGCTGTTGATGATCGGCTTGTTCTTCGCCAGCTTCTTGACCCACTCCCAGCCGGCGTTCTTCTCGGTCGTCTGCAGGGCCTTGCCGGTGTGCCGCTGGTAGGCGTCGGCGAGCGGTGCGGCGCCGTGGCCGGCGGTCTGGCTGAGCCACTGCACGATGGTCGCCTTGCCCAGCGGATCCTGTAGCAGCACCTTGCCGCGCCAGCTGTCTTCGGTGAGTTCCCAGACGTTCTTCACCGGGCAGCCGTTCGGGTAGATCTTCGGGTTGTACACCCAGACGTTGGCCTTCGAGAGCACCAACAGTGGGTTGCGGTTGGTCTCCGGGATGTCCTTGATCAGATCCGGCGGCAACCACGTGTAGACGACCTGGCGGGGCAGCAGCTCGCCGGCCAGCAACGGGCCGTCGGAGAAGAGGGTGAGGTCGACGGCGACGTTGCCGGCCTCCTTCTCCCGGACGAGCTTCTCGGCGGTCTTCTGGGTGTCGGACTTCACCCCCTCAGCCTTGATGCCGTACTTGGCGGTGAATGCCTCGGCGACCTTCTTGATGTCGCCGGTCGAGTCGTAGACGAGGACGCTGCCCTCCTTCTTCGCCGCCGCGACGAGGGCGTCGAGGTCGAAGGTGGCGTCGACGGAGGCAGAGGGGAGCGCGCCGGGCTGGTCGGTTCCGCTGGACGGGGCGCAGGCGGCGGCTGCGACGAGCGCGGCGATGCCGACTGCGGCAGCGGCAAGGCGACGGGTGGGACGGATCGGGATCGTTATATGGCGGCTGTCCACGTGCGCGAACCTCCTCGGTGGCGGAGCATGCGGGTGAGAGCCAACTCGTCCGTCGGATGTGGTGAAGGCGAATCACATCCGCGGAGTGTCCTGAGCGTAATACGGGGGCAATCTTTGTCAAGACATATGTACATCAGCCCTTCAGATGATTCGCTTCAGCATCGCGTCGGCCAGCGCGTCGCAGCACTCGGCCAGCCGAAGGCCGACGACGTCGATGCGCCGCAGCAGCTCACGCTGTCGCAGCATCTCGGAGGTCACGTCCCCGGCCAGCAGTTGCCCGATCGCCTCCTGGTACACGCGACGCACGACACCGGCCCGCTTTCGTACGGCCAGGACGAGGTCGGCGACGTCGGTCGGATGGTCGACCAGTTGCTGAAGGGCACGGCGCAGCAGCGCGAGTCCTTCCCGAACGGCGATGAGCGCCGGCACGGCAGCGTCCACGGTGGGCGCACCGAAGAGGTCGTTCTCCCGTACGAAGTCGCGTAGGTTGTCCAGCACGTCGTCGATCGACCGGGAAAGCCGGAACAGGTCCTCGCGGTCGATCGGCGTGGTGAGCGAGGCGGCGAGCTCGACGACGAGTTGCCGCCGGTGGTCGTCGCCGGCGTGTTCGATGTCGCCCATCCGGGTCCGGCCCGTGGCCGACGGCACGGCCCTGGTGACCACGTCGACGGCCAGGTCCACCGCCTCCTGGTTCTGCTCGAGCTGGCGCAGCAGGATGCCGACGACCCGATGGTGGGAGCGACCAGCGAGGTCATCCACGATCCGCCAGACCCGACGCAGCCGGCGGCCGGTCACCGGAGCCCTCGCACGGCCAGCCCGGCCACCGCCGCCATGCCGAAGCTGGCCGGCAGGGTCACCAGCCACGAGATCAGGATCGGCACGGCGTACTGCCAGCGCACCCGGCGTGCGCCCTGGCTGGCGCCGACGCCGACCAGGCCGGCCGCCACGGACTGGGTCATGCTGACCGGCACACCCAGCCCGGCGGTGCCGAACACCGCTGCGGACGAGGCGATCTCGGCCGAGACGATCTGCCACGGACGTGGCGGGGACAGACTGAACGTGGCACCGCGCGACATCCGCCGCAGGCTCGTCAACGCCCCCGCGGCGAACAGCGCCGCCACGGCGGACAACACCGGCAGCGACAGTTCGGCCGAGCCGTGGACGGCGGCGACCGCGACCGCGGCGACCGCGAACATCTTCTGCCCGTCGTTGGCCGCGTAGGCCAGACACTGGCAGCCGAACGCGCCGACGTGCGCCAGCCGGACCGTGGCCGATGCCCGACCGGTGGTCGGGACCCGCTGGGCCAGCACGCCGAGCAGATAGCCCAGCAGCCCACCGACGAGGGGCGCGGCCGCGCCGATGCCGAGCATCGTCGCAAGAGTGCTCCACGACGGCATGAGCCCGAGCCCGAGCCCGGCGCCCGCCAACCCACCGATGATCGCCAGGGTCACGCTCGTCGGTACGCCTCGCCACGTCAGCACCAGGACCAGTGCGACCGCCGCCGCCACGCCGATCACGACGATCGGCTGCCCGCCGCGATCGCCGGAGGCGACCAGCCGGCCGGTGAACGCATGCGCCACATCCAGTCCGAAGAGGCGGGGACCGGCGACGATGGCGGCGAGAAGAAGTCCGAGCATGGCGATGCCGGCGACGGCGCGGTGGCGTAGGGCGAGGGCGAGCAACGCACCGCCGTCGTTGGCGCCGCAGACGAAGACGAACACGGCGGCGAGCACGGACAACACGACGCTCACAGACCTGACCAGTGACCGCGCTGCGTCGCCTTGCGTTCCAGGTACCGCTGCCTGGCCGGCGCGCCGTCCGGCGTGGTCGACACCGCGGCCACCGGGACGTCCCACCACGTGTCGTTGGCCGGGCTCCCCGGACCGCCGAGCTCGGTACGGACGTGCACAACGGTGGTGGTGGCGGCGGCGCGCCCCTTCACCAGCGCCGCGCGGACCTCGTCGAGGGTGTCCGCGGTCAGGACGTCGGCGCCCAGACTTGCCGCGTTCGCGGCCAGGTCGACCGGCAGCGGCTGTCCGTCGATGCGGCCGGAGACAGGGTTGCGGTATCGGTAGACGGTGCCGAACCGGGCACCGCCCACCTGCTCGGACAACGCCCCGATGGAGGCGTAACCGCCGTTGTCGACCAGGACCACCACCAGCTTGAGTCCCTCCGCCACGGCGGTGACCAACTCCTGCGCCATCATCAGGTAGGAGCCGTCCCCGACGAGGACGAAGACCTCGGCGTCCGGCTGGGCCAGCTTCACGCCCAGGCCACCGGCGATCTCGTAGCCCATGCAGGAGTAGCCGTACTCGACGTGATACTGCCGAGGACTCGCCGGCCGCCACAGCTTGTGCAGGTCGCCGGGCATGGAACCGGCCGCGCAGACGACCACGTCGGCCGGGTGGGCGGCGTCGTTCACCGCGCCGATGAGCTGGCTCTGGGTGAGGGGGCCTGGCCCAGAGCGGCGGGCCTCGTCGACGGCGTCGTCCCACCGGCGGGTCAGGGTCACGGCCAGCTTCCTGCGCTCCTCGCTCACCTGCCAGCGCGGCAGCGCCGCGTCGAGGGCCCGCAGCCCTTCCCGCGCGTCCGCGACCAGGCTGACCGCGCCGAGCTTCGCCGCGTCGAAGGCAGCCACGTTCAGGTTGACGAACCGCACCGACGGCTCGGCGAACAACGACCGCGAAGCGGTGGTGAAGTCCGCGTAGCGGGTGCCGATGCCCAGCACCACGTCGGCCTCGGCGGCGAGGGCGTTGGCGGCCGTGGATCCGGTCACGCCGATCGGGCCGACCGCGCACGGATGGTCGTGAGGGAGCGCGCCGCGGCCGGCCTGGGTCTCGGCCACGGGGATGCCGGTGCGTCGGGCGAAGGAGGCGAGCTCGTCATTGGCGTCGCTGTAGGTCACGCCGCCGCCGGCGACGATGAGCGGGCGGTGTGCCGCGCGCAGGGCCTGCGCCGCTCGGGCCAGCGCGGCCGGCTCGGGTACCGGGCGCGGCACGTACCAGGTTCGCTCGGTGAACAGCTCGTCCGGCCAGTCGTACGCCTCGGCCTGCACGTCCTGCGGCATGGCCAGCGTGACCGCTCCGGTTTCGGCCGGGTCGGTGAGCACTCGCATCGCGGCGAGCAGCGCCGCCGGCAACTGTTCGGGGCGGTTGACTCGGTCCCAGAACCGCGACACCGGCCGCAGCGTGTCGTTGACCGACACGTCGTAGGAGCGGGAATCCTCCAACTCCTGGAGGACCGGATTGGCCACCCGGGTGGCGAAGATGTCCCCGGGCAGCAGCAGGACCGGCAGCCGGTTGACGGTGGCCAGGGCTGCGCCCGTGACGAGGTTGGTGGCGCCCGGCCCGATCGAGGTGGTGCAGGCGAACGTCGACATCCGGGCGGTCATCCGGGCATAGGCGACCGCGGTGTGGACCATCGCCTGCTCGTTGCGGCACTGGTAGTAGGTCATCCCCGGGTCGCCGTCCAGCTCGGCCTGCCGCAGCGCCTGGCCGAGCCCGGCGACGTTGCCGTGGCCGAAGATTCCGAAACAGCCGGCGATCAGCCGGTGCCGTCGCCCGTCACGCTCGCTGTACTGGTTGGCGAGGAAGCGGATGGTCGCCTGCGCCACGGTGAGTTTCATGCGCCGGTCCTCCCCAGATAGGTCGTCATCGGTACGCGTGGGTCGACCGGCTGGCCGGACCAGGAGCTACGGATCCACCCGTGGGTGGGGTCGTCGGCGCAGGCCATCGACCGCTCGGTGGCCGGGCCGGCCAGGACGTTCAGGTAGTAGAGGTCGTAGCCGGGGGCGGCCATCGACGGCCCGTGGTAGCCGTTCGGCACCAGGACGACGTCGCCGGCACTGACCTCGGCCAGCACGTTGGTGGTGCCGTACACCCGCTGGTAGGCCAGGCCGCGCGTCTCGAAGTAGTAGATCTCCTCAAGAACCGCCTCGCCGGGAGTCTCGGTGTCGTGTTTGTGTGGCGGGTACGACGACCAGTTCCCGCCCGGGGTGAGCAGTTCGACGGCGACAAGCCTGTCGCAGTCGAAAGCGTCCGGGGCGCAGAAGTTGTTCACCTGGCGGCTCGCCGTCCCTGCCCCACGCACCTCCACCGGCACCTGCTCGGCCGGGCCGTAACGCGGGGGCAGCCGGCGTCCGGCCCGCGCCGACGGCAGCGCGAACCGCCCACCTGTCGTGCTGGACACCTCCACCCGTGCCCCGATCGGCAGGTAGCAGAAGTCGCTGACCCGGTCGAAGACGCTGGTTCGGCCGACGAGCTCGAACCGCGTCCCGTCGCAGTCGACCATTGCCGAACCGGTCAGTGGCAGCACCAGCATCTCGTCATCACCAGTGGCGAAGACGCGCGTCTGACCGGCTTCCAGGTCCAACACCCGCAGCCCGCAGTAGGTCCAACCGGCCACTTCCGGTGTCACCTGGACCGTCCACCCAGGTGTCGTGGTGGCGCCCCGGGAAATGTGCACCGCGCTCACCACCTTCACAGCAGGGCGGTGGCCGCGTCGACGGCGGCCGCCACATCGTCGTCGGCCGGGTAGAGCAGCGCGCGTCCGGCCACCAGTCCGCGCACGCCGGGCAGTTCCAGCGCCTTCTGCCAACCGGCGTAGGCCTGTTCGGGCGGCGCCTCACCGCCGAGCAGCAGCACGGGCAGCGTGGTGGCGTCGAGGACCCGGTCCATCTCCTCGACGACCGGGATCTTCAACCAGGTGTACGCCGAGGTCGCGCCGAGCGCCTGACCGATGCTGATCGCCCGGATGAGCGCCTCGGGGCGCTGGTCGAGCTGCGTCCGGCCGTCGACCCGGCTCACCGGCAGCGGCTCGACCATCGCCATCAGGCCGCGCCCGGCCAGCGCCGTCACCGCGCGGCCGCACGCCTCCAGGGTGTTGACCGTGCCGGGGTCATCGAGGTCGATGCGGCACAGCATCTTGCCGCCGTCGAAGTTCATCGCGGCGATCGTCTCGGCGTCGTAGCCGGTGAACCGGTCGTCCAGCTCGAACACCGAGCCGGTGATGCCGCCACGGTTCATCGATCCGATGACGAGCTTGTCGTGCAGGACGCCGAGGAGCATGAGGTCCTCGACGATGTCGGCGGTGGCGAGCACACCGTGCACGCCGGGGCGGGCAAGCGCTACGCAGAGCCGGTCGAGCAGGTCGGTCCGGCTGGCCATCGCGTCGGCCCGGCCCCGGACCCCGATCGTGCCGCGGGCCGGATGGTCCGCGGCGATGATCATCAGCCGCTGGTCACCCCAGTCGGACAGCCGCCGTCGGGACCGCGCGGACTCCACGACCGACGCGGGGCGGCTGGCGCGGCGCCGGACCAGTTCACCGACGCGGGCACTGGCATCAGACATCCGGATTCTCCCCGAGCAGGGCCGACACCTCGTCGGCGGTGGGCATGGCAGCGGAGCAGGCCAGCCGGGAGGCGACGATGGCTCCCGCCGTGCTGGCGTACCGCAGGGTGTGACGCAGCGGCCAGCCGGCGAGCATGCCGTGGCAGAGCGCGCCGCCGAACGCGTCGCCGGCACCCAGGCCGTTGACCACCTCGACCGGAGTGGGTGGCACCCGTACCCGCTGGCCGTCGGCCGTGCAGCCGAGCACTCCCTTCGGTCCGAGTTTCACCACGGCCAGGGCGACACCGAAGTCGAGCAGCGCCTGCGCGGCCCGCTCCGGATCATCTTCACCGGTGGCCACGGCGCACTCCTCACGGTTGCCGACGGCTACGCTCACCGCCCCACTGGCGAGCGCGGCCCGGTAGTGCCCGGTGGCCTCCGCGGCCGAGGACCAGAACATCGGCCGATAGTCCAGGTCCAGCACGATCGGTCCGCGGCGATGGGCAAGCACCGCGTGCAGCGCGGCGCGGCTGGGCTCGGCACACAGGCCGGTGCCGGTGAGCCAGACGATCCGCGCCGCACTGAGCACGTCCAGGTCCAACTCCTGCGCGGCGATCTCCAGATCAGGAGCCTTGGGTTCGCGGTAGAAGTACAGCGGAAAGTTGTCCGGCGGGAAGATCTCACAGAAGGTGATCGGCGTTTTGAGATGCGGCACCGGCCGGACGAACCGGTCGTCGACCCCGTACTCCCTGAGCGCGGTTCGCACGAAGTCGCCGAACGGGTCGTCTCCGGTGCGCGTCACCACCGCGACGTGCCGCCCGAGTCGGGCGGCGGCGACTGCGACGTTGGTCGGCGATCCGCCGAGGAACCGGCCGAAGGTGTCCACCTCGGACAGCGGGACACCGGAACGCAGCGGGTAGAGGTCGACGCCGCACCTACCGACGGTGATGAGGTCGAAGTCGATCACGACGGTAGTCCCCGCAGATAGGCCAGGCAGGCGGCAACCTCGGTGACCGGTCCGGCCCCGGCCGGCGGTTCCCGGTCCAGGACGAGGTCCTGCTCCAGCACGTACCAGCCGGCGTAAGCGGCCTCCTCCAGCGAGGCGACGATGGCGGCAATGTCCACGTCACCCTGGCCGAGCGGGCGGTAGAGGCCCTGCGCGACCGCGTCGCGGTAGCTCACCGCACCGGCACGGACCCGCTGGGCCTGCCCCGCGTCGACGTCCTTGAGATGCACGTGTTTCACCCGCTCCGCGGCCTTGCCGGCCAGCCGCACCGGATCGCCGCCGCCGGCCAGCACATGGCCGGTGTCCAGGCAGAGCCCGATGCCGGAGCCGTCGAGCAGCCGCTCGATCTCCTCCGGTTTTTCGATCATGGTGCCCACGTGCGGGTGCAGCGTAGCGGTCACGCCGGCGTCGGCGGCCACCCGATCGAGCAGGTCAAGGTTCGACAGCAGGGTCCGCCAGCCGTCGGCGTCGAGCTCCGGGCGGGAGTCGTATCCGTCGAGCCCGGTCGCCGCGGCGAGGACGAGGACACCGGCCTCCGCCGCCCGGAACTGCTGCAGGGCGGCGGCGACCTCCGACACCGGATCCTGGGTCGATCCATGCAGCACCACCGGCAGGAATCCACCGACGGCCCGTAGTCCGTGCCGTCGCAGTGTCTCCTGGCGGGCCGCGCCGTCCGCAGGCAGGAACCCGTCCGGGCCGAACTCGCTGGCCGTCAACCCGAGTGCCGCCATCTCCGCCAACACCCGGTCCACGTCCAACTGGTGGCCCCAGCCGGGCACCTCACACACGCCCCAGGAGATGGGCGCGCCCGCCAGTCGCCGCGTCATGCCAGCACCACCGAGTGCTTCAGCCCGTTCGCGGGGCCGCTGGCGCGGATCTCTTCGACCCGTACGGGCCGGCGCTCACGCCGCGAGCGGTCGGCGGCCTCGGCGATGTAGAGCGCCTCGAGCGCCTCGGAAACCGTGCACGCGCTGCTACGCCGACCGGCCACATAGTCGAGGAACGCGTTCATCTCCGCGGTGTAGGACGCGCTGAAGCGCTGCCAGAAGTCCGGCCACGGCTCACCGCTGGGATAGGTGACACCGGGTTCGGCCGAGCGCAGCGGCGCCCGGTCGTCAAGACCGACGACGAAGGTCGCTTCGGTGCCGGCGAGTTCGGCGCGCACGTCGTAACCGCCGCCGTTGTACCGCGAGCCCTGCAGGGTCGCCAGGGTGCCGTCGGCGAACGTCAGGATGGCTACGGAGGTGTCGACGTCGCTTGCCTCGGCGAAGAGGCTGGCGCCCCGGTTCGCGCCGGTGGCGTAGACCTCGACGACCTCCTGGCCGGTCAGCCAGCGGGCGATGTCGAAGTCATGGATGTGGCAGTCGCGGAAGATGCCGCCGGACAGCGGGATGTACTCGGCCGGCGGAGGCGTCGGATCGGCGGTGAGCAGATGCAGCCGGTGCAGGGTGCCGACCGCGCCGCTGCGCAGCGCCTCCCTGGCCGCTCGGTAACCCGCGTCGAAGCGGCGCTGGAACCCCACCTGCACGCGGCCGTCGGCCGCCGCCACCCGCTGGGCGATCTCGACCGTGCGGGCCAGATCGGCCGCGACCGGCTTTTCGCAGAACACGGTCAGCCCAGCGTCGACCCCGCGCTCGATCAGGTCGGCGTGCGTGGCCGTGGGCGTGGCGATGACGATGCCGTCGAGGGACGTGGCGAACACCTCGTCGATCGGACCGGCAGCGCGTACGCCAAGGCGTTCCGCCACGTCACGAGCGCGCTCGGGCATGACATCGCCGAGCACGAGCTCGGTCACCTCGGGGTGACTCGCGAGCAACTGGGCGTGTGTCGCACCGATGCGTCCGACGCCGAGCAGTCCAATGCGCATGAACGAATACCTCCCACGTGTCGAACATCGGTGGCGGCAGGCGCCAGCACGATGCATGCCATGATTCGTAGTCCCCGTCACACACCGAAGTCAAGACTTTGTCAGGACATTCTGATGTCTGCTAACTTGTTGGTGTCAGCATCAGGGTCTGCGACGAAGCGTGAGGAACCATTGACCACTTCCCTGTCGATCACGCTCGACCGGACGAGTCCGGTCCCGTTGTACTTCCAGGTCGCCCAGCAGATAGAGGCGATGATCGACGCCGGCACCCTGCCCGCCGGCCACCGGCTGGACAACGAGATCCAGCTGGCCGATCAGATGGGTTTGTCCCGCCCGACATTGCGGCAGGCCATCCAGCACCTCGTCGACAAGGGGCTGCTGGTGCGCAAGCGTGGGGTCGGCACCCAGGTTGTGCACAGCATGGTGAAGCGGTCGGTGGAGTTGTCGAGCCTCTACGACGACCTGGCGATGGCCAGCAAGCGACCCACCACCACCGTGCTCGACACCGCTCGCGTTCCGGCCGATGACGACATCGCCTTCGCCCTGCGGGTCCCGGCGGGCACGGAGGTGGTGTACGTGCAGCGGCTGCGGTTCGCGCAGGGGGAACCCCTGGCGATCATGCGCAACTGGCTGCCGCACGGGCTGACCGACCTCACCGTCGAACGGCTGGAGCAGCGCGGCCTCTACGAAATGCTGCGCGCCGCCGGCGTCCACATGCGGGTCGCCAACCAGCGCATCGGCGCGCGCGCCGCGACCCTCGCGGAGGCGAAGCTGCTGCACGAACGGCGTGGCGCACCACTGCTGACGATGACCCGTACGACGTACGACGACAACGGCCGTGCCGTCGAATACGGCTCGCACGTCTATCGGGCGACGCTGTACACCTTCGAGATCGCACTCGTCGAGCGCTGATCGTGACGCATGCGCCGTCGCCCGGCCCCGCGTCGCGGGACCGGGCGACGGTGTGTTCAGCTTCGGGGAGTCCAGCCGGTCGGGTCGACAGCCAGATCGAGATCCTCAGCGATGTCGTCCCACTCGACGAACTTGAAGTTCGTCGTGGTGCGCGGCTCGCCATTGCCGTCGAGCACCTCAGGGCCGTCGAAGCCGTCCTGGACGACGAACAGACCCTCGTCGAACTGGTCACCGAGCGGCACGTTCATCACCATCGCCCCGTCGCACTCCTCCGAGCCGTCCGGGTGGGTGGGGTCGGAGTGCGGCCCGACCCGGAACGAACCGAGGAAGGTGTTGGCGCCGGAGCGCTGATACACCACGAACGTGTTGTCGCCCTGACTCGACGCCAACAGGTAACCCTTGCCGTTGGCCCGGTAGTAGATGGTCAGGCCCTCGACGTCGGCCGTGATGTGCGTGCCACCGTAGCCGGGATCGGGGCCGGCCTGGTAGCACTCCTCGGTCACCGGGTCGTAGGCGAGCGGGAGGCCGAACTCCTTCACCTTGTCCATCAGGACCGGAGTCCCGGTCAGAGTTGCCGACACCTTCCAGATACCGACGTCCTCCTGACCGGCGTAGAGCACACCGCTGGTGGCGTCGACCACCATGCCCTCGACCTGCGGCAGGTCGCCAGGGTCGTCGCACGGCGTCCAGGTGCTGCCGTTGGGCAGCGCGAAGCTCTGCGGCAGGGTGAGGCTGCGAACCTTGTGGTAGGTGACGGTCCCGGCCGGGGTGACGGTGAGCTCCAGAAGCGTCACGGCGGTCTCGTGCCGTTGGCTCACCAGCGCGTAGTTGCGCCCGGTCGCGCGGTCCTTCCACGTCGCCAGCCCGTAGGCCGTGCGCCCGTCGTTGACCTCTCCCGCGTTCGCGGAGAACACCAGCGGAGCCGCCGCGTTCGTCACATCGGTGAGCGCCGTGCTGCCACCGGCCGGGTTGATCCGGTAGATCCGCAGCGTGTCACGGCCACGGTCGGTCGTCACGGCGAGGTCGACGGTGGCGCCACCGACCCGGACCCCGTACAGCAGGTCCACGTTGTTGAATCGGCCGGGCTCGTCGTCCGGCCCCGGAGCTGCCGGTGCCGCGATGCTCTGCACCAGCCCACCGGACAGGTTGTAGACCCGCAGGCCACCTTCCTTGGCGGTCCCCACCACCAGGCTCTTGGCCGAGTTGGTCGGATGCACCCAGATCGCAGGATCGTCGGCATTGGCGTCGCCGCCTGCGGCATCGTCGAACAGTGTGGGCGTCTCGAGTTCCGCCTTGATGGTCGGAACGGCCATGGCGGCGGCCGGCGTCGAGGTCGACGCCACGACAACTACCGCTGTCAGGCAGAACGAGGCCGCCGTCAGCAGACGGCGGTCGGGTTTGAAGCGCATTGTGCCTCCCGGACGTGGGACGGGGATGAGGGAGAACCTTGCGGTCACGGACGTTACATCAGCATGTCCTTACAAACAATAGTCACGACATATTGGCAGGGCCTGATGCCGGGACAGGCCGACGGCGTTGGCTATCAACAGCGTGTAGCCGAGCTCGGCGGCCTGCCGGATGGCGGCCTCGGCCAGTTCGGCGAAGCAGGCATCGATGGCCAGTGATTGACGGGACGTCCGCCGTGCCTCTATAACGTCATATGTAGATTGACAGACCTCTGGAGACGGCATGACTCGTCAGGCCACCATCCACCCCTACCGCCCCCTCCTGCTCGCCCTCGCCCTGCTCGTCGGTGTCCTAGCCGCCCCGGCTACCCCGGCCGCACCGGCCCAGGCCGCGCCCGCCAAGCCACCGCCCCTGACCACCCCATGGACCAGCCAGGCGTTGGTCGGCACACCGCTGCCGGAGTACCCACGTCCGCAGATGACCCGCGCGGACTGGCTCAACCTCAACGGGGAGTGGCAGCTACGACAGTCCGCCACGGACGACGCCCCGCAGTTCGGCACCGATCTGCCCGAGCGGGTCAACGTGCCGTTCCCGGTCGAGAGCGCCCTGTCCGGAGTGCAGCGCGCCGCGAACGACAACCGTAACTACCTGTTCTACCGTCGTACCGTCACTGTGCCGGCGAACTGGTCCGGACGGCGCACCCTGCTGCACTTCGGCGCGGTCGACTGGCAGACCACGGTCTGGGTCAACGGCACGCAGGCGGGCCGGCACACCGGGGGGTACGACGCCTTCACCTTCGATGTGACCCCGTACCTCAGCACGGGGTCCAACGAGATCGTGGTCAAGGTCTGGGACCCCACCGACACCCGGCAGAACGGCAGCCTGCCGCCCATCGGAAAACAGACCAAACAGCCGGGTGGCATCTTCTACACCCCCAGTTCCGGCATCTGGCAGACCGTCTGGCTGGAACCCGTGCCGACGGCCTCGATCAGCAGCGTGGACGTCTACCCCAACCTCGCCAACAACACGCTGCGGGTCCGGGTCTTCACCCGGGGCGACGTCAGCGGTCACGATGTCCTGGCCGAGGCGCTGAACGGCGCCACCGTGGTCGGGTCGGCCATCGGCGGCTTCACCGACTTCAGCGTGCCGGTGCCCAACGCCCGCCGCTGGTCACCCGAGGACCCGTTCCTCTACAACCTCCGGATCACCCTCCGCGACGCCCGTGGCGCGCAGGTCGACCGGACCACGCACTACTTCGGCATGCGGGAGATCACCACGGGCGTGGTCAACGGCGTGCTGCGGCCGAAGCTCAACGGCCAGTTCGTCTTCCAGGTCGGCACCCTCGACCAGGGCTACTGGCCGGACGGGGTCTACACCGCGCCGACCGACGCCGCGCTCGCCTTCGACCTGCGCAAGCACAAGGATCTCGGCTTCAACATGGTGCGCAAACACATCAAGGTCGAACCGCAGCGCTGGTTCTACCACGCCGACCGGCTCGGCCTGCTGGTCTGGCAGGACATCCCCTCGATGACCGCCCAGGACATCAATCCCACCGACGCCCAGCAGGCGCAGTTCGAGGCCGAGGCACGGGAGATCGTCGACGAGCACCGCAGCTCCCCCGCCGTGGTGGCCTACACCGCGTACAACGAGGGCTGGGGGGAGCGCGCCCTCTCCGACACCCGCCGCGTCGCGCAGAACATCAAGAACCAGGACCCCACCCGACTGCTCAACCCGCACAGCGGCTACAACTGCTGCCAGTCCCTCGGCAACCCCGGCAACGGCGACCTCGACGACTGGCACATCTACCTGGGGCCCGACTCGCCCTCACCCTCGAGCACCCGGGTAGCGGTGCTGGGTGAGTTCGGCGGCCTGGGCCTGCACACCCCGGGCCACGAGTGGAGCCCCAGCGGTGAGTTCTTCGCCTACGAGTGGCAGACCAATCCCACCGCACTCACCGATCGGTACGTCGGACTGGTGCAGGGCGTGCAGAACCTCATGCTCGGCAAGGGGCTCAGCGCCTCGATCTACACCGAGATCACCGACCTCGAGGGTGAACTGAACGGCTTCCTGACCTACGACCGCCAGGTGGTCAAGATGGACGAGGCGCGGGTCCGCGCCGCCAACACAGCGTTGATCAATGCCTCGAGGACGGCGGGTGGCGCGACGCCCGTCGCGCTGCCGGTCGACACCCGACGGTCGTTCCAGGTGACGACCCCCGGCTACACCAACCGCTACCTGCGCCACCAGGACAGCCTGGCCTACACCGAAGTGGTCAACGCCGGCAGCCCGGCACAGCTGAAGAACGACGCGACCTACACCGTCCGCCCCGGACTGGCCGATGCCACCTGTTACTCGTTCGAATCGATCAACTTCCCGGGCCAGTACCTCCGGCACGCCGAGTCCCGGGTGCGCAACTCACCGAACGACGGGACGGCGCTGATGCGCGCCGATGCCACCTGGTGCGCCCGGGTCGGGCTCACCGGCACCGGCGTCTCCCTGGAGTCCTACAACTACCGCGGCAAGTACCTGCGCCACTACGACGCCCAGGTGTGGCTGAGCAACGGCACCGGCGGCGCGGCGTGGAACACGCCCGCCCTCTGGGCCGCCGACAGCACCTGGAACATCACCACCCCCTGGGCCCCCTGACGGGCGACGCCGCGGGGCCGGCCGACGGCGGCCCCGCGGCGTCGATCCGCGCGCGGAGGGTAGTGGACGCTCGAGGTGAGCAGGCGCAGCCCTCCTGCCTGGCCGGGTTCCACCGGGCCCTGAGGCCGCCTCAGCGCACCTCGAGCTCGAAGAGGGAGTAGCCGTACTCGTTGAAGCGTTGGGTGCAGTACACCCGGACGTAGCGGCCGGGCACCTGGGCGGTAGTGACGCTGACGGCCCCGCCCTGGCCGGCGGAGGTGGAATACACGGACTTCCAGGCCTTTCCGTCGGTCGAGACCTCCACCCGGTAGCGCACCGCGTGCGCCCGTTCCCAGCGCAGCACAATCTCACTGATCTGCCAGCGGGAACCGAGGTCCACGGTCAGCCACTGCGGGTCGCTGAAGCCACTGCTCCACCGGCTCTCCCGGTCGCCGTCGACGGCCTCAGCCGCTTCGAAGAGCGGGCCCTCCGAACTGGATGCGGTGGCGCTGCGGCCGAGGGCCAGGTTACGGCGGGTCGAATTGGCCGAGGCCGAGACGGTGGAGGCGGAGGCGGAGGGGCCGGCGGAAGGGCCGGCAGAGGGGCCGGCGGTGGGCGTGGCGGCGGCGGACGGGCCGGCGGAGGGCGAGGTCGACGGCGTCTTCTGGGTGGACGCGCCCGTCGACGGGCTCGCGCCGGCGGAGAGCGGGGCCGGTGGGGCGGGTGGTGAGCCGGCCGGCGCCGGCGGGGCGACGGCGGTGGCGGTCCGGTTGGGTGCCAGGATGGCCGCCTGTGGGTCGGCGTCCCGGTTGCGCAGGAGGCCGGCGGTCGTCAGCCCGGCGAGCAGGAGCGCCATGGCGAGGACGGCCGGCAGAAGGAAGCGCCGGCGGTGCCTCGGCGGGAGATGCCGGCGGTGCCTCGGCTCAACGGTCGCCCGCAGGTGCGGGACGGGCTCCTCGCCCAGCAGCATGGCGAGCAGTTTCGGCGCGGTCGGCCGGTCTGCCGGATCCTTCGCGAGGGCCAGCAGCACCGGAGCTCGCAGCGACTCCGGCAGCCCGTCCAGACGTGGCGGCTGGGCCAGGCCGCTGCCGGCGGCCGCGGTGGACGAGTCACCGAGGAACGGCGTGCGGCCGGTGCCGGCGTACGCGATGACGCAGCCCCACGCAAACACGTCGGCCGCCGGGGTCACCGGCGTCCGCGCCTCGACGGACAACTGCTCCGGCGCCAGGTAGGCGACCGTGACGTCGGTACGGGTGTGTTGGCTGGTCGCCTCGAACGGCCGGGCGATGCCGAAGTTGATCACCTTGGGGCCGCCCGGTGGCAGCAGGACATTGCCCGGCCTCAGGTTGCGGTGGATGACCCCCGCGCCGTGGATGCCGGTCAGCGCGGTGACGACCCCCACCGCCAGCGAGTGCAGCTCGCCACCTTGCAGTGGACCCCGCTCCGCGACGACCTCTTCCAGGCTCGGGCCGTCGACGTACTCCACCACGAGGTAGGGCGGATCGTGATCAAGGTCGGCGCCGATGAACTCGGCCGTGCAGGCCGACGGCACCTGGCGGGCCCGCTCAGCCTCGCTGCGGAACCGGCCGCTGAACTCGGCGTCGGCGGCGAGGTCGGCGTGGATCAGTTTGATGACCACACGGCTGCCGTCCGCGCCCTCGGCGAGGTAGACGGCCAACCGGCCGCCGGTGCCCAGCCGGCCGATCAGCTGGTAGGCCCCCAGCGTGGCGGAATCGATCGAGAGTAGTGGATGCACGCCACCAGCGGTGTCCACTTTGTGCCTCCCCAATCGTAGTAAGCCCGCTACGGTATACCAGGTCACGGCATGATCCGCAAAGATTCGAGGGCCGCCCGGCTCGTGGGCGGAGCCGACTTACGGCAACCGGACGGTGGACCTTGGACCGCCCGAGGCGGCTGCTCCGCCAGCGAGGAATCCATACCGGGGATATCGCCTGAATCACGGAGCGTGACATGAGGGGTGCGACCCGCCCGACACACCATCTGGGGTTGTTCTTTTGCCGCAACACCCATATATGGTGTTGCTCGTAGCTGGTTCGACCACTGGTTCAGCCATGGTCGAGGCAAGAGGGAACCCGGTGTGAGTCCGGGACTGCCCCGCAGCGGTGAGTGGGAACGACCGCCGTCAAGAAGCACTGGACCGGAGAGGGTCTGGGAAGCGACGGCCAGTAGGAGACCGGGGTTCCCCGGCCGTGCCCGCGAGTCCGAAGACCTGCCAGCGCACCGCATGCCGTCCGGCGTGCGGTGGTCGGAGGCCGCGCGGGACGGTCGACGCCATCAGCCGGTCCCCCGGCGGACGACTCCGCCAGGGGGCGGTGGCGTCTTCTGCGCGCCCGCCGATCGTGCGGAGAGCGCGTGCGGAGGGGACATGACGACTGTGCAGAAGATGGCTGCGTCCGAGCAGGAGGCGCCGGAGCGGCGCCGGCACGCGATGCAGGTACGGAAACGCGACGGCGACACCGAACCGGTCGATGTCAACAAGATCGTGAGGGCGGTCGAGCGGTGGGTGGCCGATCTCGACGAGGTGGACCCGCTGCGGGTCGCCACCAAGACAATCAACGGCCTGTACGACGGCGCCACCACCGCCGAACTCGACAAGCTCTCCATCCAGACCGCCGCCGAACTGATCGGCGAGGAGCCGCAGTACTCGAAGCTCGCGGCGCGGCTGCTGGCTGCGTACGTGGACAAGGAGGTCCGAGGGCAGGGCGTCGCCAGCTTCAGCCAGGCGATCCGGCACGCCTACGACCAGGGACTCATCGGCGACGAGACCGCGGCGTTCGTGGCCCGCAACGCCCGCAAGCTCGACGACGCCGTCGATCTCAGCGGCGATCTTCGGTTTGAATACTTCGGCCTGCGGACGGTCGCGGACCGTTACCTGTTGCGACACCCACAGTCGCGGCTGGTGTTGGAGACTCCGCAGTACTGGCTGCTGCGGGTCGCCTGCGGCCTCTCCGAGACCCCCGGTGAGGCGATCGGCTTCTACCGGCTGATGTCCTCGCTGGCATACCTGCCCAGTTCGCCGACGCTGTTCAACTCCGGCACCCGGCACACCCAGATGTCGTCGTGCTTCCTGGTGGACTCGCCGCGCGACGAGCTCGACTCGATCTACGAGCGTTATCACCAGGTGGCGCGGTTGTCGAAGTTCTCCGGCGGCATTGGCATCTCCTGGTCCCGGGTACGCGGGCGGGGCGCCCTGATCCGCGGCACCAACGGCCGGTCGAACGGGATCGTGCCGTTCCTCAAGACCCTCGACGCGGGCGTCGCGGCGGTCAACCAAGGCGGCCGGCGCAAGGGCGCGGCCTGCGTCTACCTGGAACCGTGGCACCCGGACATCGAGGAATTCCTTGAGCTGCGCGACAACACCGGCGAGGAGTCACGCCGCACGCACAACCTCAATCTCGCCAACTGGATCCCGGACGAGTTCATGCGCCGGGTCGAGGCGGACGCCGACTGGTCGCTGATCGACCCGTCGGACGCGCCGGAGCTGCCGGACCTGTTCGGCGAGGACTTCGAGGCCGCCTATCGGGTCGCGGAGAAGAAGGCGGTCAAGACCGTCAGGGCCCGCGACCTGTACGGGCGGATGATGCGGACCCTGGCCCAGACCGGCAACGGCTGGATGACGTTCAAGGACCCGTCGAACCGGCTGTCGAACCAGACCGGCGCTCCCGGCAACACCATCCATCTGTCGAACCTGTGCACCGAGATCCTCGAGGTCAACTCCGACGACGAGACCGCGGTCTGCAATTTGGGCTCGGTCAACCTCGGCGCTCACCTGAACGCGGACGGGATCGACTGGGACAAGCTTCGTGAGACGGTGCGCACCGCGGTCATGTTCCTGGACCGGGTCATCGACATCAACTACTACCCCAGCGAGGAGGCCGCCGCGTCGAACCCCCGCTGGCGGCCGGTCGGGCTCGGGCTGATGGGCCTGCAGGACGCCTTCTTCGCGCTACGGCTTCCGTTCGGCTCCGCCGAAGCCACGGAGCTGTCCACCCGAGTGCAGGAGGAGATCTTCCTGACCGCGTTGGAGACCTCCACCGGGCTGGCCGAACGGTTCGGCGCCCATCCGGCGTACGCCGAGACCCGCGCGGCCCGCGGGGAGCTGCACCCCGACCTGTGGGGTGTCGAACCCACCCAGACGCAGCGGTGGGCCGCCCTGCGGAACCGGATCGCCGCGCACGGTCTGCGGAACTCGTTGCTGGTGGCGATCGCGCCGACTGCGACGATCGCGTCGATCGCCGGCTGTTACGAGTGCATCGAGCCGCAGGTCTCCAACCTGTTCAAGCGCGAGACCATGTCCGGTGAGTTCCTGCAGATCAACACCTACCTGGTACGCGAACTGAAAGCCCGCGGCCTCTGGACCGCTCCGATCCGCGAGCAGATCAAACGCGCCGAGGGTTCTGTGCAGGGCATCACCGGCCTGCCGGCCGACGTCCGAGAACTGTTCCGCACGGCCTGGGAGCTGCCGCAACGCGCACTGATCGACCTGGCTACGGCCCGGGCGCCGTACATCGACCAGTCGCAGTCGCTGAACCTGTTCCTGAGTGCACCGACGATCGGCAAGGTCTCGTCGATGTACCTATACGCCTGGAAAGCCGGGCTGAAGACCACGTACTACCTGCGCTCGCGCCCCGCGACGCGCATCCAGCAGGCCACCGTCTCCCTCTCCCCCGCGACGAGTCCGCCGGCTGCCGGCCTCGATCCGGCGGTGCCGGACGAGGAGGCCCTGGCCTGTTCCCTGGAGAACCCCGAGAGCTGCGAGGCCTGCCAGTGATGACCATTCCCGAACCCCGTACGACCGATGACGTCCCCGCCGCCAGGCAGCGGCTGCTCGACCCCGGCATGGATCTGACCCTGCGCCCGATGCGCTACCCGCACTTCTTCGACCGGTTCAAGGACGCCATCAGGAACACCTGGACCGTCGAGGAGATCGATCTGCACTCCGACCTCGCCGACCTCGCCAAGCTCTCCCCGGCGGAGCGGCACCTGGTGTCCCGGCTGGTCGCGTTCTTCGCCACCGGCGACACGATCGTCGCCAACAACCTGGTACTCAACCTCTACCAGCACATCAACTCCCCCGAGGGCCGGCTCTACCTCTCCCGGCAACTGTTCGAGGAGGCCGTGCACGTCCAGTTCTACCTGAACCTCCTCGACACCTACGTCCCCGACGATCACGAACGCTTCGAGGCCTTCGCCGCCGTCGAGAACATTCCGTCGATCGCCCGCAAGGCCGAGTTCTGCTTCAGGTGGATCGACTCGATCTTCGAACTACGCGAGTTGAGGACCCGCGACGACCGCAGGATGTTCCTGCTCAATCTGATCTGCTTCGCCGCCTGCATCGAGGGCCTGTTCTTCTACGGCGCCTTCGCGTACGTGTACTTCCTGCGTTCCCGCGGCGTTCTGCAGGGCCTCGCGTCCGGCACGAACTGGGTCTTCCGCGACGAGTCGATGCACATGGCGTTCGCCTTCGACGTCGTCGACACGGTCCGTGCCGAAGAACCCGACCTTTTCGACGACGCCATGGTCCAACAGGTCAGGGACATGCTCGCCGAGGCCGTCGAGTGCGAGGTGCAGTTCGCCGCCGACCTGCTCGAGCAGGGCATCAGCGGCATGTCCCTGGATGACATGCGCGAGTACCTGCAACACGTCGCCGACCGCCGGCTCGCCCAACTGGGCATCGATCCGCTCTACGGCAGCCGCAACCCGTTCGCGTTCATGGAACTGCAGGATGTCCAGGAGCTGTCGAACTTCTTCGAACGGCGCGTCTCGGCGTACCAGGTGGGCGTGACCGGAAGCGTCAGCTTCGACGACGAGTTCTAGCTCAGCCGGCTGTTCACCGCTGTCCTGGGCTGCGATGTCGCCCAGGACAGCGGTGCGCTGGTCTCGCCCGTGGTGCTGATTCGCTCGGCGGCCGGATCCTCAACCGATCGACTCCGTGTCCGAGGTACCCGGGTAGTCCGTAGTCCGTAGTCCGATGGTGGTCTGGTCGACGTCCGCGCGCCTGACGGGGGACGTGCTCTGTATGGGCCGGAGGAGGGTAGGCCGATTCGGCGGAGACCGATTCGGCGGAGGGCCCCCTACGGAAGCCCGTCCGTCCCGTCCGCGCTGGTCCGCGCTGGTCCCGCCGCCAGCCGCCACCCTGCTGCCAGCCGCCGCCCTGCCGATCCCGCCCGCGAATGCCGCAGACGCCGACACGTCGACGGAGTCCCCACCCACCCATCTCGAGCTCGAAGACCCGCACGACTTTTGCCCGGCCCTAAGTGGCCACCTGCCGAGGCACCACCGCGCTGGCCTTTCAGGCATTAATCCGCAGTTCACCCTACGAATGCACGACTTTTCCGAAGCCGCGGATGCTGACTGGAGGGGCAATTAGTGACACGAGCCGAAATGACCCTGCATAACGATCGGCTGGCTGGGGCCGAAATGCCCTGGGTACGCACGGGCTGTTCAGGACGCTCAACACCATGCGCGACGGCGCGAGCCTGCGCCTGCGCCTGCGCCTGCAGACCTAACACGCACCGCCGCCACCCGTAGCGCTCGCCGCGCGGTGGTTCTGCTACCCCGATGCGGTCCGACCGCCTGCACCTCGACCTGCCCCGCCACCGGCATTCCAGGCCGTGGGAAGACCCGCTGACCGAGCAGGGGATCCGAGAGCACCGCCCGCTGCGGTCCGCGCGACAGTGGAGGCCGACAGCGCCGATACCTACGCCGGACGATCGGTGGCTACCTGAACACCTTCGGCGGACGGATATCAATCAAACCTGACCCGAGGGGGATTCAAAGCTGTCGAGGCGCCTTGATTTCATGCCCGAACGGTCGAGCCCCGTGACGCTACAGTAGTGACCGCCAGTGCGGTTCTCGTCGCCGTTAGAACCAACCGATCGTCGATGGTTCGCAGCAACGACCCGCACCGGCCCACACATGCGGCGCACCGTAGCGAGCAATTCGAACAATTCACCTGCCCGCCTCTACAAACTGTGGTCGAGGCCCCCGCACACGAGACAAACCGGCGTCGCGCAACAAGGTGCGTTGACCAGCCTCGGAACGCAAAACGCGAGCTGAGAGATCTCTCGCCACCCCGGTGTGAGTCCGATAGGCGCTGTGACTGATCATGTTGGTGCGATGCGAGCGATCACAGAGTCCACATCGGAGCGTAGTGCCTTGTTTGCGTTGTGCCGAAGGGGAATTTCTGTACGTTGACGCGCCGCGTGTCCAACCTGGTGGAAGGGAGAGCACGGACAAGTACCCGGCGGCTACCGCGGTGACGCTGAACTGGTCAGTCGCTACCGCATAGCCGTCGACGGCACCGAGCCACCACCTGCGGGAATTCCCCCGCGACCACCGCGGCACTGCCGGTGCCGGGTCCGGAATCGCCCGCCTCCGCACCGATACAGACCAACTGAACATGCAACCCCGGAGGAAAACTGATGAACGACTCCGTCGACCGTCGCAGGTTCCTCGCCTCCGCCGTGCTCGGATCCGCGGGCGTCGTGGCGGGCGTGAGCCTGCTCAATTCGAGCACCCGCGAGGCGGTGGCCCAACCAGCACGCCTCGCCCTGTCACCGGCACCGAACTTCGGTCTCACCAAGTTCCGTGACTCGCTGCGAATTCCGCCGTCGATCCGGCCGCACTCGTCGCGGCGTCAGGACATGATCACGGTCAACATGACGAACACGCGGATGCGGCTGCACTCGCAGCTGCCCCTGACCGCACTCTGGACCTACGAGGGGCACTTCCCCGGCCCGACCATCGAGGTGCGCAGCGGCAGGCAGCTGCGGGTGGCGTGGCACAACGACCTTCAGGAAACGATCCCGCTCGTCGCGGTGCGGGTGCCGTTCGCACAGCCGTCAGCGGCGAACACGCCCGGCTACCTCAACCCGGACGGCACCCGGGCCGCCGGGGTGGAACTGATCGACGGTGTCGCCGACCTGCCGCCGTGGACCGTCGTGCACCTGCACGGCGCGCTGACGAACGCAGGCAACGACGGCTGGGCGCACAACGGCATTCGGGCAGGGAGCGCGCAGCTCACCGAGTACCCGAACCGGCAGGCGGCCACGACCCTCTGGTACCACGACCATGCGATGGCCGTGACGCGCTTCAATGTGTTCGCCGGGTTGGCCGGCATGTACCTGGTGCGCGACGACGAGGAGGACGGGCTGAGGCTGCCGAAGGGCGACCACGAGATCCCGCTGATCATCGCCGATCGCAACCTCGACACCGACCCGGTGACCGGTGCGCTCACCGGCCAACTGCTCTTCAAATACCAGTATTTGACCGCCACCGGCACGACCGCCCCCGTCACCGGGCCGTTCACCCTCGTCAACGGGGTCATCTGGCCACATCTCGACGTCGATGCGCGCTGGTACCGCTTCCGCGTGCTCAACGCGGCGAACGCGCGGTTCTTCCGCCTCGACCTGGTCGACGAGGCGGGAGTCGTGGTGAACGACGCGGTGCGGATCATCGGGACGGACAGCGGCCTGCTGCCCGCCCCGGCGCCGCTGCCCGCGGGCGGGCTGACCGTCACCCCGGGGGAACGAGTCGACCTGCTGATCGACTTCAGCCGGTTCAAGGGGCAGCACCTGCGCCTCACCAACACCGGTGCCTCGGTCGAGCCGGACATCATGGAGTTCCGCGTCGAGAGCCGCGGGCGAAACGACTCGTTCCTGCTGCCGGAGCAGCTGTCGCCGGCATACCGGCGGCTGGTTCCCGGCACGACCGTGCCGGTGGACCACGACGAGGTGTTCGTGGCGACGATCCCGCCCGGCACGGCCGGTAAGGCGCACCCGCAGATGTGGGAGCTGAAGGAGATCACCGATCCGGCCGAGCTGCCGACGCAGTTCCCGGCGGAGGGGATCATCCAGATCACCGATCCGGCCACGGGGGCGGTTCGGACGTTCCGGAGGGTCGCGAGCCTGTTCGACGACACGAGGACGATCTTCATCAATCAGGGCCGGTGGGTGGTGTGGAACCTGATCCAGCTCGGCGGCCCACCGCACCCGACGCACATCCACATGGCGCGGTTCCAGCTGCTGAACCGGCGAACCTACGGCAACCTGAAGCCCTTCGACATCGCGGCCGGCGGCACCACCACACCGCTGCCCGTGCCGGGCGACGGCCCGCAGATCCAGAGCTACGAGGAGGGCTGGAAGGACACGTTCCAGCTGCGGCAGGGTGAGTGGCTCACGATCGCCGGCCAGTTCGAAGGCGCGAGCGGTGAGTTCATGTACCACTGTCACATCCTCGACCACGAGGACGAGGGCATGATGCGGCCGTTCGTCGTGCACCCGCCCGAGATCGCCCGGTTCCACATGCACCCGGGGGGATCCGGTCACGGCGGCGTCTCAGGCCACGGCGGCCACTCGTAACATCCACACGGTGGCCGGCCCAATCACGACAGGGCCGGCCACCGCCGCGGACCCGGCCGACGGGGATGCCGCGTACTGCCCGCAATTCACCGAGATCACCTCACTGCGTTGGTTTCCAACTGGCCGCCAACTCGACACGCGATGCGACGCTCATCTTCTGGTACACCTTCTTCAAGTGGAATGCCACGGTGTGCCGAGAGATGAACAGTTGCCGGCCGACGTCATTGTTGGTGTGCCCCTGGCTCACGAGCTCCGCGACCGCGAACTCCGTGTTGGTGAGCCCGTGCGGCAAATTTCCTTCTCGCTCCGCGGCACGGATCGCGCCACGACGCACACCGAAATCCCGGAGTTTGTTCACGACGCGGGAAGCATCGCGCGTGGCACCGATCGCGGTGTAGGTGCCAAGAGCCGATTCGAAGATGCGAATCGTGTTGTTCCGTTCGGACCGCCGCTTCGCCAGCACGCCGGCCAGGTCCTCCCGCGCGGACGCCCCGCACCATAGATCAGGATAGGTATTCGCCGCTTCGAGCAATGTGCTGGAGTCTTTCTCCAGCAGTCCGGCGGCGTGCAAAGCCGCCGCCCGAATGACCCCGAGACGCGGATGTGTGGCAGCCGCAGCAGCGGCCGCCGTCACCACTGCGTTGGTGAGATCATGGGCGCCCAACGCGCCGGAGGCGCGAACCAGCCAGGAAGCCGCCGCCGGCTCCGACACCAGAAGCTGACGAAGAACGCGGGAGTTGGTGACAATTCCAGTAATGAGATCCGCTGCCCTTTCCACCCCACCACGAGCCTCGGCTGCCTGAGCGGTGACCCACGCCCCCGCAGCCTGCCCGAAGTAGCCCAGCAGGGCCTCACCAGTCAGTTTGTCCACAAAATGCTGGCAGGCTCGCATATCCGCTCGACGCAGCGCACCGAGCGCCAACACGACGTAACCGGTGGGCAGCAACGACCGGACATGGCAACGCTCCGCGATCCGCAACCCCGCGTCCACCTCCGCGAGACCCTCGTCGACACGGCCCATGGCGAACAGCAGCTCACCCCGGATCACGTGCGACGTCGCAGTCATGACCTGCGCCTCCGGCTTGCCCCTGCACACGTCAAGGGAGTTGATCGCCCGCCAGCCGGCCTCGAGCTCCCTGGCCTTGGTCAGCAACGCGATGCGCCAAAATGGCGCCAACTCGCAGAACTCGTGATTCTCTTCACATTTGACGCCGACTGCCGATGCCGCGTACTGCAATCCCACGTCGAGTCGCCCGTCACACCACGAGAAAGCGGAGCGTCGAAAAAGACCGGCGACCTCACATGAATCCAAAAGAAGATCATCCACGAATTCGACGAAAGGATGTTGGGGAAATCGCAACTGCGGTGTGTAGCAGTTTCGGCCAGAGGGACTCTCCACGCCGGAAGGCGACGGCCTCAACAAAGAAGACAAAGTTCCCCCAATGATCCTCGCATGGCTTGCCCGATAGGAGATTACACGCAGTAGTCAATCCATTACCAATGTTACTACCGGTGCGGCTTCGCGTCCAGTGGGCATTGCCCAGCCACCGGCGGGAGACATTTACGCTGGTCGCAGCGTTGCATCATGCCAGATTCCCGAAAACATGGACAAAACAGTTCACGCTGCGTGGATATCTATATCACTCTGCGTGAATATATTGTGGTTGCCCACAGCGATGCCGGCGTGATGTCCGCCGCGGCTCGCGACATCAGCGATCAGGCAACCCGCGCAAATCGGGCAGGCTGCTACCCATCCCACGTCAAGCCCTATCAGGTTGAGGGATGCTCAGCCGGCCGTCCCTTCCCTATCGTTCCGAAACGGGGCAACAGCACGCCTGTCCCACCCCAGCGGATCGCACGCTTTTCCGACACGGAAGGAAGAGGCCTATGACCGCCACCGCCGAGAATTTGGTCGAGGAGCCGGTCGACCTGTTCTCACCAGAAGTGGTCGCCGACCCGTTCGGTCAGCACGCGCGGTTGCGCGAGGCGCCCACGATGATGATGGGCACCTTCATGGGCGGGCCGCCGATGTACCTGGCCACCAGCTACAACGAGGTGCGCCAGGTCCTCACCGATCCGCGGTTCCTCGTCAACCCGCCAGCTGATTCCCCCATGACGGACATCCGGGACGGGGTGTTCAAGCATCTGGAGTTCCCACCCGAGCTGGTCCCGTGGATGGCGAACATCATCAATGCGGCCGACGGCGAGGACCACACCCGGCTGCGCAAGCTGGTCTCCTACGCGCTCACCGCGCACCGGGTGAACAAGCTGCGGCCCAGGGTCGAGAAGATCACCGCGGACCTGCTCGACGAGCTCGAGGAGCTCGGCGGCGACGGCACGCCGATCGATCTCGTCCAGACGTTCTGCTACCCGCTACCGGTCACCGTGATCTGCGAGATGGTCGGCATCGACGAGGAGCACCGCGACGACTGGCGTGCCTGGGGCGACGCCATGGCCACCATGGATGGCCCGGCCATCCCGCGCACCCTACTCAGGTGCATCGACCTCGGGCAGGAGGTGCTCGATCGCAGGCGCCGCGAGCCGAAGGACGATCTGGTCACCGCGCTCGTGCAGGCACAGGCAGCCGACGGCAACCGAGTCACCGACCGGGAGCTGATCGGAATTCTGTTCAGCCTGGTGACGGCCGGGCACCAGACGACGACGTACCTGATCGGGAACTCGGTACTCATCCTCCTCGAGAACCCCGACCAGCTCGCGCGACTGAAGGCGGACCCGTCGCTGTGGCCGCAGGCGGTGCGCGAGTTGCAACGCCTGGGACCGATCCAGTTCGGGCAGCCGCGGTTCCCCACGGAGGACATCGAGGTCGGCGGCACGGTGATCCCGGCGGGGGAGCCGGTCGTGCCGCTCATCACGGCCGCGAACACCGACCCCCGCAAGTTCCCCAATCCCGAAGAGCTGATCGTCGACCGGCTGGGCGTCGGCAGCGAGAGCCACCTCGGGTTCGGCAAGGGCATCCACCGCTGCCTCGGTCAACACCTCGCCTACCAGGAGGCGGAGGTGGCGCTGCAAGGGCTGTTCACCCGGTTCCCGAACCTGTCCCTCGCGGTGCCGCGCGAAGAGATCCCGTGGATTCTGCGGCCCGGGTTCACCCGGACCAGGGACCTTCCGCTGAAGCTCGTCTGAGCGTCCTTCGCGTCGTGGAGCCATCCCGCTGCGGATGACTCCGGGAAGCGACTCTGGCTGTGGCTCCACCCACGGAGCAGGCCGAGAAGTGGGTAAGCAGGTTCACCCGGTGCCGGGTTGTACGGTCCGCCTGGTGTGCCTGCCCCCACGTCGGCGGTTCGGCAAGCTTCTTCCACCCGGTGTTTAAGCACTCGCCCCCGGTGGACGTCCTGGCGGTCCAGTACCCGGGCCGCCAGGACGTCGCCACGAGCCCGCAGTCGACACCATCTCGAACCTGTGAGGTTTTCCTTGGTGGACGCGGACGTCGTCATTGTCGGCAACGGCCCGATCGGCGCGACCCTGTCGGTGCTACTCGCCGAACACGGCTGGCGAGTGACCGTGTTGGAACGCCGTCCCCGGCCGTACCGGCTTCCCCGGGCGACCAGTTTCGACGGTGAGACCGCCCGACTCCTGGCCACCACCGGGATAGGCCCGGGCCTGCGCCGGATCACCGTGCCGGCCAACGGCTACCAGTGGCGCACCAGCGCCGGCGAGACGTTGCTTGACATCGCGTTCACGACGGTCGGCCCGTACGGCTGGCCGGACGCGAACACGATGCACCAGCCGGCTCTCGAGGAGCTCATCGCGGCCAGGGTGACGTCCCTGCCCGGCGTCACCGTGCTGCGGGGCCACGAGGTCGTAGGCATCACCGACGGTGACCAACAGGTGGAGGTGACCGCCGTCGCCGACGACGGCGAGACGCGAACCCTCTCCGCACGGTGGGTGGTGGGGTGCGACGGCGCCAACAGCTTCGTACGTGACAACCTCGACGTGTCGGTCACCGATCTCGGGTTCTCCTACGAGTGGCTGCTCTGCGACGTCGAACTCCGTGAGCCGCGCGAGTTCGTCCCCACGAACGTGCAGATCTGCGATCCGGCCCGGCCCACGACCCTGGTCGGCAGCGGCCCCGGGCGACGGCGCTGGGAGTTCATGCGGCTGCCGGGCGAGAGCACCGCCGACCTGAACAAGGACGAGACGGCGTGGCGGCTGCTGGCACCGTTCGGCGTCACCCCCGACACCGCCACCCTGCTGCGCAGCACCACGTACATCTTCCAGGCCAGGTGGGCCGACCAGTGGCGGGTGGGCCATGTCCTGCTGGCCGGCGACGCGGCCCACCTCATGCCGCCCTTCGCCGGGCAGGGCATGTGCTCCGGCATCCGGGACGTCATCAACCTGGCGTGGAAGCTCGACCTGACGCTACGCGGCCTGGCGGCCGAGTCGATTCTGGACAGCTACCCGCAGGAGCGCCGCACACAGGCCAAGGAGGCAATTCTGGCCTCGGTCCAGTTGGGCCGAGTGATCTGCGTGACGGATCCGGCGGCCGCCGCCGAGCGGGACGCCACGGTGCTGGCCAACCGACGCGGCCGGCCGCCGACGCGACCGGAGCCGGCCAAGCCGCTCACGAGCGGGCTGCTTCACCGGCGGCCCGGAACGGACGTGGTCGAGCCGCCGGCGGGTGCGGTCGTACCGCAGGGGCGAGTGAGCCTGCGGGGTCGCACCGGGCTGTTCGACGACGTCGTCGGCCCTGGTTTCGTCCTGCTGACCACCGACGATCCGCGGACCGCACTCGACGAGGACCGGCTCTCCTTCCTCGCCGGTCTGAAGGCCCACGTGGTGCGGCTACTGCCACCCGGGAGCGCACCGGAGCAGGGCGTGGTGGATGTGGACGACGTCTACCGGCCATATCTGGCGCGCTTCGAAGCGACGTGGCTGCTCGTCCGTCCGGATTACCACGTCTTCGGCGCCTCGAGCGGCCGGAGCGGCGTGGCGACGCTGGTCGACGACCTGCGGGACCAGTTGCTTGTCGCGGTGCCAGCGGGTGCACCGCACCAGGCCGGCTGACGGGTCACCTGGATCCGGGCGACGCGCACCAGCCGGACAGGAGCCCCCGGACGTCGTGCGACCCGGTGATGCCAACTCCGCCGGTCACCGGAATCCTCCGGTGTTCAGCTCCTGGCGGCGATGTCCATGATGTAGCGGCCGTACGGTGAGCCGCTGAGGCGGACGCCGAGGCGGTGGCAGGCCTCGCGGTCGATGAAACCCATGCGCCACGCAATTTCCTCGATGCAGGCAATCCGGATGCCCTGGCGGTTCTCCAGGATCTGGACGTACTGGTTCGCCTCGACGAGCGCGTCGGGCGTTCCGGCGTCGAGCCAGACGAATCCGCGCCCGAGCGCCACCAACTCCGCCTTACCGCGCTCCAGGTAGAGCCGGTTGACGTCGGTGATCTCCAGTTCGCCCCGCTTCGAGGGGCGGAGGTTCTTCGCGATGTCCACCACGTCGTTGTCGTACAGGTAGAGACCGGTCAGTGCGAGGTTGGACCGCGGCCGCGCCGGCTTCTCCTCGATCGAGACAAGACGGCCCGCCTCGTCGACCTCGCCGACGCCGAAGCGGCCCGGGTCATGCACCGGGTAGCCGAAGAGCACGCAGCCATCGACGTGCCGCACCTTGCTTTCCAGCAGCGTGCTGAAGCCGGGGCCGTGGAACAGGTTGTCCCCGAGCACCAGGGCAACCGGGTCGGAACCGATGTGTCCGGCGCTGATGAGGAAGGCCTCGGCCAGCCCGCGCGGCTCCTCCTGCACGGCGTACGAGAGGCTGATTCCGAGCGTCGACCCGTCGCCGAGCAGTCGCTGGAAGCCGCCGACATCCGCCGGCGAGGAGATGATCTGGATCTGAGTGATGCCGGCCAGCATGAGCACCGACAGGGGGTAGTAGATCATCGGCTTGTCGTAGACCGGCAGCATCTGCTTGGACATGCCGAGGGTGATCGGATGCAGTCGGCTGCCGTTTCCCCCGGCCAGGATGACACCTTTCACGAGTGGTCCTCTCCGGGACTGTGTGCACCGTTCAGGCCTGTAGCGAGCGCAGGCAGGCCAGCAGCGTGCGAGCCTGCACGTTGAGGTAGTGGCCGTGCCGGGACAGCGCAGCCAACTGGCCCGGGGTGACCCAGGCGTAGCCGTCGGGCGGCTCCACCGGCACCTCCGGAAGGCCATCGGCGTCGACGATCAGGTACCGGCTCTCTGCGTTGAGGAAGCGACCGCCCTCCTCGGAGTGCGTCACCTGGTAGCGGATCGCGCTGTCGGCCACGGTGGCCGCATGGCCCAGGAACAGCGGGCGGTCGGCAGGATCGAGGTGGGCGTAGTTGACCGGTGTGCCCTGCACCGTCGGCGCCAGCTCGACGGTGTCGAGGAAGCCACCTTCCGCTCGCGCGTGGACCAGGACGTGGCGGACGCCGGCGAAGGCCCTGGTGTAGAAGGCCGCTATGCCGGGGGCCACCGGTTCGATCAGCGGCTGCGTCCAGCCCGCGACCTCGCGGTTGGCCGCGTGCACGGCGACGGCCACCACCGAGAAGTACCGCCCCTGCTCATGACGGATTGCGTACGGGTCCCGTCGCCAGCCCGGGAGGTCGCCGAGACCCGTTCTCCGGGCCCTCACCTGGTGCCGGGTTCGCTCGCCGGTGAACCACGACAGCAACTCGACGTCCGGCATCAGCGCGGCCTGGTCCGTCTCAGCGTCGGGCAGGCAGGACAGCACGGTACGGGCGTCCATGTTCACCACGTTGTCCAGCCGCAGGAGGTCGTGAATCTGCCGCAGCGTCAGCCAGCGATAGTCGGGCAGAAGGGCGACCTCCCCGGTCGCCTCCACCACCATGTTCCGGTTCGACTTGTGGAGGAACCAGGCGCCGTGCTCGGACTGGAGCACATCCACGATCACCCGCTCCGGTGCCGGGGCGACGAAATGCTCGATGTAGCGCACCGCCGAGCCCTGGTGGGCGCGGGTGTAGTTGCTGCGGGTGGCCTGCACAGTCGGGGAGAGCTGCACCAGGTTCGGATTGCCCGGTTCCATCTTGGCCTGCATGAGGAAGTGGAGGACGCCGTTGAACTCCTTGGCCAGGATGCCGAGGATGCCGACCTCCGGTTGCTCAATGATCGGCTGGTGCCAGTCGCGGGCTGGTCCGTCGCCGTAGGGCTCGGCGAGCTCCGTGACGTGTAGGCCGGTCATGGTGAAGAAGCGGCCGCTACGGTGGACCAGGTCGCCGGTGCCGGGTGCGAAGGACCACGCGTCGAGCGCGTGAAACGGGATGCGCCGGACGCTGAACTCTCGGGACCGGCGGCGTTCGTCGAGCCACCGCGGGATGTCCTCGGTCTCGGTGAAGAGCCCCTCCGCCCGCGCGGACGCGGCAATCCGGCGACGGATGGGAAGCGATTCACGGGGACGCGGTGCGGGCACCCGGGGTGGCCCGGAGACCGTGGGGCTACGCATGGGGATACTCCTCCGTCAAGCGCGATCGATCCGCAGCGCCCTGGACGGGCAGACCTCAACCACCTCGAGCGCGGCGGCCTCCTGGTCAGGTTCGGGCTCAGCCCGCAGAAGCAACACGGTGCCGTCGTCCTCGCTCTGGTCGAACAGCTCGGGCAGGCGTAGCGCGCACAGGCCCGAGCCAACGCAGGCCTCCCGGTCGGCGCGCACCCTCATGGCGCGTCCCAGACGACCGGTAGGGCGTGCACGCCGTAGGTGATCATGTCGGTGCGCAGGGGAACCTCCTCGGGTGGCACGGCGAGGCGGAGGTTGGGCAGGCGACGCAGCAGTTCGCTGTACCCGACCCTCATCTCCACCCGGGCCAACTGCTGGCCAAGGCACTGGTGCACGCCGTGGCCGAACGCCAGGTGCGGGTTCCGGACCCGGGTCACGTCCAGCACGTCCGGGTCCGGCCAGTGCTGCTTGTCGCGGTTGGCGGCCACCAGGGAGATCACCACGGTCGAGCCAACCGGGAGGTGATCGCCGCCGAGTTCCAGGTCCTCCTTGGCGAAGCGAAAGATCCCGACGTGGACGATCGACAGGTAGCGCAGCAGCTCCTCGACGGCATCATCGATGCGGGACGGGTTGTCGCGTAGCGCGGCGAGCTGATCGGGTCGTCGCAGCAGCACGAAGGTGCCGAGTCCCAGCATGTTCGCGGTGGTCTCGTGGCCGGCGACAAGCAGCAGGTTGGCGATGTTGATCAGCTCGTCCTCGGTCAGCGCAGGGTCAGCCCCAGCGTGGTGGATCAGACCGGAGATCATGTCGTCGGTCGGGTTCTCCCGCTTGTCGGCGATCAGCCGCTGCATGAACGCGCGCTGGGCCTGGAGGTTCGCCAGCGCTTCCTTGACCGGCACGTTCATCTGCAGCAGGGCCGCCGTGCTGCGCTGGAACTCCTCCCGGTCCTCGTAGCGCACCCCGAGCAGCTCGCACATCACCAGCGTGGGCACCGGGATCGCGAACTCGGTCACCAGGTCGGCGGTGTTTCCCTTGGCCAACATGGCATCCAGTCGTTCCGTGACGATTTCCTCGATCCGGGTGGTGAGCTGGCGCATTCGCCGGAGGGTGAACTGCCCGGTGAGCAACTTGCGGTAACGGTTGTGCTCCGGCGGGTCCATGTTGATGAACGACCCGGCCCGCGCCTTGTCGTCGCGCAACTGCTCCCGCAACTGCTCGGGAAGTTCCTTGAACCTCGGGTGGTACTGGAACCGGTCGGCGGAGAACCGCGGGTCCACGAGCACCGCGCGGGCCTCCTCGTACCCGGACACCAACCAGAACGGGTCACCGCCCGGCAGGGTCGCCCTGACGACCGGGGACTGCTCGGCCAGCGCCATCAGGGCGGCCGGCGGCGTGAACGCGTCGTCGCGCTCAAGGAACTCCGGGGACAGCGGTGCGCGCAGCGATTCCTCGGCGGGCGGGGTTTCGGTCGTCCTGGTCGTCACTTCGGGCTACTCCTCGGGGTGCGGGAAATGATTCAACCGCGGCGTTCTCGTCGCCGTGCCGAGCTACAGCCGACCAAAAGAGTTCGTGCGGTTCTCAGGGGCCCGGTCGGGCTAGTGGAAGAAGCTGGAAATCGACTCGGCGAGGCTCGCGGCGTCCACCCCGTACAACCGGTCGTGTTCCTCGGCCGTGCCGTAGACGCGCGCCTCCCGGTCCCGCCACACGCCGTACGACCGTAGCCGGTGTGGCACGTCGCCGAGCGCCTCGGCCACCTCGTGCGCCGAGGTCCCCCGCAGGTACGGCTCGACCACCACCACGTTCGGCCGCGAGCCGGCCACCGCGGCGCGCAGGCCGACGTGGTCGAACGGTCGGATCGTGGACGCGTACAGCACCGTCGCATCGATCGTGGATGTCCCGGCGAGCACCTGGTCCAGCGCCGGGCCGACCGCGATCACCACGCCGGCGCCGCCCCGGCGCAGCACAGTGAACCCCTCCGAGACCGGCACCGCCTCGCTGTTGACCCTCTCGGACAGCCGTACGTAGACCCGCCCGTCGCCGGACATCGCCCTGCGCAGCAGCGGCTGGACCTCGTCCTCGTGCCCCGGCACGTGTACGGTCCAGCCGGGCAGCGTGTCGAGCAGCGCGACATCCTCGGGTGCCTGATGGGTCCGGCCCCACGACGGGTCGTCGTAGGAGGCGCCGACGCTGACCAGCACCGCGCCGACGTCCTGGTGCCCGAGGCAGATCTTCAGCTGCTCGAAAGGCCGTTCGACCAGGAACGGCGCGTAGGTGTGCACCACCGGCCGGTGCCCGGTCAGCGCCAGGCCACCGGCAATCCCGATCATGGCCTGCTCGCGGATCCCGACGTTGATCACGCGGTCTGGGAACTCGGCCCGCGCGGCGTCGAAGAACCACGACGAGATGTCGGCCGTCAACAGGACCAGCCTGGGGTCGGCGGCCAGTGACTCGATCATGGTGTCGACGAAGACGCTCCGCATCGGCTTCCGGGTCACCTGGGTGCTCATGCCGCGCTTCCTTCCGTAATCTCGCGAACCTCCGCCACCACGGCCTGCGGTCGCCCGTCGGGTTCCCGGGTCAGCGCCCGGTACAGCTCGTCGTGGTCGCGGCCATCCACCGTGGTCGCATCCCAGCCCTCCCCCTCGAAGCGCCCGGCGATGCCGCCCGGCCAACCGAGGCTCGCCGTGCCGTTGTCGATCACGATCGCGGTGACGCGGTCGAGCCCGAGGCGCCCGGCGATGGCCATCGCCTCGTGGTTGCTGCCCTCGTCGAACTCGCCGTCACCCATCAGCACCACCACGCGGGCACGCCGCCCCTGCGCGCGCAGCCCGAGCGCGGTTCCCACGCCGAGCGGGAGCCCGTGGCCGAGGGAGCCGGCGCTGATCTCCACGCCGGGCGCCAGCGTGCGGTCCGGGTGCATGCCGAGCGGCGAGCCGAACGTTCGCCAGGTGTCCAGCGTCTCTGGCTCCATGAAGCCCTTCGCGGCGAGCACCGCGTAGTAGGCCATCGGACCGTGGCCCTTGGAAAGATAGAACCGGTCCCGGTCGGGATCGTCGATATTCGCCGGCGAGACGTCGAGCACACGATCGTAGAGGACCCAGAGTGCGTGCAGCGTGGACGCGGCTGCCCACCCGTGCTTCTCATCCCCGACCATCCTGCTGAAGAGGCTTCGTATCGTCTCTTCTGTTGTCTGCATGATTCCACCCCGGAACGTATTCGATACTTGAGAAAGCACCACGACCAGCCGGGCTGTGGTGATCAGACGGGCTTGCGAGCAGTCAGGAGGACGTACCCCAGCGTCGATTCCTCGCTGAATCCGTGGAACCTCGAGAGCGTGAGCTCGAACTGCTCTGCCCCGATGTGCGGCAGGGCCTGGTCCCGCAGCGCTTCGAACCGCACCGCGGCCTTGCCCCATGATGGCTGAGTATGCTTGCTGACGTCCTCGATGGCCTCGGGCACGAGTCCGGCCGCGCGGATGTTGGACAGGTACTCGTCAATCCCGACGATCGACAGCACACCCTTGCTGACCTCACGCACGCGGGCGGCATCGGGTTCCTGCCCGTCGGCGCCCGAGACCAGCAGAAAGTCACCGATCGCCACCCGGCCGCCGGGTCGCAGCACCCTGGCCACCTGACGGAGCACATGCCACCGATCCGGCATGTGGTGCAAGGACTCCAATGCCCAGACGATGTCGAACGACTCGTCCGGGAATGGCAGTTCCATCGCGTCGGCGAGCTGGAAGGACAGTCGGCCGGCCAGCCCGGCGGAGGCGACGCGGTCATTCGCCCGCTGCACCTGCCGCTCACTGATCGAGACTCCCACGACCTCGATGTCATGCGCCGTGGCCAGCTTGATGGCCGGCTCACCGATGCCACAACCGAGATCGAGCAGACGATCGCCCGGCTCGATGGTAAGCAGTCCACTCAGCTTGTCGGTAAGCCGGTTGGTCGCGTCTTCGAGCGACGTCTCGTCGAACGTGTCGTCCCAGTAGCCGTGGTGCAGATTCTCGCCCCAGATCTGATCGAGCAGATCCGCGAAGGCGTCGTAGCCATGGCCAATCTCGGTCGGCGTCGGCTTTGTCACGCGTCCCCCTCAACCATCATTTTTCCGGATTGTCATGCCGTTCCAGCAAGCAACGGCGGTGTCACACTGCTTACCAGCCCGACGCGCGACGCGACGCCCATCTCCCGGTACACCTTCTTGAGGTCGAATGCGCCGGTGTGCCGAGAGCTGAACAACTGCCTGCCGACCACCGCTGCGGCGAACCGCAGCCCCACGTCGAGCCGTCCGCCGCACCACGAAAAGGCGGACCGCCGATAAATATCGGCGGCCTCACATGAGCCCGGCAAGGAATCATCCAGACTTTCCGCAGAAGAGTGCCGAGGAAATCGAAATAGCGGTGTTCGGCGGTTTCGGCCCCAGGCAAGATCCAGTCCGGCAGGTGCCAGTCTCGGCAAAGAAGACAAGGTACTCTCCCTCGGGCCCCGGCCCCTCAACGGGTTTATCCTGGCCGCCGATTACACCGGGCAGCCAACCAATTACCGACCATACCTTCGGCGAGGCGTCGCGTCTAGTGGGGTGCCAGAAAGCTGTTTCGGAGGCAAGTTTTCGCTGGTCAAGGTAAATCCGCGGCTCGAAAAAGGCATATCTGCCCACCATGCGCGGAACCACGCCATACATTGACGTGTTTGACACTGCTTAGAGACACGCCGCAGGTGCGTGGTGAAGCTCCTCAGGATAGAACAGGCCCATGCGCCCGGGCATCCTCAGCTCTGACAGTACGAGACGGGCAGCGACGTCCCGCGACGGCCACCCATGCCGGACGGACGGGCCCGCCCTCGGCCGGCACCCATTCAGCCTGGCGCCGGCCGTGCCCGACAGCAGATCGAGACTACCCACGTTGGTGATGGCCCCAGCGAACGCCGTCGGCAAGCCTGATCAAGGTCGGAACGCACGCTGACTGGAGGCAATTCGTGACAAGGGTCGGACTGCGTGCGCTGTCACCTACCGAAAGAGTCCATGCCCGCAAAGAGGCATACATCGGATACGCGGTGCACGCCGTCGGCCGGCTGAATCCGGATGCCCTGACAACCGCCTACGAGGCCGTGCGCGACGCCTATCCCCAGCTCGCGGCCCGGCTTGAAGCCGACGACGACGGACCTGTCTTCGCGGAGTCCGGCGCTCGGCAGCAGGTCCGATTCTGCGACGGGGACGTCGAGCAACCGTTGACCGGGGTTGAGCTGAATCAACTCCGGTCGCTGAGCGCGCTCAACGTCGTGTACGACGGCGACGAGGCGAGCGTGTGCCTGGCGCTCCATCACAGCATCGCCGACGCCCAACACGCCATCGAGGTGCTCGTGGCGCTCTGGTCCTGCTACACCGATGTGGTCAACGGTGTACCCCTCGACCTGCCCAGCCACCCGTATCCCAGGTCGTTGGAGGACCTGCTGGCCGAGCGCGGCATCCACGCGCACGCACCCGGCGCGGCACGAACCCCGATGCCGTTGCCGAGCCAGGCGATGTCCCCACCGGCCCGGGTCGTCCGGCACGTGGTCCAACATCGCTTGACGGCGGCTCAGACGACGGCGCTGGTGGAACGCGCCCACCGCGAGCACGTGACGATCAACGGCCTCTTGTCGGGCACCATACTTCTCGCCGAGGCCGAGATCCGCGGCCTGCCGCTGAGCGACCTGGTCTACCGGTACGCGGTGAATCTGCGCCAGCACCTCTCTCCGCCGGTCGGCGCGACCGAGGGCACCAACGTGCTGGGCGGCGTGGGGTTTCGGGTCACCGACGGAATCGAGCCCGACGCCGTCTCGATCGGTCGGGCGATCGGTGAGCAACTGCGGGCGGGGCTAACCGACGGATCCATCCAGCGCAGCCTCCTCGACATTTTCCACAAGCCGGCGCCCGGCGCGAGACCGTGGGACCCGCATCTCACCCCGGCCGTGGTCAGCATGATGAACTGGGGGGTGGTACCGCCGATCCGGCCCCCGGACGGTCTGCGACTGACCAACCTCCGCTCCGCTTCCTACACCAGGGAGGCCGTGGCCCTCGGTGGCTACGTGGTGAGCACCTTCGACGGACGGCTCGGCATCGATCTGGCCTGGCCCGAGGGCGATCCGGAGCTGCCGAGGCGCATCGACTGTCTGCGTGAACAACTGGGCCGCGTGACCAGTGACCTGTGAGGTCCGGTGTCTCCGGTGCCAATCGGGCAGCCGACCTACGCAACGAGGCCAGGCCCTACGTCGATCACGTCACCGAGCGAGCAGCCGCGGACCGGTGAGCAGCCGACGTCCGGCTGAACCGGCAGGAGTCGCGCGCGCATCGACTGCTCACCGGTGACATCAGAATCGAGTGCCAGGAGGACTCCTACCGTGACCACGACCGTGAACGAGGCTGCGGACACATCGCAGCTGCTGGCCGCGCGATTGCAGATCGTCCCGATTTCCTACAGCCACGCCTTCGGATCCTGGATATTCTCCTCCGACGGGCGGCGCTACCTCGACGCCTGCAGCGGGATCGTCAACGTGAACATCGGCCACGCCCATCCCACGGTGGTCGAGGCGCTGAGGGACCAGGTGGGGATCTGCACATACGCCAGCCCGGGATCGTTCGCGCCCACCCAATTGGAGCAGTTGGCCTCCGCCACGGCGAGGGCCGTGCACCGGCCGGACGACCGGGTCATGTTCACCCCCACCGGCACGTCGGCCACGGAGGCCGCCATCGCCCTGGCGAGGCTGGCGCAGCGGTCACGGGGCGAGACGGGCCGCCACAAGGTACTGACGGCCTCGCTGGGCTACCACGGCAACAGCGCGTTGGTGCTCGCCTTGTCCGGTCACCGCTCCCGGCGGCCGCACGAGGACGACAGCTTCGGCATCGCACCCGCCTTCGATCCGCCCTACCCCGGACAGCATCTCGGCTGTCCTTTCCCCAACTGCCGGGAAGAATGCGCACGGGTCGTGCGCGAGGCCATCGTCAACGCCGGGCCGGAGAGCGTCGCCGCGGTGCTGATGGAAACCGTCAACGGCACGACCGGCGGTGGATACGTGCCGCCGGCCGGATATCTGCGAGCGGTGCGCGAGATCTGCGACGAGTACGGTGTCCTCGTCATCCATGACGAGGTGCTCACCGGGCTGGGCCGCACCGGGCTCCCGCTGGGCTCGCACCACACCGCGGGCGCGGAAGCGGACATCGTGACGCTGGCGAAAGGGCTCGGCGCGGGGTTCATCCCCCTGGCTGCCACGATGATCGCGCCGGAGCTGGCCGAGACCATCCTGTCGAGCGGCAGGTGGCTGCCGCTGATGGGAACGATGTCAGCGACCCCGCTACAGGGACGGGTCGGGCTCGCGGTGCTGTCGGTGCTGGACGAACTCGGTGCTCTCGACCGCGATCAGGTACGCGGCGCGGCCGTGGGCAAGACCGTGACCGAGGCGACGCGGGACATGCCGATGGTGAAGGATGTGCGCGGCCTCGGCTACTTCTACGGAATCGAACTGGCCCCGGGCACCATCCGCGACGCCCTGCAGATCACCAGGAGCAACGGTCTGCTGCTGTACCCCTTCGTCGGATGGCACCCCGACCGCAGCGGTGAGGGCCTGTTGGTCGCGCCTCCGCTGAACGCCACGGATGCCGACCTGGATTTCCTCGGCGAGGCGCTGCGCACGTCACTGGTCCAACTCGGCGAGCGGTAGACCTCGCAGAACGCACCACGCTCGTCGGGGAACGGACGGTTCAGTCACGGCCTCCCCGGGACGCTTCGTGAACGAGCGACTCGATGCGGTGGGCCACCTCGGAGGGCGACGGCAGGGCGGCGATCTCCCGGGCGAGCGCGGCCGCGGCCGCGGCGTAGGCCGGATTGGAAATGATCTCCTGGCAGCTCTTCACGATGGCGTCGCTCGCGGCCTCCTCCGGGGTGAGCACGATTGCGGCGCCGACCTCGGCGAGACGGTTGGCCATCTCGGTCTGGCGCCACATGCCGGGGTCGGGGATCAGAATCTGGGGCACCCCGAAGCTCAGAGCCGTCATCATGGTGCTGCCGCCGGTCTGATGTACAAGGACATCGCAGGTCGGCGCGAGGACGTCCAGGGGGATCCAGCCCGCCCGGACATTCTTCACCCGTTCACGCAGGACGGGGGCAGCCTCGTCCTGCACCGGCACCACCACTTCCGCGTCCAGGGCGGTGATGTGCTCGACGATCTCGTGGAGGAAGTCGAGCTCGTTGTGGCGGATCACGCCCGTACCGATGGTCACGCCGACCCGGGTGCCCGCGCCCCGCGTGTACATCCACGGTTCCAGGCGGCACTGCGAGTTGCCCGGGATCCACCGCATCATCTGCGCGGGCGCGGCATCCGGCGGGAGCAGGCTCGGCGGCGTGATCTCGATCATCATGTCCGGATCGGGAAAGCGGTCCAGGCCCAGCTCCGCGAGTTGCTCGCGCAACTCCTCGGCCGCCCCGAGATCCATCTCCCGCGGATCGTTGATGTCCCAGGCCTGGCGCACGTACGGGACGCCGAGGCGGGTCGCCAGCAGCGGAGCGGCATAGGCGTTCACGCCGCCGATGACGACGTCCGGACGCCAGTCCTGGGCGAACGCCAGCAGGGCGTCGAGGGTCACGGCCTCCAGCCGCGCGTACCACCGGCCGGTGAGACGTTCGCGCTCGATCGGTTCGGCCGGTAGCTGCGGCATCGTGCCGTCGGGCGCGATGATCTTCGCCGCGGGCAGGTCCGGGTCGGTGATCGGCAGGGCGGAGAACCCGACCCCCACGATGATCGGGATCATCTCCTCCATACAGGAGGTCATCATCACCTGATGCCCCGCGTTGCGCAGGGCCGCCCCGAGCGGCGCATGACTGAATACCGTGGATGGGCTGGGACCGGTGAGAATGACGACCTTCAAGGGGGCCTCCCTGCGGTAGTGCGGAAATCTCAAGACGGGTAAGTGTGCCCACGCCATTCACCGGGGCCATCACCAACGTGGGTAGTCTCGGCCTGGCCCTACCAGGTTGAGGGATCTTGGATCGTCCTGCTGCGTTCAGCATGTCTACTACAGATTCGAGAACCGCGTGCGACGCCGCACCCTGTGAGCCGGATCCGAGTGAACCCGTAACCACCGTCGAACTGAAGCCGCCGTCGTGAGACTTCAGCGCAAGGTGCAGCGAAGCTCGCGCTAGACCGTAGGGGATACGACATGGTCGACTCAGCCCGAGCACGACTGCTGGAACAGGTCCGCGGCTACCACGACGCCCAGGTCCCCGGACCGACGCCGTTCATCCCGGGGCAGACTCCGATCCTCTCCTCCGGGGCGGTGCTGGACGCCGACGACCGGGAGGCCCTGGTGGCCGCCGCGCTCGACATGCGGATCGCCTCCGGCGGCATCGCGGCGAAGTTCGAGTCTTCCCTCGCCAAGGTGCTCAAGCGGCGCAAGACGCTGCTGACGAACTCCGGGTCGTCGGCGAACCTGCTGGCGCTGAGCACGCTGACGTCGCCGGAGCTGGGCGACGAGCGGCTCAAGCCGGGCGACGAGGTCATCACGGTCGCCGCCGGGTTCCCGACCACGGTGAACCCGATCCTGCAGAACGGCCTCGTACCGGTCTTCGTGGACATCGAGCTCGGCACGTACAACACGACAGCCGAGCGGGTCGAGGAGGCGATGTCCCCGCGCACGCGCGCGATCATGATCGCGCACACGCTGGGCAATCCGTTCCCGGTCGCGGAGATCGCCGAGCTGGCCGCGCGGCACGGCTGCCACCTGATCGAGGACAACTGCGACGCGGTGGGCTCGACCTACGGCGGCAGGCTCACCGGGACCTTCGGCCGCTTCTCCACCGTGTCCTTCTACCCGGCGCACCACCTGACCATGGGCGAGGGCGGCGCGCTGCTGACCTCGGACATCAAGCTGGCCCAGTTGGCGAAGTCGTTCCGTGACTGGGGTCGCGACTGTTGGTGCGAACCCGGCGAGGACGACCGCTGCCTGAAGCGATTCGGCCTCTCACCCGGGACGCTGCCGGACGGCTACGACCACAAGTACGTCTTCTCGCAGGTCGGTTACAACCTCAAGAGCACCGACCTGCAGGCCGCCCTGGGGCTGAGCCAGCTGGCCAAGCTGCCCGACTTCATCGAGGCGCGTCGGCGCAACTGGCGCCAACTACGCGAGGGCTTGGACGGCCTGCCCGGGCTGCTGCTGCCCGAGCCCACGCCGGGCAGCGATCCGAGCTGGTTCGGCTTCATCATCACGGTGCTGCCGGACGCGGGCTTCACGGTCCCGGACGTCGTCGCCTGGTTGGAGGCCCGCAAGATCCGCACCCGGCGGCTGTTCGCGGGCAACCTCACCCGGCACCCTGCCTATATCGGCCAGCCGCAGCGCATCGTCGGCTCGTTGACCAACAGCGACGCGGTGACCGAGCGGACGTTCTGGATCGGCGTCTACCCGGGCATCACCGCGGAAATGATCGAATACGTCATTGGCTCGTTCAAGGAGTTCGTCACCACGCACTGAGCGAGCGAACCGGCCCGGCGCGGCGCAGCGCCGGGGCCGGCGCCGCGATCGTGCTCTCCCTCATCTCCGCATCCTCCTTGCGTGTTCCCGGATCTCGTCGATCAGCATCGCCTGGCGCAGCATCGTCCCGGGGTCCGGGCAGGTGCCCGCCCGGATCGCGGCGACGAATGCGGCGACGGTCTTGGCACACTGGTCCTCGGCGGGCAGCGTCACGCGGTCGACCCGGCCCTGCCGCGCCACGATGATCTCCGTCGTGAGATCGGCCGTTGGGGTGAACGCGCGATCGACGCTGAGCCGTCCGCTGCTGCCGTGCACGTGGTAGTCGTTGAGGTAGTGGTGGTCCATGCCGAACGTGAGCTGCACGGCGACACCGTCGGACCGGTACAGCAGCGCGGAACCGGCGATGTCGACGCCGTACCGCGGGTGCGTCATCAGGTGCGCGCCGGCCACCTCGAGATCCGGTCCCAGCAGCAGTAGCGCCGCCCGGACCGGATAGACACCGTTGTCCAGCAAGGCCCCGCCGCCGAGGTTTCCGGCCAGCCGGATGTCACCGTCCGGCCTGGCGGGAATGGTGAACGTGCTGTGGAAGGACCTGACCTCGCCCGCCACCCCGTCGGCCAGCAACCGCCGGACCCGGTCGTGGCGGGAGTGCTGGGCGAACATGACGTTCTCCATCAGCACCAGCCCGTTGGCCCTGGCCAGCGCGATCAGCTCCGCGGTGTCCTCGGCGGACGTCGTAGCCGGCTTCTCGGTCAGCACATGCTTGCCGGCGTCGAGGGCACGTCTGATCCACTCCGCGTGCAGGCCGGGTGGCAGCGGTAGGTAGACGGCGTCGACGTCGCCGCGATCCAGGAGACTTCGGTAACCCTCGACGGCGGCGCAGCCGAACTCGGCCGCGAACCTCGCCGCCCGCTCCCCGGTCCGGCTGGCCACGGCGACGACTCGCAGGTGCCGGTCCGCCAGGAACGCCGGCAGCATCCGCCGCCACGCGATGTCCCCGCAGCCGAGGACACCGATGCCGATCGCGCCGGTCACCACAGCAGGTGCGGGCACGTCAGCGGAGTGCGCGCCCCGATATCGATGTGGTCGCCGTACCGAATCAGGCAGGTGGCCTGCCGCCAGGGTCCACCCATCATGGTGTCGATCGGCGTCGTCGGTGCCTCGCACGACCGACCGGGTCCTCAGCAGTGGCGACCACGGGCCTCTCCTCTCCGCGTCAACGCAGTCAGTGCACTTCTCCGGCCGCCCTCAGGTCCTGGCGGCCGGAGAATTCGGTCAGGGCCCGCCGGTCCTATTCTGCCCCGACGCAGTCCTCGTAGCGCGGTAGCAGGCCCGCCGCGAGGGCGTCGGCGAGACTCGGGGCCGCCTCGTCGCGGGAGGAGAGGACCGGGGTGATGTCCCGAGGCCAGGGCAGGGCCAGCTCCGGGTCCAGTGGGTGGATGGCCAGTTCCAGCTCGGCGACATAGCTGCTGCTGACCAGGTAGGTCATAACGGTGTCGTCCTCCAGCGCCACGAAGCTGTGCGAGACGCCCAACGGGAAGTACACAGCCCGGAAAGACCCGCCCCCGAGTTCGGCGGAGTCCCACCTGCCGAAGGTTGGGGAGCCAACGCGGGTATCGAGTATGACGTCCAGCGCGCGTCCGTCGGCGCAGTACACGTACTTGCTCTGCCCGGGAGGCGTCCGGGTGTAGTGCAGGCCCCGGATCGTCCCCCGCACCGACCGGCTGTAGTTGCTCTGCACAGCGGAGAACGGTCGCCCCACCGCCGCGACAAACGCCGGTTCCTGGTAAGGCGCGACGAACAGGCCCCGCTGGTCGGTGTGGATGTCGGGGGTGAACTCGAAAGCACCAGCGACCGCCAGCTCACGTACCTGCACGCTGCTCACCCCTCCCCAGGTTTCCGGCGGGCCTGCTCGACGAGGGAACGCGAAGTGCCATGGTCAGGTGATCCCTTCTTGGTCGGTGCGGCATTCTGGAGCCTTGAACAACCCCATCGCCCCAGCTCAGAAGGCGCCTCCCCGGCTATTTCACGGCATGGGGTCAACACCATCAGCCGTGGGAGAACGGGCTCACTCGCCCCACTTCAGGTAGATCACCGGGGGCTCACGGCCGGGCAGTTGGCGAAGCGCAGCGCGGTCGAGGCCGAGGACCTCGCGAAGGGCCACCGTCTCTCCGGGCCACTTCGGGTGAGCTAGCTCGTCGAAGGCGAGGATGCTGCCCTTGGTCAGGTACGGCCTGATGACCTCGATGAGTTCCTTGGTGGGCCCGTAGAGGTCAAGGTCGAAGTAGGCCAGCGCGATGATGGTCTCCGGATTGTCCTCGAGGTACTTCGGGACCGTCTCCCGGACGTCACCCTGAACGAGGAAGGAGCGCTGAGTGTGGCCGAGCGGCTCACTGGCCTCGTGGGCAGCAAGCACCTCTCGCAGGTGGTCCACCTCGCCGTCGGGAACCGCGAAGCGCCCCGGGACCGCGCTGGTGCTGACCCGGTCCACGTCCTCGATGTCAGGAAAGCCGGTGAAGGTGTCGAAGCCGACGATGCGGCGAAGCGAGTTGAACGGTTCGTAGATGCTACGCAGTGCGGTAAGCGTCATGAGGTGCCGACCATGCAGCACACCGAACTCCATGATGATGCCAGGCACCTCGGGCAGCATCCGATACAGGGCGTCCATGCTCAGCAGGTCGGCGAGCTGGTGACGCCGCAGGTAGACCGGCAGGTTGTCGATCAGGTACTTGGGCGGGATGGGACTGTCGACCAAGAGTTTGGTCAGCCGCTCGCGGACGTCACGCTCCTGGTCGGACTCGTGCGGCACAATCCGCGGATCGGTGAACTCCCTGTCAGCCATGGAGGCACTCCCCTTCGGGATTCTCGGTAGTTGCTGATGAACAGTTCGGACGACAACTCGGGGCACTCCCCTAAATGCCCCTGTCAGCCCGAGGAAATAGGAGGCAAAATCGAGGGCTTACGCGAAAATTCGACTCCTTCGACACCAGTCGACCGTCTGCTCCAAACCATCTTGAAGGCCGCGTGGAGGGAAATCTATGATTCCGTGGAGGCGGGTGAGGTCCAGTGTCCGACTCGACCGGCCTATGGGTTTTTCGGTGTCGAACGCAATTCGGTCCGGTTTTCCCAGAGCAGCACACACGAGATGCGCCAACTGTCGCAGGGTAACGGTTTCCGACGTCCCCACGTTGACAGTTTGGTGCTTGTTCTTCTCGACCATTTGCAGAACCGCGTGCACCAGGTCGGTCACGAACATGTAGGTGCGGGTTTGACTCCCGTCCCCCCAGACGACGATCTCCTGGTCGCCGGCGGCCCTGGCCAGCATGGTGGGGATCACGCGGTCCGCGCCCGGCTTGAAGTTGTCGCGTGGCCCGTAGATGCCGGTCAGCCTGGGCCGGAAGACGTTCATCCCGTACTCGTACCGGTAGGTCTCCACCAGCGCCTCTTCGTGGACCTTCGCCAGGTAGTACCCGTCGGTCGGGTGCAGTGTGGCCGCGCGGAAGTCGTCCTCCTCCCGCAGAGGGTGGCTTGCCGGCGACCGGTACACCTCGCCGGAACCGAGCAGGACAACTTCCGAAGTCCCGTATCTCTGCGCACACTTGAGCACGTTGACAACGGGCCGGTGGTTGGCCTCGAAGACTGTCTCGGGTTGCTCGTATCGGAACCCCGCGCTTCCCCACATCGCAGCACAGTGGATCAAAGCCGCTACGCCTCGCGGCGCCCACTCGAACACGCGACGCAGGGCGGTTTCGTCGCACAGGTCGACGCGGATGCTCCACAGTCGATCCGTGGCGGGCAGTGGAGACAACATGCGCCTGTCGTCGCTCCGGTACAGACAGATCACATATGCCTGACGCGCCAGCAGTTCCTCGACGAAGTGCGATCCGATGAAACCGGTGCCGCCCGTCACGACGACCGTCTTGTCGGCCCAGTGCTGCGCTGACATGTAACCGCGGACTCCTCTCTCAGTCCCGGCGTCGGCCGGATGCCTGGAGGACGAGCCCCTCGATGCGCCGAACCACCTCGCACGGCAGCGGCAGGGCGGCGATCTCCCGGCCGAGCCCGGCCGCGACCGCGGCGTACCCGGGGTCGGAGATGATCTGCTGGCAGGCCTTCGCGATTGCCTCGCTGGTGGCCTCCTGCTGGGAGACCACGATCCCGGCGCCGGCCTCGGCGAGGCGGCGCGCCATCATGACCTGGCGGTGCTGCCCGGGGTCGGGGATCAGAACCTGGGGCACCCCGAAGCTCAGCGCGGTCATCATGGTGTTGCCGCCGGACTGGTGCACCAGCACATCGCAGGTGGGGGCCAGCACGTCCAGGGGGATCCAGCCCACGTGGGCGCTGGTCAGCCGTTCGCGCATCCGGGGGGCGGCATCCTCGGTCACCGCCACCGCCACCTCCGCCTCCAAGGTGGATAGGCTGGTGACGATGCCTTCGAGATAGTCGTACTGGTCGTAGTCGGCCACGGTGGTGCCGATGGTCACGCCGATCCGGGCGTCGGCGCCGCGGGTGTACATCCACCGCTCCAGGCGGCACGGGGAGTTGCCCGGGATCCACCGCATCATCTGCGCGGGTGCCGCGCCTGGTGGGCGCAGGCTCGGCGGCGCGATCTCGATCGCCAGGTCCGGGACGGGCAGGCCCTCCAGGCCCAGATCGGCCAGTTGGTCGCTCAACTGCTCGGCCGCCCCGGCGTCGAACAGCCACGGGTCGTGGATATCCCAGGCCTGGCGTACGTAGGGGACGCCCAGGCGGGCCGCCAACAGCCCGGCGGCGTAGCACAGCCGCCCGCCGATCACCACATCCGGGCACCAGTACTCGGCGAAGTCCAGCAGGGCCTGCCAGGGCGTGACGTCGATCAGCGCCATCCACCGGCCCGCCATCCGCTCACGCTCGACCGCGTCTTCGGGTACTCGCCCCAGCCCCGCGGCGGCCATGATCTGCTTCCGAGTCAGGCCCGGCTCCATCACCGGCAGGGCCGGCAATCCGGCCCTGGCGATGGTCGGCATCACCTCGTCACTGGAGGCGGTCACCATCACCTGATGCCCCGCATTACGCAACTCGGTGCCCAACGCGACATGATTGAAGAATGTCGACGGGGTCAGCCCGGCGAGAATGATGACCTTCACAACTCCTCCTGACCGCAGCCCGTTAGATCACCAAGATCCGTTCATATAACCAAGCTGGAAGAATGGAAAGCTGAGGCAGTTCGAGAATCGCCGACACCAACACCGACACCGGCGATCACGGCTGCCGCGTCAGGCGGCTCAGCTTTAAACCGCAGGCCGTCCGGCGTACGAATGGGGGCGTCCGCCCCCAGTTCATCACGCTGACCACGGCGTGGGGTTTCGGTGGGTGCCAGCGCACGCGAATTCCAGCTCGTGTCACGAATTGCTCCCCACGCAACCGGGTTTTCCCTAATTCTGCCCAGGTGGGACGCCGGAGCCATCACCAGCGTGGGTAGTTCCGGGGCTACCGCCACGGCCGGTGCCCGGCGGCCGCGGCGTTTTGATCCGCGTCAGCGGCGGGGCACCGACGGGCAGCAGGCGAGGAGCTCCACCGGGCGTCGTAGCACCACGTCGGGACCGGCGGCGAGCAGTTCCGCCTCTTCGGGGCCGGCCCACAGCGCGGCGGCCGTGGCGACGCCTGCGCCTCTGGCGCTGGCCACGTCAGTCGGTGCGTCGCCGACCATGATGGCCCGCTCGGCGGGCACGTCGAGCAGGCTCAGCGCGTGCCGCACGATGTCCGGGGCCGGCTTGGGCCGGGCAACCTCGTCGGAGCCGATCACCTGCGCGAAGAACGGGAGCAGGCCCAGCCGGTCGAGCAGCGAGCGCGCCCTCGGCCCACTCTTACCGGTGGCGATGGCGAGCCGCAGGCCGCGCACCCGCAGTGTCAGCAACAGCTCGACGATCCCGTCGAAGACCTGCACCTGGTCGGCGAGGCGGTAGCTCTCGCGGACGAACGGCTCCTGCATCTCCAGCGGCAGGTCCATGATCCGCATGATGTCCGGGAAGTAGCGGCCCAGGTGGCGCCGGTACTCCTCGAAGGGTGCGGGACCGTCGCCGACGACCTCGGCGTAGGCGATGGCGAAGGCCTCGCTCATCACCGCGAAGCTGTCGACGACGACCCCGTCCAGGTCGAAGATGACGGCGTGCCGGACCGGTACGGACGTGTCGGTCACGGCGGCTGGCCGCTTGACCAGGGGGACTGCCATGGGCACCTCCGGATCTACTGGAAGGCGGGCTCCGCCCGTCGGGCGCGGGCCGAACGGGCCGACGTGTAGAAACTCTCGATCATGCGGACGATCGGGCGAGCCTCGGCGACGGCCTTGCCGCGGTTGTCCGGGTCCGCCAGCATCGCGGCGAGGCCGTCGAGCTGGCGCCGGTACTCGACGCCGATCTGCTCGGTCGGCACCGCGAGCCGCGTCGCGGCGCCCTCCCGGGTCACCGTCAGCACGGGTTCGGGCTCCCGGTTGGGGCTGAAACCGAACGTGCACCTCAGCTCCGCAGTGCCGGCACTGCCCTCGACCTGGATCGACGACACGTCCCGTGCCTCGTGCGACGCCCAGCTCGCCCGCAGGGCGACCGAGACGCCGTCGTCGCGGACCAGGAAGCCGCGAGCGGTGTCCTCCACGTCGGCGGTGTCGGCCCCGGGCTGATCCCGCCGCCATGCCGCACGCCAGGCTCCGGCGTTGACGAAGTCGTCCGACGTCACGCCGACCACCTGCGTGAACCGGACCGGGCCGAGCAGGAACGCGAGGGTGTCGAGCAGGTGCCAACCGAGGTCGAACAGCACTCCCCCGCCGGCCTTGTCCCGCCGGGTGAACCAGCCGCCCGCCCGCGGTACGCCACGCGCCCGGACCCAGCCCAGGTCGACGTGCCGGATGTCGCCCAGGTCCGGCAGGATCCGCCGCAACGCCTCGATGTCACCGCGGTACCGGATGGCGCTGCCGGCCAGCAGCATCCCGCCGCCGCGTTCAGCCGCCGCGAGGACGTCGACCTCGGCCGAGGTCAGGCACACCGGCTTCTCAAGAAAGACGGAGACCCCGACGGCAAGCAGGGCGCCCGCCACCTGCGCGTGCAGGTAGTTGGGCACCGCGACGACGGCCAGGTCGACCGACCGTGCGGTGAGCGCGTCCACCGAGGGGTACGCGGTGACGCCCGTCGCCTTCGTGAACGCCTCCCGCGAGGCCGGGTCGGCGTCGACGGCGGCGACCACCTCGAAGTCGGTGTGTTCGCGCAACAGCGGCAGCCACAGCTCCCGCCCTGCCCAGCCGAGCCCGACCACCGCCACCCGGACGGTCATGCCGTGGCCACGGCGTCGGCGATGATCGCAGCCGTTGCGTGCATCTCCGGCTCCCCGGCCAGCAGGATCCGGTGGTGCAGCCAGACGCAGTCCCGGCTGATGGCGTCGGTGTGGGGGCAACGCTCGGCGATCGCCTCCAGGCTCTCGTCGGGTGCGCCGATCTCCCAGAAGGCGTCGGTGCGGTAGATCGCGCGGAACGCCGCGAAGGCGGGCAGACCGGCCTCGACGAGCCGATCGACCAGAGCGTTGCGGTTCTCCTCGCTGATCCCGGGGATCCGGAACATCGCCATGTAGTGCGAGTTGCGGTCGGCGCGCATGTCGCCGCCCTGCGGCACGACCCCGTCGATCGCCCCGAGCAGCCGGGACAGCAGCGTCCAGCGCTCGTCGCGTACCGCGATCTGCCCGTCGAGGCGACGCAGCTGCGCCCGCAGCACGGACGCCGAGAACTCGTTGAGACGTAGGTTGGAACCGGCGATCCGGTGGAGGTACCGGCGGTCGTCCCGGGGCCGGCCGCAGCTGTGCCGGAGAAACGCCGTCTCGTACTTCTCACTCTCGCCCTCGGGGAACACCAGAGCGCCGCCCTCGCCCGCGGTCATCAGCTTGCCGTTCTGGAAGCTGAACGCGGCGATGCTGCCCAGCTGACCGACGCGCTTGCCCTGCCAGCGCGCGCCGTGCGCGTGCGCGGCGTCCTGCAGCATCGGCACGCCGGTCTCCGCGGAGATCTTCGCCAGCGCGTCCATGTCCGCCATGAGACCGGCCATGTGCACCGGCATGATCGCCTTGGTGCGCGGTGTGATGGCGGCGGCGACCGCGGCAGCGTCGATGTTGTAGGTGTCCGGGTGGACGTCGACCGGGATCGCGACCGCGCCGAGCCGCTGGGCTGCCTGGGAGGAGGAGATGAAGGTGAACCCGGGCACGATGACCTCGGTGCCCGGCCCGACGCCCATGACCTGGAGGGCCAGTTCCAGCGCGTGCGTTCCGTTCGTGACCGCCAGCGCGTGCTCGGCGCCGTGGTGGTCGGCGAACTCGCGCTCGAAGGCGTCCACCTCCCCCCCGCCCATGCGCCACCACTGACCCTGCTCGAGCGCACGGATCAGGCCGTCCCGCTCGGCGTCGTCGTACTGAGGCCACACGGGAAATTCTGGTGCCTGGCGCGCGTTCATGTCTCTCCGATTCTCCGTAGTGGGTCCGATTGAGAAAAAGCATGATCGGCCGTGCGGCGAGAGAATTGTAAGCTCAGCCTCTCCGGTCAGAATATGAATCCGCTCGGCGGTGCGCATCCCTTGATCTGGTAGTCGTCGGCACGTCATCCAGGCAAAAAGCGCGGTATGAGGCGAGCGCCCGTCGAGCAGTTCGATTCCGTGATGGACGTGGTGCCCGAGCGCTGCGGCTTCACGGAGAAGCCGCGTTTCCCGGGGTTTGCCATGATGCCGGCCACAACAGTGCCCGGCGGGGAAAAATGCGGGCGGAATGGCAGCGGGTCGTCGGGGTTCAGCCCGAACGGTGTGGCGTTCACGGCGATGGTCAGCACCGTCCAGGTCCGCCTCCGGCCGAGGTGACGGTCCGGCCCGGTCGTCACGGCCTGTCCCGGACGTCCGTGAGGTGCCCGCGCAGCATCTCCGCGACGCAGAAGGCGAGCTCGACCGACTGCTCGGCGTTGAGCCGCGGGTCGCAGGCAGTCCGGTAGCGGGTGGGCAGGTCGGTCTCGGCGACGGCCGAGGAACCACCGAGGCACTCCGTCACGTCCTCGCCGGTCACCTCGACATGGATGCCGCCGGGATGGGTGCCGATTTCGCGGTGCACCTCGAAGAAGCCGGCGACCTCGTCGACCACATGGTCGAAGTGCCGGGTCTTGTACCCGTTCCCCGCCGCTCGGGTGTTGCCGTGCATCGGGTCGCACTGCCAGACCACCTGGTGCCCGGAGGCTTTGACCTTCTCCACAATCGGCGGCAGAACCTCGCGGACAAGGCCGTGCCCCATCCGGCTCACCAACGTCAGCCGGCCCGGCGTGCAGTGCGGGTCGAGACGCTCCACGTACTCGACGGCCAACTCCGGGGTCACACTCGGCCCGATCTTGAGACCGATCGGGTTGGACAGCAGCTCCGCGAACGCGACATGGGCACCATCGAGCTGACGGGTGCGCTCACCGATCCACAGGAAGTGGGCAAGCCCGCTCGCCAGCCGGGGCTCGGGGCCGCTGGCGTCCGCCCACAGCACGGCACGCTCGTAGTCGAGCAGGAGCATCTCGTGGCTGACGTAGACCCCGCTCGCGCAGAGCCTACGGACCACGTCCATCGCGCCGGCCGCGTGGGCGTGGGCCCGCAGCATTCGTTGCGGGTCGGGCGTTCTGGCGACGGGGGTGGGTTCTGCGGAGTTGATGATGTCGCCGCGGTAGACCGGCAGCCCCAGCGCGTCCACGGCATTGGACCGGGGCTTGGCGTACTGCCCGGCCATCCGCGCGATCTTGACCACCGGCAGGCCTGCGGCGTGGGTGAGCACGGCGGCCATCTGCAACAGGATCCGCAGGTTGGCTCGCAGGTGCGACTCGGTGTTGTCGGCGAAGGTCTCGGCGCAGTCGCCGCCCTGCAGCAGGAACGCCTCGCCGTGGGCAACCGATGCGAGCAGGTCGGACAGCCGCGCGGTCTCGTCCGGCGCCACGATCGGATCGGCTTGGTGTAACTGCTCGATGACGGCGCCGGCCCGCTCCAGGTGCGGCCAGCACGGCTGCTGTGCTGCGGAGCGGGCAAGCGCCTCGTTCAGCCGACGGGCCAGGAGCCGGTCCACCGGACAGGGGGCGTGGGCCGGGCCTCCGGTGTCGGCCGGCCGCTGCGGAAACCGTCTCATGCCGGTGCCGCATCGGCCGTGCCGGCTCCGACGTCGTCCACCGCGCTGGACTGCCAGAACATGCCGACCAGGTTCCTGCCCTCCGGCAGGTTCACCGCGGTCTTCCCGCCGGCACTGGCGGCGCCCAGCCGCCGGATGACCTCGGCGAGCGACGTGCGTACCCCCGAGCCGACGAACACGTCGTACGACCGGTCCCCGAGTCGGACCGGCACTGCCTCTCTCACGGCGCCTTCTCCACGACTTCCCGCGAGGGCTTGGGCACGAGGTCCGCAGCCCGCACCAAAGCCTCACCGCCGTAAAAGACCCACGCGAACCGGCCGTACTCCTGGCACGCGGTCCGGCAGAAGTCGACGAACCACGCGAACGGACGCCCCTCGTTCTTCATCATTCCCCAATCTGGTTCGTACGGGCGCGAACTCAGTCGAGGTCGCCGGAGAGGATGCCCGCCAGCAGCATCCGGTGCTCGTTGTCGTCGATGATCGTGCGCACCTGCTCACGACCGTTGCGAATGGTCAGGTGCCGGCGTTGTCGCATGAAGACCTGACCGTTCTCGACGGTCCGGCCACACAGGATTTCCTGGGTGTCGTCCCGCCCCGGATCCGCCACAATTTCCCGGAAGTTGTCCTCCATCTCCTTCCAGTCGCTCCATTGCCGGGGCTTCATGGTGAAGGTGTAGACGACGCTCCAGCGGGTGGCCACTCCCCTGCGCTGCAGCGCGATCCCGGATTCGTGGTCGACCAGCCGGAACTGGCTCCCGTACTGGGTCTGCACCGCGTCGCAGACCCGCAGCGGCTCGACGTAGGTCGGGCCCGGGTAGCCGACGTCCACCAGCCATTCGTCGCCGTCCAGGACAACCCGGCTGAACATGTGCTCGATCTCGGTCCCAAAGTTCTGCCGGCCTTCCGTGGTGCTGCCGGCCATCAGGGTGACGTCGTAGCCCAGCTCGCGGAGCAGCCGATGGAACAGGCGGTTCAGGTGGTAGCAGACGCCGCCGTGCCCGTCGACGATGCTCCGCTCGAACACCACGTCGTCGTCGAGGTCGACGATGTCTATCCCGTCGATGAGGGCATAGGCAGCGCTGCTGTACGGAATCGCCATAAGATGCTTCTTCTGCAGCTTCCGCAACGTCTCGATGTTCACACCCGCCTCTCCGTCGCAGCCGATACGCCGGAGATAGCCATCCACGTCGAACATGTCATCACCTTCTTTCAGACGGAGCTCACCAACGGGTCGCGGCCTGGTCACCGCAGATCAGCTCGTGCAGGTGCTCGGCGATCATTTCTGGTGTCGGATAGGCAAAGACGAGATTGGCGGCGATCTTCCTGTCGGTGATGTCGCGCAGCCGGTTGCGGAGCTCGATGGCGGTGAGCGAGTCGAAGCCGATCTCGAAGAGGCCCTGATCCACGTCGATGTGGTGGGTCGCGCTGTGGCCCAGCACCGCGGCCACCTCGGCCCGCACCAGGTCGAGCAGGACCTTCACCTGCTCGGTGGTGGCCAGTCCGGCCAGCCGCTCGGATAGCTGCCCGCGCTCGTCGCCGACGGCCCCGGTGTGCGCCAGTTGCCGGCCGGACCGGACCAGGTCACGCAGCATGTGGGGCACCACGGCACCCGCCGCCGCGTCCGCGCGCACACCGCCCAGGTCAAGTTTGGCGGGCACCAGCAGCGCCTGCCCGGAGCCGACAGCGGCGTCGAAGAGTTTCAGGCCTTCCGCGGATGTCAGTGCCAGGAGTCCCCCGCGTCGGCTCATCCGCGTCCTGGCGAGCTCGTCGGTGCCGGCCGCCATGCCGGTGGTCTGCTCCCACAGGCCCCACGCCAACGACAATCCCGGCAGGCCCAGCGACCGGCGGTGAGCCATCAACCCGTCGAGGAACGCGTTCGCGGCCGCATAGCTACCGCTACCGGCGCCCATGAACACCGACGAGACCGACGAGTAGACGACGAACGCGTCGAGGTCCGAGGTGCGGGTCAGTTCGTCCAGGTGCCGGACCGCATCCACCTTCGGCGCGAACACCTCCGCCAGCCGCTCCGGCGTCACCGTCCCGATCACCCCGGCATCCGAGACGCCGGCCGTGTGCACGACAGCGGTCGGGCGATGCTCCGTCAGCAGGGCCGCGACCTGGTCGCGGTCGGACATGTCACAGGCCACGACCGACACCGCCGCGCCCTGCCCGGTGAGGTCGGTGACGAGAGCCGCCGCGCCCTCGGCATCCGGGCCGCGCCTACTGGCCAGCACCAGACGCCGCACACCGTGCCGGGTGACCAGATGCCGGGCCACGAGCCCACCCAACGCCCCGGTGCCACCCGTGACCAGAACCGTCCCTTCCGGGCCGAACACCGCCGCGGCGTCCGTCGGCCGACCGGTGGCGCGGGTGAGTCGAGGCACCGACAACGCGGTGCCACGGACGGCAACCTGAGGTTCCCCGCTCGCCAGCACCGAACCCAACACGGATTCCGCTCCGTCGCCGGAGGCCGGGTCGAGGTCGACCAGGATGATCCGGTCGGGGTTCTCGGCCTGGGCCGCACGGACCAACCCCCACACCGCCGCACCCGCGGGATCACTCACCACACCGTCACCGGCGGGCACCGCGCCTCGCGTCGCGACCACCAACCGGGACTCCTCGAACCCACCCCCATCGAGCCAGCACTGGACCACATCCAGTACCTGGGTGGTCAACCCCAGCACGTCACTGCCGCCGCCGACCGCTTCCAGGACCGCCACCGCCGGGGCGTTCACCGCCCCCGACAGCACGTCGTCGGCCAGGGTCGCCACCCGCTCCGCGTCGGCCACCGGCACCCACGACGGTGCACGCTCACCGGAAGCCGAGGGCAGCCCGGTCCACTCCACCCGGAACAACGAGTCGGCGCGCACGGCACCCGCCGCCGCGGCATCCAACTGCTCGCTGGACACCGGCCGGCCCATCAGCGAGTCCATCGTCACGACCAGGCCGCCGGCCTCGTCCACGGCCTCGAGCGACATCGCGGCTGGTTCGGGTTTCGTGACCCGAACGCGCATCGCCGCGGCACCGGCCGCGTGCAGTCGCAGCCCGTTCCACGCGAACGGCAGCGACAGCTCCCGCCTCTCCGGTTCGCCGTCGGTGTCGCCAGCAGCCGCCGCGGCGTGCAGCATGGTCGAGTGCAGGGCCGCGTCCAGCAGCGCGGGGTGGAGGCCGAACCTCCCGGCTTCCTTGCGGTGCTCCTCGGGCAGTGCGACTTCGGCGAAGGTCTCCTCGCCCCGCCGCCACACCGCCCGCACGGCCTGGAACGTCGTCCCGTATCCGTACCCCACCTGCGCGAGCCGACCGTAGCCGCCGCTGATCTCCACCGGCTGCGCGCCGGGCGGCGGCCAGGCGGTGAAGTCGAACCGCTCATGCGCGGCGGGTGCGCTCGTCAGCACGCCCGTGGCGTGCCGGGTCCACGCACCCGCGCCGGCGTCGTCGCGTCGGGAGTACACGTCGACCGTGCGCGAGCCATGCTCGTGCGGTCCGCTGAGCGCGACCTGCACGCGGACACCGCCCTGCTCGGGCACCACCAGCGGCGCCTCGATCACCAACTCGTCGAGCACCGAGCACCCGGCCTCGTCACCGGCCCGCACCGCCAGCTCGACCAGCCCGCTACCGGGGACGATCACGACACCGCCGATCGCGTGATCGGCCAGCCACGGGTGTGACCGCAGCGACAACCGTGAGGTGAACACCAGCCCGTCGGACTGCGGCAGCTCCACGACAGCACCGAGCATCGGGTGTTCGGCCGCCGACTGACCCAACGACGCCGCGTCGGTGGCAGGTTCGGTCGCGTGGAGCCAGAAGTGCTCGTGGTCGAAGGCGTACGTCGGCAGGTCCACCCGGGTGGACGCCGTCCCAGCGGGCAGGGCCGCGGTCCAGTCCACGACCACGCCGCGCACGAACAGCTCGGCCATCGAAGCCAGCAGGGACCGGTCCTCCGGGCGACCGTCACGCAGCGCCGGAACACACATCACCTCGACGGCCGTCTCCGCGACCACTGCCGTCAGCGCCGCACCCGGACCAAGCTCCACGAACAATGCCGCACCGAACTCCACCGCCGCCGCGATCCCATCAGCGAACCGCACCGGCCGGCGCACATGCTCAGCCCAATACCCCGGGTCGGCCAGCTCACCGGGTTCGGCGAGCCGCCCGGTCACATTCGACACCACCGGAATCACCGCCGGCTGCCACACCACATCCCCGAGCACCGCGGCGAACTCGGCCAACATCGGCTCCATCCGTCGCGAATGGAACGCATGCGACACGACCAGCTGCTTCGTCCTGTGCCCCCGCTCCCGCAACCGATCAGCCATCGCGAGGACCGCGTCCTCATCACCGGAGAGCACCACCGACGACGGGCCGTTGACCGCCGCGATCTCCACGCCCTCGCCCAACAACTCGGCGACCTCCACCTCACCGGCCGCCACCGCCGCCATCGCCCCACCCGGCGCCAACGCCTGCATCAACCGACCGCGAGCCGCCACCAACCGCGCCGCATCCGCCAACGACAGGACCCCCGCGGCATACGCAGCCGAAATCTCACCCACCGAATGCCCCAGCACCACATCCGGGCGCACCCCCCACGAGGCCACCAACCGAAACAACGCGCTCTCCACCGCGAACAACCCCGCCTGTGTGAACACCGTCTGATCCAGAAGATCGCCACTACGCGGCACCCGACCCAACACCACATCCCCCACCAGGTGATCCACCCACCCGGCAAGACACGAATCCAGATATCCACACGCCTCGTCAAACGCCTGCGCGAACACCGGGAACCGGTCATAAAGCTCCCGGCCCATACCCACCCGCTGCGAACCCTGACCCGGAAACACCCACCCGACCCGGCCCACCACACCCGACGCAGCCATCCTGCCGACCACCAGACCGGGCGCGGTTTCACCGCTTGCCAGCGCCTGCAATCCGGCCAGCGTTTCCGCACGAGACCCCGACACCACGACGGCACGCTCGCCGAACACGGCCCGATCGGAGACCAACGCACCGGCCACCCACGCCGGCGACGCCGCACCGGGCTTCGCGACGAACGCCGCCAGCCGCCTGGCCTGGCCCGCCAACGAACCGGCACTACGCGCCGAGACGACCAACGGCACCACCGCGTCAGGCGTCTCGTCGGAAACCGGCCGCGCCTGCTCAGGCGGGGCTTCCTCGATGATCAGGTGCGCGTTCGTCCCGCTGATCCCGAACGACGACACGCCCGCCCGACGCGGATGACCGTTGCGCGACCACTCCCGGGCCTCGGTCAGCAGCTCGACCGCGCCTGCGGACCAGTCGACCTGGGTCGTGGGCTTCGTGACGTGCAGTGTCGGGGGCAGGACATCGTGGCGCAGCGCCTGCACCATCTTGATCACGCCGGCCACACCCGCCGCCGACTGCGCGTGGCCGATGTTCGACTTCACCGAGCCCAGCCACAACGGCTTCCCGGGATCCCGGCCCTGCCCGTACGTGGCCAGCAGGGCCTGCACCTCGATAGGATCTCCCAGCGCCGTCCCGGTTCCGTGCCCTTCCACGATGTCCACATCAGTCGGGGAGAGGCCGGCGTTCGCCAGGGCCCGACGGATCACGCGCTGCTGCGACGGCCCGTTCGGCGCGGTGAGACCGTTGGAGGCACCGTCCTGGTTCACCGCGCTGCCCCGCAGCACGGCCAGGATCCGATGGCCACGTTCCCGCGCCACCGACAGGCGTTCGAGGACCACCACGCCGACACCCTCGGCCCAGCCGGTGCCGTCCGCGTCGTCCGCGTACGCCTTGCACCGCCCGTCGCCGGCCAGGCCACGCTGCCGGGAGAACGCCACGAAGGTGCCCGGCGTCGCCATCACGGTCACCCCACCGGCGAGCGCCATCGCGCACTCGCCCTGCCGCAGCGACTGAGCGGCCAGGTGCATCGCCACCAGCGAGGACGAACACGCCGTGTCGATCGTGACCGCCGGGCCCTCGAGACCGAACACGTACGAGACCCGGCCGGAGGCCACACTCGACGCCCCGGCCGTGCTCGCGAATCCCTCCAGCTCAGGCGCGGGGACACCGATCCCGTAACCCTGCGCGGAGACCCCGGTGAAGACGCCGACGTCGGTGCCGTTCAGCGAGATCGGGTCGATGCCGACGCCCTCCAGGGCCTCCCACGACGCTTCGAGCAGCAACCGCTGCTGCGGATCCATCGCCAGCGCCTCACGCGGTGAGATCCCGAAGAACCCCGCGTCGAACATCCCGGCGTCCGGTAGGAATCCGCCCTGGCTGGTGTAGGACGTACCCCTGCGGTCGGGGTCCGGGTCGAACAGGCCCTCCAGGTCCCAACCGCGGTCGTCCGGAAAGGGCGACACACCCTCGCGACCCTCGAAGACGAGCCGCCACAGATCGTCCGGATTCGCCACCCCACCCGGCAACCGGCACGCCATTCCCACGATCGCGATCGGCTCGTCGGGATCCGCAACCGCGACGACCGTCGTCGGCGCACCGGCCACCGTGTCACCCAGCTCGTCCCGCAGGTAACGCGCGAGTGCCACCGGCGTGGGGTAGTCGAAGACCAGCGTCGCGGGCAGCTTCGACCCGGTCGCCTCGCGCAGCCGGTTGCGCAGCTCCACCGACGTCAACGAGTCGAATCCGGCCTCCTTGAACGCCGTGTCCGGCCGTACGGCCTCCGCACCGGAGTGCCCGAGCACGACCGCGACCTGACCGCGCACCAGGTCCAGCAGCAGCGCCTCCCGCTCGGCCGGCCCGAGACCGGCCAGCCGCCGAACCAGCCCACCGTCGCCGGCGGAGGCCGCACGCGCCTGCTGCCGGCTCGGCCGGACCAGGCCGCGTAGCAGGTGTGGAACGTTCACGGGGGTCGCCCGCAGGTCCAGCTTGACCGGAACCAACAGCGCCTGCCCGGAACCCACGGCGGCATCGAACAGGCCCATGCCCTCGGCAGGCGTCATCGCCAGGACACCACCGCGGCTCATCCGCGCCTGGTCGGCACCGCCCAGGTGAGCAGTCATGCCGTCGGTCTGCTCCCACAGGCCCCACGCCAGCGACACGCCCGGCAGACCGGCCGCCCGACGCGCGGCGACCGCCGCGTCCAGGAAGGCGTTCGCCGCCGCGTAGTTGCCCTGACCGGCGGACCCGAAGACACCGGACGCGGACGAGAACACCACGAACGTGTGGAGATCCAGCTCCCGGGAGAGCTCGTCGAGGTGCCGCACCGCGTCCACCTTCGGCGCGAAGACGGTGGCCAGCCGGTCCGGGGTCAACGCACCGATCACGCCGTCGTCCAACACGCCCGCCGTGTGCACCACGCCCGTCGGACGGTGCTCCGCCAGCAGGGCCGCCACCTGATCCCGGTCCGACACGTCACACCCGACCACCGAGACCGCCGCGCCCCGCTCGGTCAGCTCGGCGACCAACTCTCCCGCACCGTCGGCATTCCGACCCCGCCTGCTGACCAGGACCAGCTGCCGTACCCCGTGCCGGGACACAAGATGCCGCGCGACCAGAGCGCCCAGCGACCCCGTGCCTCCGGTGACCAGGACCGTCTCCGCCGGGCCGAACACGGCGGGGACATCGCTCGCCGCAGCGGTGACGCGAGCGAGCCGGGGAGCCGAGAGTGCGCCGCCACGAACCGCGACCTGTGGCTCACCGGAGGCCAACACCACCCCCAACACCTGTGCGACGGCACCGTCGAGGTCGAGATCCAGCAGGACGATCCGGTCCGGGTTCTCGGCCTGAGCGGAACGCACCAGACCCCACACCGCCGCCGCAGCGGGGTCAACCACCACGCCGTCACCGGCGGGCACCGCGCCCCGGGTCACGACCACCAGCCGCGACTCCTCCGGCCCGGCGCCGAGCCACGCCTGCACGACGCCCAGCACCCGCGAGGTGACGGCCAGTGCGTCGTCCGCACCGACCGCCTCCAGCACCGCCACCGCGGGCGCGTCGTCGGCAAGAGCCGCGACGTCGTCGATGGTGGCCACCGACGCCCACGAAGGCGAGGGCTCCCCGGAGGCCACGGGCAGGACAGTCCAGTCCACCCGGAACAGCGCGTCGCGGGTGCCCGCCGCCGCGGCGTCCAACTGCTCGGTGGATACCGGCCGGGACACCAGCGAGTCCACCGACAACACGAGGGCGCCGGTCTCGTCGGCCGCCTCCACCGAGATGCCGCTGGGCCCGTCGGCTACCAGGCGTACGCGCAGCGCGGAGGCGCCCGCGGCGTGCAACGCCATCCCGTTCCAGGCGAACGGCAGCACCGGCGGCCCGGATTCCTCCGCCGCCGCGGCACCCAGCATGCCCGCGTGCAGGGCGGCGTCCAGCAACCCGGGGTGGATGCCGAACCTGCCCGCTTCCGTGCGCAGGTCCGCCGGCAGCGCGACCTCGGCGAACACCTCCTCGCCCCGCCGCCACACCGCCCGCAACCCCTGAAACGACGGCCCGTACGCATAGCCACGCTCGACCAGATCGGCGTAGAAGCCCTCGGTCTCGACCGGCCGTGCACCCGGCGGCGGCCAGGCTGCGAAGTCGAACCCGGAGCCCCGTCCCGCCGGCCCGGCCGACAGCAGTCCCGTGGCATGCCGGGTCCAGGCGTCCCCGTCGCCGTCGCGCAGCGAGTACACGTCCACCGTGCGTGACCCGGTCTCCCCCGGACCGTCCACCGACACCAGGACCCGCACCCCGCCGCGCTCCGGGACGACCATCGGCGCCTCGATCACCAGTTCCTCGAGCACCGAGCACCCGACCTCGTCGCCCGCGCGGACCGCCAGTTCGATCAATCCGGTGCCCGCGACGAGCACCACTCCGCCGATCTCGTGATCGGCCAGCCACGGATGCGACCGCAGCGACAGCAGCGACGTGAAGACCAACCCGTCCGACTGCGGTAACCGCACGACCGCACCCAACAGCGGATGGTCGACCGCCGACTGCCCCAGGGACGTGACGTCCGCCGCCGGGTCGCCGGGCGGCAGCCAGTAGTTCTGGCGGTCGAACGCGTACGTCGGCAGGTCCACGTGCCCGGTCACCGGCGGAAGCATGGTGGTCCAGTCCACGGCCACGCCGCGCACGAACAGCTCGGCCACCGCAGCCAGCAACGACTGGTCCTCCGGGCGGCCGTCCCGCAAGGCCGGAACAGAGCGCACCTCGGCGTCCACCGCTGCGGCCGTCTCCGTGACCATCGCGGTCAGCACCGCCCCCGGACCGAGTTCCACGAACAGCGTGCCGCCGTACTCCACCGCCGCCGCGATTCCGTCAGCGAACCGCACCGGCCGGCGCACGTGCTCGGCCCAGTACCGCGGGTCGGCGAGTTCGCCGGGTTCGGCCAGCCGCCCGGTCAGATTCGAGACCACCGGAATCACCGGCGGCTGCCACACCACATCAGCGAGCTCCGCGGCAAAGGCGGCCAGCATCGGCTCCATCCGCCGCGAATGGAACGCATGCGACACCACCAGCCGCTTCGTCCTGCGCCCCCGATCCCGCATCCGATCGGCCACGGCGAGGACCGCCTCGTCGTCACCGGAGAGCACCACCGACGACGGACCGTTGACCGCCGCCAGCTCCACACCCGCGCCCAGCAGCTCGGAGACCTCCGACTCACTCGCCGCCACCGCCACCATCGCCCCACCCGGCGGCAACGCCTGCATCAGCCGAGCCCGAGCCGCCACCAACCGCGCCGCGTCGGCCAACGACAGGACCCCCGCCGCGTACGCGGCCGTGATCTCACCGACCGAGTGCCCGAGCACCACATCCGGCCGCACCCCCCACGACGCCATCAACCGGAACAGGGCGCTCTCCACCGCGAACAGCCCTGCCTGCGTGAACACCGTCTGGTCCAAGAGGTCGCCGCCGCCCGGCACCCGGCCCAGAACCACCTCCCGCACCGGGTGATCGACCCACCCGGCCAGACCCGAGTCCAGAAACCCACAGGCCTCGTCCAACGCCCGCGCGAACACCGGGTACCGCTCGTAGAGCTCACGCCCCATGCCCACCCGCTGCGAACCCTGCCCCGGGAACACCCACACCACCCGGCCCGCCACACCCGAACCGGTCACCAGGCCGGGCGCGGTCTCACCACCGGCCAGCGCACCCAGCCCGGCCAACGCCTCCTCGGTCGAACCCGCGAGCACCACGGCGCGCTCACCCAGCAGCGCCCGTTCGGAGACCAACGCCCCGGCCACGCGCGCCAGCGGTGCCTCGTCAGACCTGAGGAACGACGCCAGCCGGCCCGCCTGGGCCGCCAGGGAGGCCGCGCTGCCCGCCGACACGACCAACGGCACCGCACCGGTGGGCGTCTCCGCCGAGACCGGTGCCTCCTCGTCGACGGGTGCCTCCTCGATGATCACGTGCACGTTGGTCCCGCTGATCCCGAAAGCGGACACCCCGGCCCGACGCGGATGACCGTTGCGCAGCCACTGCCGGGCCTCGGTCAGCAGCTCGACCGCGCCGGTGGACCAGTCGACCTGCGGCGTCGGCTCGTCCACGTGCAGCGTGGGCGGCAGGACACCGCGGCGCAGCGCCTGCACCATCTTGATCACGCCGGCCACACCCGCAGCCGCCTGCGTATGACCGATGTTCGACTTCACCGAGCCCAGCCACAACGGGTTGTCCGGCTCCCGGCCCTGCCCGTAGGTCGCCAGCAGCGCCTGCGCCTCGATCGGGTCGCCCAGGGGGGTTCCCGTTCCGTGGGCCTCCACGACATCCACGTCGGACGGCACCAGACCGGCGCCGGCCAGCGCCTTGCGGATCACCCGCTGCTGCGCCGGACCGTTCGGCGCCGTCAGGCCGTTCGACGCGCCGTCCTGGTTCACCGCGCTGCCCCGCAACACGGCCAGGATCCGGTGCCCACGCTCGCGCGCCACCGACAACCGCTCCAGCACCACGACGCCGGCGCCCTCGGACCAGCCGGTGCCGTCGGCGGCCGCGGCGAACGCCTTGCTCCGCCCGTCGGCGGCCAGCACCCGCTGCCGGGAGAATGCCACGAAGGTGCCGGGCGTCGGCATCACGGTCGCGCCGCCGGCCAGCGCCATCGAGCACTCCCCCAGCCGCAGTGCCTGCGCGGCGAGGTGGATGGCCACCAGCGACGACGAACACGCCGTGTCGATCGTGACCGCCGGTCCCTCGAACCCGAACGTGTACGACACCCGGCCGGACGCCACGCTCGACGCCGAGCCCGTGCCCGCGAAGCCCTCCAGCTCCGGCGTGATCGCACCGGCCCCGTAGCCCTGGGTGAACACCCCGGAGAACACCCCGACGTCGGTGCCCCTCAGCGACACCGGGTCGATACCGACGTTCTCCAACGCCTCCCACGACGTCTCCAGCAGCAACCGCTGCTGCGGATCCATCGCCAGCGCCTCACGCGGCGAGATCCCGAAGAACCCCGCGTCGAACATCCCGGCGCCGCCCAGGAAGCCGCCCTGGCTGGTGTACGTCGTGCCGGGGCGGTCGGGGTCCGGGTCGAACAGGCCCTCCAGGTTCCAGCCCCGGTCGTCGGGGAAGTCGGAGAGGGCGTCGACCCCGCCGGCGACCAGTCGCCACAGGTCTTCCGGTGAGGACACCCCACCCGGGAAGCGGCACGCCATGCCCACGACGGCGAGGGGCTCGTCAGCATGCCGCGAGCCCTGCTGCTTCAGGGTGTGCAGCTCGGCCGTGACGCGCTTGAGGTACTGGAGGAGTCTCTCGTTCGTGGTCATTCTCGTCAGTCCTCACGAAGATCTTGATGGGGCGGGAAGCCTCGAAGCGGTGTCAGCCGAGGCCAAGCTCCGCGTCGATGAAGTCGAGGACCTCGTCGGCGGACGCGGATTCGAGCTGCTCGGCAACCGTGGCGACGTCCGCCTGCTCGCGGACTCCGTTGCACTTGGCCACCAGGCCCTGAAGGCGAAGCGTGATGGCGGCTCTCGTCGACTCGTCGAGAGCCAGGGTGCCGATCAGCGACTCGACATCGGCGATCCTGGTGTTCACCTGGGAGAGCGCGTCGCCGCCCGTCCCCAGCTCATCGCGCAGGTGGCGCGCGAGGACGAACGGAGTGGGGTAGTCGAACGCCAGCGTGGCGGGCAGCTTCAAGCCGGTCGCCTCCCGCAGCCGGTTACGCAGCTCCACCGACGTCAACGAGTCGAACCCGGCATCCTTGAACGCCCCGTCCGCCCGAACAGCCCCCGCACCCGAATGCCCGAGCACCGCCGCAACCTGACCACGCACCAGATCCAGCAACAGCGCCTCCTGCTCCGCCGCGGCGAGCCCGGCCAGCCGCCGCACCAGCCCACCGTCCCCGCCGGCCACGGCCCGCGCCTGCTGCCGTCCTGGCCGCACCAGACCGCGCAGCAGGTGCGGCACCGCACCGCCGGCGCGTACTCCCCGCAGGTCCAGCTTGACCGGCACCAACAGGGCCTGTTCGGAGGCCAGCGCGGCGTCGAAGAGCTCCATGCCCTCCGCCGCCGTCATCGCCCGCACCCCACCGCGGCTCATCCGCGCCTGGTCTGCCCCGCCGAGATGTGCGGTCATGCCCGTGGCCTGCTCCCACAGGCCCCACGCCAACGACAACCCGGGCAGACCGGCCGCCCGGCGGTTCACCATCGCCGCGTCCAGGAAGGCGTTCGCCGCCGCGTAGTTGCCCTGACCGGGAGAGCCGAACACCCCCGACCCGGACGAGAACACCACGAAGGCGTCCAGGTCCAGGTCCCGGGTGAGGTCGTCGAGGTGCCGCACCGCTGCCACCTTGGGTGCGAAGACGGTGGCCAGCCGGTCCGGGGTCAACGCGCCGATCACGCCGTCGTCCAGCACGCCCGCCGTGTGCACCACGCCCGTCGGACGGTGCTCCGCCAGCAGGGCCGCCACCTGATCCCGGTCCGACACGTCGCACGCGACCACCGAGACCGCCGCGCCCCGCTCGGTCAGCTCGGCGACCAGGCCCGCCATGTCGTCGGCGTCCGGCCCCCGCCGGCTGGCCAGCACGAGACGCCGCACGTCGTGCCGGGTGACCAGGTGCCGGGCCAGCACCGCCCCGAGCACTCCCGCACCGGAAACCAGGACCGTCCCTTCCGGGCGGAACACGGTGGGCGCGTCCGGCGGCTGACCGTCGGCACGAGCGAGGCGCGGGACAAGGCAGGCCGTCCCGCGCACCGCGATCTGGGGCTCCGCACTGCCCAGCACCGAACCCGGCAGCTGCGCGAGGTCGCCGTCGGGGTCGAGGTCGAGCAGGGTGATCCGGTCCGGGTTCTCGGCCTGGGCGGAACGCACCAGACCCCAGACCGCCGCCGCAGCCGGATCAGCCACCGCACCGTCACCGGCGGGCACCGCACCCCGGGTCACGACCACCAGCCGCGACTCCTCCGGCCCATTCAGCCAAGCCTGCACGTCCGCCAACACCCGCGAGGCCACCGCCAGCGCGTCGTTCTCGCCGGCCACTTCCAGGACCACCACATCGGGCCGACCGTCGAGCGACGGCGCTTCCACCGCGGCAGCGGGCAGTTCGATCCACTCCACCCGGAACAGCGAGTCGCGAGTCTCCGTCGTCGCGGCGAGCTTCTCGACGGACACCGGCCGGGACACGACCGAGTCGACCGTCACCACCAGCCCGCCCGCCTCGTCTGCCGCCTCCAGCGACATGGTTCCGGCTGCGCTGGGCACCAGCCGCACCCGCAACGCCGAGGCTCCCGAGGCGTGCAGCGCCAGCCCGGTCCAGTCGAGCGGCAGCCGCAGTTCGTCGGTGCCGTCTCCGGCGCTCAGCAGGATCGGCTGCAGGGCCGCGTCCAGCAACGCGGGATGCACACCGAACCCGCCGGCCTCCGTACGCATGTCGTCCGGCAGGGCGACCTCGGCGAACACCTGCTCGCCCCGCCGCCACACCGCGCGCACGCCCTGGAACGAGGGCCCGTACGCATAACCACGCTCGACCAGGTCGGGGTAGAAGTTCCCGACCTCGACCCGCTGCGCACCCGACGGCGGCCACGCCGTGAAGTCGAATCCCTTCGCCGGCGCCTCTGTGGCGGACAGAACTCCGGTGGCATGCCGCGTCCACCCCTCCCCGCCGTCGTCGCGCAGGGAGTACACCTCCACCGTGCGTACCCCGTTGTCGCCCGGACCGCCCACCGCGACCTGGACCCGGACCGCGCCGTGCTCGGGCACGGCCAGCGGCGCCTCCGTGACGAGTTCGTCCAGCACCGGGCACCCGACCTCGTCACCGGCGCGCACCGCCAATTCGACCAGCCCACTGCCGGGAAGGAGCACCACACCACCGATCGCGTGGTCCGCCAGCCACGGGTGCGACCGCAGCGACAGGCATGAGGTGAACACCAGCCCCTCGGATCGGGGCAGTTGGACCATCGCGCCCAACAGCGGGTGATCCACCGCCGACTGACCCAGCGACGCCGCGTCGGTCGCGGCCTCCTCGGTCTGGAGCCAGAAGTGCTCGTGGTCGAACGCGTAGGTCGGCAGGTCCAGATGCCCGGAACCGGGTGGCAGAACACCACTCCAGTCGACCGTGACGCCTCGAGTGAACAGCTCGGCCATGGAGGTCAGGAGCCGCCGCACGCCCCCGTCCTCCCGGCGCAACGTGCCCGCCACCACGACATCGGCGTCGTCCACGATCTCGCTGATCGGCTGGACCACGACCGGGTGGGCGCTCACCTCCACGAACACCCGATATCCCTGCTCGACCAGGTCGGCCACCGCCGGCCCGAAGCCCACCTGGTGGCGCAGGTTGCGGTACCAGTAGCCACCGTCCACGATCCCGGCGTCCCGGATCCACCCACCGGTCACCGTCGAGTAGAACGGCACCCTCGGCGCCTGCGCCTCGATCCCGGCCAACGCCTCGGCGAGGGTGTCACGAATATCCTCCACATGCCGGGTGTGCGAGGCGTAGTCCACCGCCACCCGCCGCACCCGAACACCCTGGCCTGAGAGGACCTGCAACGCCTCGTCCAACGCCTGAGCGTCACCGGCGACCACCACGGACGACGGGCTGTTCACCGCCGCCACCTCGACCCGATCAACCCACGGCCGCAACCGGGCGGCCGCCTCGTTCTCCCCCAACACGACCGACGCCATGCCGCCCCGGCCGGACAGCTTCGTGGCGATGGCCCGGCTGCGCAACGCCACCACCCGCGCCGCGTCGTCCAACGACAACGCACCAGCCACACAGGCCGCCGCGATCTCGCCCTGCGAGTGGCCCACCACCGCATCCGGAACGACACCCACCGACGCCCACACCGACGCCAGACCCACCATCACCGCGAAGCTCGCCGGCTGTACCACGTCGACCCGATCCAGGATTCCGGGAGCGGTCTCGCCACGTAGCACATCCACGAGCGACCAGTCGATCCACGGCGCCAGGGCGTCGGCACACTCCGAGATCCGCTCCGCGAAGACCGGCGAGGAATCCAGCAGGTCCCGGCCCATCGCGTGCCACTGCGAACCCTGACCCGGGAACACCCACGCCACCTTCCCCGGCAACCCGGCGCTGCCGGTCACCAGGCCAGCTGCGCCCTCGCCGCGGGCCAGCGCGGCCAGACCGGCGAGCGCCTCCGCACGAGACTCGGCCACCACCACGGCGCGCTCACCGAGCAGGGCCCGGTCGGAAACCAACGCCCCGGCCACACCTGCCAGCGGCACCCCACCCGACTCCAGGTACGACGCGAGTCGACCGGCCTGCCCGGCCAACGCCCCGGTGCTGCGCGCCGACACCACCAGCGGCACCACAGCGTCGGGCGACGTCTGCTCAGCCGGCGCCGGTTCCTCGGGCGCCTCCTCGATGATCAGGTGTGCGTTCGTCCCGCTGATCCCGAACGACGACACGCCCGCCCGACGCGCACGGTCGCCGCGCGGCCACCGGCGCGCCTCGGTCAGCAGCTCCACCGCACCCGCCGACCAGTCCACCTCGGCGGTGGGCTGCTGCACATGCAGTGTCGCCGGCAGGACGCCGTGCCGCAGCGCCTGCACCATCTTGATCACGCCAGCCATGCCCGCGGCCGCCTGGGTGTGCCCGATGTTCGACTTCACCGAGCCCAGCCACAGCGGGCGCTCCGGGTCCCGGCCCTGGCCGTAGGTGGCCAGCAACGCCTGCGCCTCGATCGGATCACCGAGCACCGTGCCCGTGCCATGGCCCTCGACGACGTCCACGTCGGCCGGCGAGAGCCCGGCATCGGCCAGGGCGCTGCGGATCACCCGCTGCTGCGACGGACCGTTCGGCGCCGTCAGCCCGTTCGACGCGCCGTCCTGGTTCACCGCGATGCCCCGCAACACCGCCAACACCCGATGCCCACGTTCGCGCGCCACCGACAGGCGCTCGAGGACCACCATGCCGACGCCCTCGGCCAGGCCCATCCCGTCCGCGCCGTCCGCGTACGCCTTGCACCGTCCGTCGGTGGCCAGCCCTCGCTGCCGGGAGAATGACAGGAAGGAGCCGGGTTGGGCCATCACCATCGCACCGCCGGCCAGCGCCGCGGAGCACTCACCCTGCCGCAGCCCCTGCACGGCGAGGTGCATCGCCACCAACGACGACGAGCACCCCGTGTCGACCGTCACCGCGGGCCCCTCGAAGCCGAACACGTACGACACCCGGCCGGTCGCGATGCACGGAGCGGCACCCGTACCCGCGAAACCCTCCAGTTCCGGGGCGACCTGACGACCGGAGCCGGCCCCGTAGCCCTGGCTGGACAACCCGGCGAAGACACCGACGTTGCTGCCTTTCCACGACAACGGGTCGATGCCCGCCCGTTCCATCGCCTCCCAGGAGGTCTCCAGCAGCAACCGCTGCTGCGGGTCCATCGCCAGCGCCTCACGCGGCGAGATCCCGAAGAACCCGGCGTCGAACAGGCCCGCGCCGTCGAGGAAGCCACCCTGGCTCGTGTACGACGTGCCCGGACGGTCGGGGTCCGGGTCGAAGAGGCCGGCGAGGTCCCAACCCCGGTCGGTGGGAAAGCCCGCAACAGCGTCAGTCCCGTTCGCCACCACGTGCCACAGGTCCTCGGGCGAGGACACCCCGCCCGGATACCGACACGCCATTCCCACGATGGCGATCGGCTCCCGCGCCTGGTCCTCGACCTCGCGCAGCCGCTTGCGTGCGTCGCGGGCATCGGCGATGGCCCTCTTGAGGTAGTCGCGGAGTTGTACCTCGTCAGCCACTGAACTCAGCTCCCAGGAGATGTCCGTGTGCGGGTCGGGCGGTGCGGGTCGGGCGGTGCGGATCGGGCGGTGCTCAGGCGAAGCGGTCGACGAGCGCGAAGAGTTCCTCGTCGCTGGCGATGTCGAGATCGTCGTCGGACGTGTCAGGGCCAGCCGCCGCCTCGGCTGTCTTCAGCAGTTCCCGCAGGCTCGTGGTGATTCGGTCGCGGGCCGCGTCGTCGGACGCCACCGACCCGATCGCCGGCTCCAGGCCGGCGAGACCGGCCAGGACGGAGTCGACCGGGGACACCTCGTCGACGGCGAGTGCGTCGCGCAGGTAACGGGCGAGGGCCTGCGCGTTCGGGTAATCGAAAACCAGGGTGGCCGGCAGCTTCAGGCCGGTCGCCTCGCGCAGCCGGTTGCGCAACTCCACCGACGTGAGCGAGTCGAACCCGGCGTCCTGGAACGCCCCGTCCGCCCGAACGGCAGCCGCTCCGGAGTGCCCGAGCACCACCGCGACCTGACTACGCACCAGGTCCAGGAGCAGTGCTTCCCGGTCGGCCGGGGCGAGCTCGGCGAGTCGACGCACCAGCCCGCCGTCCCCGCCGGATGCCGCCCGTGCCGACTGTCGGCCCACCCGGACCAGACCGCGCAACAGGTGCGGCACACCGCCGCCGGTCGCCGCGTCGGCACGGACCTCCCGCAGGTCCAGCTTGATCGGCACCAACAGCGCCTGCCCGGACGCCAGCGCGGCGTCGAACAGGTCCATGCCGTCGGCGGACCCGAGACCCAGGACTCCCCCACGCCCCTCGCGCCGGCTCATCCGATTCAGGGTGAGGTCGTCGATGGTGTCCGCCATGCCGGTGACCTGCTGCCACGGTCCCCAGGCCAGCGACAGCCCCGGTAGGCCCGCTGCCCTGCGGTGGGCCATCAAGCCGTCGAGGTACGCGTTCGCGGCCGCGTAACCGCCGCTGCCCGCGCCCATGAAGATCGACGATGCGGACGAGTACACGACGAACGCGTCGAGGTCGAGGTCACGGGTCAGCTCGTCCAGATGCCGCGCCGCGTCGACCTTCGGTGCGAACACCCGGGCCAGCTTCTCCGGGGTCAACGCCCCGACCACACCGGCGTCGAACACGCCCGCCGTGTGCACGACGGCGGTCGGACGCTGCTCCGCCAGCAGGGCCGCGACCTGCTCACGATCGGCCATGTCACAGGCCCGCACCGACACCTCCGCTCCCTGCTCGGTCAGCTCGGCGACCAAATCCGCCACCCCGTCGGCGTCCCGGCCCCGGCGGCTGGCCAGCACCAGGCGGCGCACACCGTGCCGGGTGACCAGGCGGCGGGCCGCGAGACCGCCCAACGACCCAGCACCCGAGACCAGCACCGTCGCGTCCGGACCGAACCGGGCGGGGGAATCCGCTGCCCGGCCGACGCGGGCGAGACGCGGCACGGACAGGGCCGTTCCGCGCGCCGCGACCTGCGGCTCACCACTGGCCAGCACCGCACCCAGCACTGCTTCCGGTCCGTCGCCGGCAGCGGGATCGAGGTCCAGCAGAACGACCCGGTCCGGGTGCTCGGTCTGGACGGCACGCACCAGGCCCCACACGGCCGACGCCGCCGGGTCGGTCACCACGCCGTCACCAGCAGGCATCGCACCCCGGGTGGCCACCACCAGCCGCGACTCGTCCAGTTCGGCTGCCGTCAGCCACGCCTGCACGACCGCCAGGACCCGCGACGTCACGGCCAGCGCGTCGCCGTCGCCGACCGCCGTCAGCACCGCCACCGCAGGCACGTCGGTCAGGGCAGCCACGTCGCCGGCGGTGGCCACCGCCACCCACGACGGCATGGGCTGCCCCGCCACCGGAGGCAGCTCGGTCCAGTCGACCTGGAACAGCGATTCGGATCCTGCCGTGTCCGGCTGCCCGGTGGGCACCGCGCGCAACACCAACGAGTCCATCGTCAGGACCGGGCCGCCGGTCTGGTCAGCGGCCTCGACGGTCATCGCCTCCGGGCCGTCCGGCGCGACCCGGACCCGCAACGCCGACGCGCCCACGGCGTGCAGCACGAGCCCGTTCCACGCGAACGGCATCACCGAACGCCCGCGTTGCTCGCCCGTCGCCGCCGCAGCCGCGGCGACGGTCCCGGTCTGCAGGGCCGCGTCCAGCAACGCGGGATGGATGCCGTACGCGGCGGCGTCCTCGCGGTGCTCGTCGGGCAGGGCGACCTCGGCGAAGACCTCCTCGCCCCGCCGCCACACCGTCCGCACCCCCTGGAACGCCGGCCCGTACGCGTAACCACGCTCCACCAGGTCGGTGTAGAAGTCCCCGACCTCGACCCGCTGCGCACCTGACGGCGGCCACGCCGTGAAGTCGAACCCGGTGCCGGTGCCGCTCGGCGTGGCCGACAGCAGACCCGTGGCGTGCCGCGTCCACACCTCGGCACCGTCCTCGCGCAGCGAGTACACGGCCACCGTGCGCACACCGTTGTCGTCCGCTCCGCCCACCGCGACCTGGACCCGGACCCCACCGTGCTCGGGCACCACCAGCGGCGCCTCCGTCACGAGTTCGTCCAGCACCGGGCACCCGACCTCGTCACCGGCCCGCAACGACAACTCGACCAGGCCGGTGCCGGGGAAGAGCACCACACCACCGATCGCGTGATCCGCCAGCCACGGATGCGACCGCAATGACAACCGCGAGGTGAACACCGCCCCGTCCGACTGCGGCAACCGCAGCACCGCGCTCAACAGGGGGTGATCCGTCGCCGACTGACCCAGCGACGCCGCGTCGGTCGACGACTCGGCCGACTGGAGCCAGTAGTGCTGGTGGTTGAAGGCATAGGTCGGCAGATCCACTCGTGCGGACGCCGCCCCGGCCGGCAGCATCGCCGTCCAGTCCACGGGGACACCACGGACGAAGATCTCAGCCATCGACGTGAGCAGCCGTCGCGGGCCACCGTCGTCGCGCCGCAAAGACCCCGTCACCAGGACATCGGCGTCGTCCACGATCTCGCTGATCGGCTGGACGAGCACCGGATGCGCGCTGACCTCGAGGAAGATCCCGAACCGCCGGCCGAGCAGGTCGGCCACCGCCGGGCCGAACCGGACCTGGTTGCGCAGGTTCCGGTACCAGTAATCACCGTCCACGACCCCGGCGTCGCGAATCCACTCACCGGTCACGGTCGAGTAGAACGGCACCACCGGTGCCTGCGCTGTGATCCCGGCCAGCGCCGTGGCCAGCGCGTCGCGGATGTCCTCGACCTGCCGGGAGTGCGACGCGTAGTCCACCGCCACCCGCCGCACCCGAACGCCCTGGCCCTCCAACGACTCGAGCACCTCGTCCAACGCCCGGGCAGCACCGGCGATCACCACCGACGACGGGCTGTTCACCGCCGCCACCTCGACCCGGTCCGCCCACGACGCCAACCGGGCGACCACGTCCTCCTCGCTCAATGCGACGGAGGCCATGCCACCGCGACCCGACAACGTCGCGGCGATGGCCTGGCTGCGCAGGGCCACCACCCGGGCGGCGTCCTCGAGGGAGAGGGCACCCGCTACACACGCCGCCGCGATCTCACCCTGCGAGTGGCCCAGCACAGCGTCGGGACGTACGCCCACCGACGCCCACACCGCCGCCAGGGCGACCATCACGGCGAAGCTGGCCGGCTGCAGCACGTCGACCCGGTCCAGCACGGCAGGATCGGTGTCGCCCCGCAGCACGTCCTCGAGCGACCAGTCGATCCACGGCTGCAACGCCGTCTCGCACTCGGCCACCCGCTGCGCGAAGACAGCCGAAGAGCTCAGCAGCTCGCGACCCATGCCGATCCACTGCGAGCCCTGCCCCGGGAACACCCACACCACTTTCCCGCGAGCGCCGACGCTGCCGGTCACCACACCGGTGGCGTCCTCGCCACGGGCAATCGCACTGAGCCCGGTCAGCGCCTCCTCGACCGAACCGGCCACCACGACCGCACGATCGTCGAGCACCGCCCGGCCCGACACCAACGCGCCGGCCACGCCCGCGAGCGGCATTCCGGCCTCCTCGACGAACGCGGCCAGCCGACCCGCCTGGCCGGCCAGGGACGCCGCGCTCCGAGCCGTCACGACCAGCGGCACCACACCGCCGGCCGCGATCTCGTCGGCGGGCTCCTCGGATCCCTCCTCGATGATCAGGTGCGCGTTCGTCCCGCTGACCCCGAACGACGACACACCGGCGCGACGCGGGTCTCCGTCGCGCGGCCACCGGCGTGCCTCGGTCAGCAGTTCCACCGCACCCTCGGACCAGTCCACCCCGGTGCTGGGCGCGTCGACGTGCAGGGTGGGCGGCATGATCCCGTGCCGCAACGCCTGCACCACCTTGATCACGCTCGCCACGCCCGCAGCCGCCTGCGCGTGGCCGACGTTCGACTTCAACGACCCCAGCCACAACGGCTTCCCGGGATCGCGGCCCTGCCCGTAGGTTGCCAACAACGCCTGCGCCTCGATCGGGTCTCCGAGGGACGTTCCGGTTCCGTGCCCCTCGACGACGTCCACCTCGGACGGCGACAGGCCGGCGTCGGCGAGCGCGCTGCGGATCACCCGCTGCTGCGACGGGCCGTTCGGCGCCGTCAACCCGTTCGACGCGCCATCCTGGTTGACCGCGCTGCCCCGCAACACCGCCAACACCCGGTGCCCGCGCTCACGCGCCACCGACAACCGCTCGAGGAGCACCAGGCCGACGCCCTCAGCCAGACCCATTCCGTCCGCGCCGTCCGCGTACGCCTTGCACCGCCCGTCCGCCGCCAACCCTCGCTGCCGCGAGAACACGACGAAGGAGTTGGGGCTCGACATCACCATCGTCCCGCCGGCGAGGGCCATCGAGCACTCACCCTGTCGCAACGCCTGCGCCGCGAGGTGGATCGCCACCAGCGACGACGAACACGCCGTGTCGATCGTGACCGCCGGACCCTCGAAACCGAACACGTACGACACCCGACCCGATGCCACGCTCGACGCCACCCCGGTGCCCGCGAAGCTCTGCATCTCCGGCCCGATCGGACCGGAACCGTAGCCCTGCGGGGCCGCGCCGACGAACACCCCCACGTCGTGTCCCTTCAACGACGTTGGGTCGACGGCGGCGTTCTCGAAGGCCTCCCACGAGGCTTCCAGCAGCAGCCGCTGCTGCGGATCCATGGCCAGCGCCTCACGCGGGGAGATCCCGAAGAACCCCGCGTCGAACAGCCCCGCCTCGTGCAAGAAACCGCCCTGGCTGACGTACGAGGTGCCCGAACGGTCCGGGTCCGGATCGAACAGGTTCTCCAGGTCCCAGCCCCGGTCGGCCGGGAAGCCCGACACCGCCTCCCGGCCTTCGGACACCAGCCGCCACAGGTCCGCGGGCCCGGCGACGCCACCGGGCAACCGGCAGGCCATCCCGACGATGGCGATCGGCTCCCGGGACGCGCCGAGGAGTTGGCGGTTCCGCTTCCTCAGCTCGCCGACCTCGGCCACCGACTTCCGCAGCGCCTCGACGACCCTCTCATACGACGCACTCACCAGAGGTCCCCAATCAGTCGGTAGCAGCTGTCGGGCCGCACGGGACTACTCACCGCCGAGCGCCAGTTCCACGAGGTCGTCGACATCCAGGTCGGCGATGGCCCGTTCGTCACCGGTCTCGTCACCGAGACCGCCGTCCGGCTCGCCCGTGGCGGCGAGTTTGAGCAGGGACTCGACCAGTCCCGCCGCTCGCAGCCGGGCCAGCGGGACCGACGCGAGGGCCTGTCGCAGCCGAGCCTCGTCCGCGTCGGCGGTGGGCGCGGCGTCGTCCGGGTGCAGTTGCGCTCGCAGGTGCCCGGCGATCACCAGCGGGGTCGGGTAGTCGAAGACCAGCGTCGGAGGCAGCTTCAACCCGGTCGCCTCACGCAACCGGTTGCGCAGCTCCACCGCCGTCAGCGAGTCGAACCCGGCATCCTTGAACGCCGTGTCCGCACGTACGTCCTCCGGACCCGCATGCCCGAGCACGACCGCGACCTGAGCACGAACCACGTCCAGGAGCAGTGCTTCCTGGTCGGCCGGCGGAAGCCCGGCGAGTCGGCGAACCAGGGTGTTGTCCGCCGTGGCCGCCGCCCGCGCCTGCTGCCGGCCCCGGCGAACCAGACCGCGCAGCAGCGCCGGCACCGCGCCACCGGCTGCCGCGTCCGCCGACAACGCCGCCGGGTCCAGCTTGATCGGCACCAGCAGCGCCTGGTCCAGGTGCAACGCGACGTCGAACATGTCCAGGCCCTCGGCCCGGGTCAGCTCCAGGACGCCGCCGCGGCTCGCCCGCGCGTGGTCGACGACGCTGAGGTCGGCGGCCATCCCGACGCTCCGCTCCCACAGGCCCCAGGCCAGCGACAGCCCCGGCAGTCCCGCCGCGCGCCGGTGGGCCATCGCCGCGTCCAGGAAGGCGTTCGCCGCCGCGTAACTGCCCTGACCGCCGCCGCCGACCACTCCCGCGACCGACGAGAACACGACGAAGGCGTCCAGGTCCATGCCCCGGGTCAGCTCGTCGAGGTGCCGCACGGCGTCGACCTTGGGTGCGAACACGCTGGCCACCCGTTCCGGGGTCAGCCCGCCGATCATCGCGTCATCGAACACACCGGCCGTGTGCACGACACCGGTCAACCGGTGCTCGGCCAGCAGGGCCGCGACCTGATCCCGGTCGGACACGTCGCAGGCCACCACCGACACCTCCGCGCCCTGCTCGGACAGGTCGGCGACCAACTCGGTCATCCCCTCGGCCGCCGAGCCCCGGCGACTGGCCAACACCAGCTGCCGCACACCGTGCCGAGTCACCAGGTGCCGGGCCACCAGGCTGCCCAACGCGCCAGCCCCCGAGACCAGAACCGTCCCCTCCGGGCCGAAGACGGCCGGGCCGTCCTGGAGCTGGCCGATGGTCCGGGCGAGTCGAGGAACGGAGAGTGTGGTCCCGCGTACGGCGAGCTGCGGCTCACCGGCCGCCAGCACCAGATCCGCACCGCCGTCGGAGGCGGGGTCGGCGTCCAGCAGGACGATCCGGTCCGGGTTCTCGGCCTGGGCGGAACGGATCAGCCCCCACACCGCTGCGGCCGCCGGGTCGGTCACCAGGTGATCGCCACCTGCGGATACGGCGCCGCGGGTCCGCACGACCAGGCGCACCTCCTCGAGCTGGGGCGCGATCAGCCACGCCTGTACGACCTCCAGCACCCGGGACGTCACCGCGAGCGGACCGTCGCTGCCGCCGGCGTCGACGACCGCCACCGGCGGCACGTCGCCACCCTGGACCAGCGCCGTCACGTCATCGGCCGTGGACACCGGCGCCCACGACGACACGGGCTCGGCGGCAGTCGCGGGCAGTTCGGCCCAGTCCACCCGGAACATCGCATCCCGGATGCTTCGTGCCGCGGCCCCGAGCTGCGCCGCCGACACCGGGCGGGACACCAGCGAGTCCATCGTCAGCACCGGCCCACCGGTCTCGTCGGCTGCCTCGACGGAGAGCGCCTCCGCCCCGTGCCGCGCGAGCCGCACCCGCAGCGCCGCGGCACCCGCAGCGTGCAGCACGAACCCGTTCCACGCGAACGCCAGCACCGCCTCGCCCGGCTCCTGCCCCGTGGCGCCGGCCGTGGCGGCCTGCAACGCGGCGTCCAGCAATGCCGGGTGGACACCGAACCGGCCCGCCTCCGCTCGCAGGTCCTCGGGGAGGGCGGCCTCGGCGAACACCTCGTCGCCCCGCCGCCATACCGCGCGCAGGCCCTGGAACGCGGGGCCGTAGCCGTAGCCGCGCTCAGCCAGGTCGGTGTAGAAGTCCTCGACGTCGATCGGCTCCGCGTCCCGGGGCGGCCAGACGGTGAAGTCGAACTCGGTGCCGCTGCCGCTCGGTGCCGCCGACAGCACGCCGGTGGCGTGGCGTGTCCACGCACCCGTGCCGCCGTCACGTCGGGAGAACACCTCGACCGTGCGTGTGCCGCCTGCGCCCGGTCCGCCGAGGGCGACCTGCAGCCGCACCCCGCCCTGCTCCGGCACCACCAGCGGTGCCTCGATCACCAACTCGTCCAGCACCGAGCACCCGGTCTCGTCGCCGGCCCGCACGGCCAGCTCGACCAGCCCGCTGCCGGGGAGGATCACGACCCCGCCGACCGCGTGATCGGCGAGCCACGGATGCGACCGCACCGACAGCAGGGACGTGAACACCAGGCCGTCCGACTGCGGCAGGTGCACCACCGCACCCAGCAGCGGGTGGTCGGCCGCGGTCTGTCCCAGCGACGTCGCGTCGGTGGCCGACCCGGTCGGCTGCCGCAGCCAGTAGTGCCGGTGGTCGAAGGCGTAGGTCGGCAGCTCGACCCGTCCTGCCACCGGGGGCAGCACGCCGTTCCAGTCCACCGCCACGCCCCGGACGAACAACTCGGCCATCGAGGTCAGCAGCCGCCGCAGGCCACCGTCGTCGCGCCGCAACGACCCGGTCACCACGACATCGGCGTCGTCCACGATCTCGCTGATCGGCTGGACCAGTACCGGATGGGCACTGATCTCCACGAACACGCCGTGGTCCTGGCCGATGAGATCGGCGACGGCTGGCCCGAACCGCACCTGATTACGCAGGTTCCGGTACCAGTACCCGCCGTCCACGACCCCGGCGTCACGGATCCACTCGCGGGTCACCGTCGAGTAGAACGGCACCGTCGGAGCCTTCGCGCGCACCTCCGCCAGCGTCTCGGCGAGCAGGTCGTGGATCGTCTCCACCTGGGAGGTGTGCGAGCCGTAGTCGACCGCCACCCGTCGCACCCGGACGCCGTCACCCTCCATCGACGCGAGCGCCTCGTCCAAAGCCCGGGCGTCGCCCGCGATCACCACCGAGGTGGGGCTGTTGAGCGCGGCGACCTGCACCCGGTCCGCCCACGGCGTCAACCGCGCGGCCGCCTCGTCCTCACTCAGGGCGACCGAGGCCATTCCGCCACGCCCGGACAGCTCCGTGGCGATGGCCTGGCTGCGCAACGCCACCACCCGTGCCGCGTCCTGCAGCGACAGCGCACCCGCCACGCAGGCAGCGGCGATCTCACCCTGGGAGTGACCGACAACGGCGTCCGGCCGCAGCCCGTACGACCGCCACACCGCGGCGAGGCCGACCATCATCGCGAAGCTGGCCGGCTGCAGCACGTCGACCCGGTTCAGCACCTCGGGCTCGGCCTCGCCGCGCAGCACGTCGATCAGCGACCAGTCCACCCATGGCGCCAACGCGGCCGCGCACTCGGCGATCCGTTCGGCGAAGACCGGAGACGAATCCAGCAGCTCGCGGCCCATCCCGGCCCACTGCGTCCCCTGGCCCGGGAACACCCACACGACCTTGCCCGGCGAGCCCGCCCTGCCGGCGATCACACCGGCCGCGTCCGCGCCGCGAGCCAACGCCGCGAGCCCGGTCGTCGCCTCGACCCGGGAGTCCGCCACCACCACGGCGCGCTCGGTCAGCGCAGCCCGACCGGACACCAGCGCCGCGGCCACGCTCGCCAGCGGCGCGTCGGCGCCCTCGAGGTGCGCCACCAGCCGACCGGCCTGGAGCGCCAACGAGGCGGCGCTCCGTGCGGACACCACGAGGGGCAGCACGTACGGGGATTCGGCCTCTCCTGGGTCGGGTGTGACGTCCTGCGGCGGCGCTTCCTCCAGAATGAGGTGCGCGTTCGTGCCGCTGACGCCGAACGCGGACACCCCGGCCCGACGCGGATGGCCGTTCCGAGACCAGTCGCGCGCCTCCGTCAGCAGCTCGACCGCGCCGACGGACCAGTCGACCTCGGAGGTGGGCGCGTCCACGTGCAGCGTCGCCGGCAACACCCCGTGCCGCAGCGCCTGCACCATCTTGATCACGCCGGCCACACCGGCGGCAGCCTGCGCGTGACCGATGTTCGACTTCAACGACCCCAGCCACAACGGCTGCCCGGGTTCACGGTCCTGGCCGTAGGTGGCCAGCAGCGCCTGCGCCTCGATCGGGTCGCCCAGGGCGGTGCCGGTGCCGTGGGCCTCCACCACGTCCACATCGGTGAACGCCAGTCCGGCGTTGGCCAGGGCCCGGCGGATCACCCGCTGCTGCGACGGACCGTTCGGCGCCGTCAGGCCGTTCGACGCGCCGTCCTGGTTCACCGCGCTGCCCCGGAGCACCGCCAGGATCGGGTGCCCGCGCTCCCGCGCCACCGACAGGCGTTCGAGGACCACCACGCCGACGCCCTCGGCCCAGCCGGTGCCGTCGGCAGCGGCGGCAAACGCCTTGCAGCGCCCGTCGACGGCGAGACCCCGCTGCCGGGAGAACTCGACGAAGGCACCTGGATTCGCCATGACCGTCGCACCGCCGGCCAGCGCCATCGAGCACTCGCCCTGCCGCAACGCCTGCGCGGCCAGGTGGATGGCCACCAGCGAGGACGAACAGGCCGTGTCGATCGTGATCGCGGGCCCCTCGAAGCCGAACACGTACGACACCCGACCGGACGCCACGCTCGACGACCCGCCGGTGCCCGCGAAACCCTCCAGTTCCGGCGTGACCACGCTGGCCCCCGGCGCGACGTAGCCCTGGCCGAAGACGCCGGTGAACACACCGACATCGGTGCCCTTCAACGAGGTGGCGTCCAGCCCGGTGGCCTCCAGCGCCTCCCACGACGTCTCGAGCAGCAACCGCTGCTGCGGGTCCATCGCCAGCGCCTCACGTGGCGAGATCCCGAAGAACCCGGCGTCGAAGAGCCCCGCCTCGTGCAGGAAGCCGCCCCGGCTGGTGTACGACGTGCCCGGACGCTCCGGGTCGGGGTCGAACAGGCCCTCCAGGTCCCAGCCGCGGTCGGTGGGGAATCCGGACACCGCGTCCCGGCCGTCGGCCACCAACCGCCACAGGTCCTCCGGTCCGGCCACCCCGCCGGGTAGCCGGCACGCCATGCCCACGATGGCGATCGGCTCGTCGGGATCGGCGAGCACGATCGGCGGCGCGATCGACGTCGGCGCGGCGTCACCCAGTTCGTCGCGCAGGTGGCGGGCGAGGGCCTGTGGGCTCGGATGGTCGAACACCAATGTGGCGGGCAGCTTCAAGCCGGTCGCCTCCCGCAGCCGGTTACGCAGCTCCACCGACGTCAACGAGTCGAACCCGGCATCCTTGAACGCCCCGTCCGCCCGAACAGCCCCCGCACCCGAATGCCCGAGCACCGCCGCAACCTGACCACGCACCAGATCCAGCAACAGCGTCAGCTGATCCGCCGCGGTGAGCCCGGCCAGCCGCTCGGAGAGCCGGCCGCGTGCCCCGCCGGTGCCACCGCCCGAGCGCGCCTGCCGCCGGCCGGCACGGACCAGGCCGCGCAGCATGTGCTGCACCACGCCACCGGCCGAGGCGTCGGCGCGGACCAGGCGCAGATCAAGCTTGGCGGGCACCAGCAACGCCTGCTCCGTCCCGAGGGCGGCGTCGAACAGATCCATGCCCTCGTCCTGCGTCATCAGCTGAAGTCCGCCGCGCCGGTTCATCCGGGCCCTGGTCAACTCGTCGGTGCCGGCCGCCATACCGGCGGTCTGGTCCCACAGGCCCCACGCCAACGACAACCCGGGCAGACCCAGTGACCGGCGGTGGGCCATCAGGCCGTCCAGGAACGCGTTGGCCGCCGCGTAACTGCCGCTGCCGGCACCCATGAAGACCGCCGACACCGATGAGTAGACGACGAACGCTGAGAGATCCAGATTGCGGGTCAACTCGTCGAGATGCCGCACCGCATCCACCTTCGGCGCGAACACCCGGGCCAGCTTCTCCGGGGTCACGGTCTCGATCACGCCCGCGTCCAGGACACCGGCCGTGTGTACGACAGCGGTCGGGCGATGCTCCGCCAGCAGGGCCGCCACCTGATCCCGATCGGACAGGTCACAGGCTGCCACCGACACGTCCGCGCCCTGCTCGGACAGCTCGGCGACCAACTCGGTCACCCCCTCGGCGGCCGCACCCCGACGACTTGCCAACACCAGACGCCGTACGCCATGACGTGTCACCAGATGCCGGGACGCCAGTGCGCCCAACGCGCCGGCCCCCGAGACCAACACCGTCCCCTCCGGGCCGAAGGCGGCAGGCGCATCGGCGGTCGGGGCGGCGCGGGCGAGGCGCGGCACCGAGAACGTCGTGCCGCGCACCGCGATCTGCGGCTCTCCACTGGCCAGCACCCGGCCGAGCACGGTTTGCGTACCCTCGCCGGCGGCCAGGTCCAGGTCCAAGTCCAGCAGGACGATCCGGTCCGGGTTCTCGCCCTGCGCGGCGCGCACCAGACCCCACACCGCGGCCGCAGCCGGATCCGTCACCACGCCGTTGCCAGCGGGCACCGCACCGTGGGTCACGACCACCAGCCGCGACTCCTCCAGTCCCGATCCGGACAGCCAGGCCTGTACGACCTCGAGCACCCGCGAGGTCAACGCCAGCGCGTCGTCCGCACCGGCCGCCTCCAGTACGACCGCCGCGGGTACCTCGGTCAGGGCAGCCACGTCGTCGGCGCCGGCGACCACCACCCACGACGCAGCCGTCGCCTCCGCGACATCGGCCAGCTCCGCCCAGTCCACCTGGAAGAGGGAATCGGCGCGCACCGGGTCCGTTCCGGCGGCACCCCACCGCTCGGCGGGCACCGCCCGGAACCCGAGCGAGTCTGCGGTCACGACCAGGCCACCGGTCTCGTCGACCGCGTCCAGCGACACGGTGTCGGCACCGCCGGGCGCCAGCCGCACCCGTAGCATCGACGCGCCCACGGCGTGCAGCACCAGTCCGCGCCAGTCCAGCGGCAGCCGCAGCTCCGGCCCGTCCGCGCTCGCCGTCAGCAGGGCCGGGTGCAGGGCCGCGTCCAGCAACGCGGGGTGGATGCCGAACCTGGCCGCCTCCGCGCTCCGCTCCTCGGGCAGGGCGACCTCGACGAACACCTCCTCACCACGCTGCCAGACCGCCCGCACCGCCTGGAACGACTGCCCGTACGTGTGACCACGCTCGGCCAGGTCGACGTAGAGCTCCTCGATGTCGACCGGGCGCGCACCGGGAGGCGGCCAGGCAGCGAAGTCGAACCGGTCCGGTGCCGCGGACGGGTGCGACAGCACGCCGGTGGCGTGTCGCGTCCACGCGTCCGCCGAGGTGTCCTCGCGCAGCGAGTAGATGTCCACCGTGCGCGAGCCGTTCTCGCCGGGCCCGCTCAGGGCGACCTGCACGCGCACGCCACCGTGCTCGGGGAGGACGAGCGGGGTCTCGATCACCAGTTCGTCGAGGACCGGGCACCCGGCTTCGTCACCGGCTCGCACGGCCAGTTCGACCAGCCCGGCACCCGGGACGACCACGACGCCGGCGATCGCGTGTTCTGCCAGCCACGGGTGCGACCGCACCGACATCCGTGCGGTGACGACCAACCCGTCAGACTGCGGCAGCCGCACGACCGCGCCGAGCATCGGGTGATCGGCGCCGGCCACTCCCAGCGACGGCGCATCCGCCGCCACGGCCGGCTGCAACCAGTAGTGCCGGTGATCGAAGGCGTACGTCGGCAGGTCCACCCGCCCGGTGACCGGTGGCAGCACACCGTCCCAGTCCACCGCCACACCGCGGACGAAGAGCCCGGCCATCGACGTCAACAGCCGCCGCACACCACCGTCGGCGCGCCGCAACGTGCCGGTCACCACGACGTCGGCCTCGGCGCCGTCGACGACGTCGGTGATCGGCTGGACCAGCACCGGATGCGCGCTCACCTCCACGAACACCCCGTGCCCCTGGCCGATCAGGTCGGCGACGGCCGGGCCGAACCGCACCTGGTGGCGCAGGTTCCGGTACCAGTAGTCGCCGTCCAGGACTCCGGCGTCCTGGATCCACCCACCGGTGAGCGTGGAGTAGAAGGGCACGACCGGCGCCTGCGCGTTGATCCCGGTCAACTCCTCGACCAGCCGGTCCTCGATGTCCTCCACGTGCCAGGTGTGCGACGCGTAGTCCACCGCCACCCGCCGGCCGGAGAGCGCATCCACGGCCTCGGCCAGCGCTTCGGCGTCCCCTGCGATCACTACCGAGGAGGGTCCGTTGACTGCGGCGACCTCGACCCGACCGGCCCACGGAGCCAACCGCTCAGCCGCCTCGTCCAGGCTCAGGGCAACCGACGCCATGCCGCCACGTCCGGACAACTCCGCGGCGATGGCCTGGCTCCGCAACGCCACGACTCGAGCCGCGTCCTCGAGCGACAACGCGCCCGCCACACAGGCCGCGGCGATCTCGCCCTGCGAATGGCCGAGCACCGCGTCGGGGACAACTCCCACCGAGGCCCACACGGCCGCCAGGCCCACCATCACGGCGAAGCTGGCCGGCTGCAGCACGTCGACCCGGTCCATCATCTCGGGGTCGGTACCACCGCGGAGCACGTCCACCAGGGACCAGTCGATCCACGGCTCCAACGCGGTGACGCACTCGGTGATTCGCTCGGCGAAGACCGGGGACGAATCCAGCAGTTCCCGGCCCATGCCGACCCACTGCGTTCCCTGGCCCGGGAACACCCACACCAGTTTCCCCCACGCGCCCGCGCTGCCGGTCACCACACCGGCCGCGCTCTCGCCGCGGGCCAGCGCCCCGAGCCCGGCCAGCGCCTCCTCGGCCGAGCCCGCCACCACCACGGCGCGATCGCCCAGCACCGCTCGGGTCGACAGCAGGGCGCCCGCCACCCGACTCAGCGACAACTCGCCGGCGCCCTCGAGGAACGCCGCCAGCCGACCCGCCTGACCCGCCAGGGAACCGGCGCTACGGGCCGACACCACCAGCGGCAGCACGCCCTCGGGCCCGTCCTGCGCCGCGACGGCCGGGACGTCCTCGGCCGGCGCCTCCTCGATGATCATGTGTGCGTTCGTGCCGCTGATTCCGAACGACGACACACCCGCCCGACGCGGACGGCCGTTTCGCGACCAGTCCCGCGCCTCGGTCAGCAACTCGACAGCACCGACGGACCAGTCGACCTGGTTCGTGGGCTCGGCCACGTGCAGCGTGGGCGGCAGAACGCCGTGCCGCAGCGCCTGCACCATCTTGATCACGCTCGCCACGCCCGCGGCCGCCTGAGTGTGACCGATGTTCGACTTCAACGAGCCCAGCCACAACGGCCGTTCCGTGTCGCGGTTTCGGCCGTAGGTGGCCAGCAATGCCTGTGCCTCGATCGGATCGCCCAGCGCGGTGCCCGTTCCGTGCGCCTCGATCACGTCCACGTCGGACGGGGCCAGTCCGGCGTTCGCCAGTGCGCTGCGAATCACCCGCTGCTGTGACGGACCGTTCGGCGCGGTCAGCCCGTTGGAAGCGCCGTCCTGGTTCACCGCACTACCCCGGAGCACGGCCAGGACCGTGTGCCCACGTTCCCGCGCCACCGACAGCCGTTCGAGGACCACCACGGCGACGCCCTCGGAGAGCACCGTGCCGTCCGCGTCCGAGGAGAAGGCCTTGCACCGTCCGTCCTCCGCCAACCCTCGCTGCCGGGACATGCCGAGCACACCGATCGGCGATCCCATCACGGCAACCCCGCCGGCCAGCGCCATCGAGCACTCGCCCTGCCGCAACGCCTGCGCGGCCAGATGCATCGCCACCAGCGACGACGAGCACGCCGTGTCGACGGTCATCGCGGGGCCCTCGAGACCGAACACGTACGACACCCGGCCCGACGCCACGCTGCCGGCCGTGGCGGTCGTGACGAAGCCCTCGAGTTCTGCCGGCATGTTGCTCAGCGATTCGAGGTAATCGTGGATAGAGACGCCGGAGAAGACGCCGATGTCCTTTCCGTGCACCGTGGTCGGGTCGACGCCCGCCCGCTCCAGGGCCTCCCACGAGGCCTCGAGCAGCAACCGCTGCTGCGGGTCCATCGCCAACGCCTCACGCGGCGAGATCCCGAAGAACCCGGCGTCGAACAGGCCAGCGCCCTGAAGGAAGCCACCCTGACGCGTGTACGACGTACCCGGGCTGTCCGGGTCGGGGTCGAAGAGGCCGTCGAGATCCCAGCCGCGGTCATCGGGGAAGGACGACATCCCCTCCCGCCCCTCGAACACCATCCGCCACAGATCGTCGGGATCCACGACGCCACCGGGCAACCGGCACGCCATCCCCACGATCGCGATCGGCTCGTCAGGATCGGCGACCACGGCGACCGTGGTCACGGTGGTCGCCACCGTGTCGCCCAATTCGTCACGCAGGTAACCGGCCAGCGCCACCGGGGTGGGGTAGTCGAAGACCAGCGTGGCGGGCAGTTTCACGCCGGTCGCCGCGCTCAGCCGGTTGCGCAGCTCGACCGCGGTCAGGGAGTCGAACCCGATCTCGGTGAAACTGCGGGTGCCCTGCGCCAGCTCGGGCCCACTGAAGCCCAGCACGCCGGTCGCCTCGGCCTGGACGATGCCCACCAGGATCTTCTCCTGCTCGTCCGGGGCCAGCCCGGCGAGCCGGCGGACCAGTCCGCCGCTGTCACCGGCCGAGGCGCGCGCCGCGCGCCGACCCACCCGGACCAGGCCGCGCAGCAGGTGCGGGACGTCCCCGCCGGCCGCGGCCTGGGCGCGCAACGCCTTCAGGTCCAGCTTGATCGGCACCAGCAGCGCCTGGTCGGCGTGCAGGCCGATGTCGAACAGGGCGACGCCTTCGGCAGGGGTCATCGCCAGGACACCGCCGCGGCTCATCCGCGCCTGGTCGACGGCGCTGAGGCGGGACGTCAGGCCGGTGGTCTGCTCCCACAGGCCCCACGCCAACGACAACCCCGGCAGCCCCGCCGCCCTGCGGTCCGCCATCACCCCGTCCAGGAACGCGTTCGCCGCGGCGTAGTTGCCCTGACCGGCGGAGCCCATGAGCGCGGCGGCCGACGAGAACACGACAAAGGCGTCGAGATCCGAGCCACGGGTCAGGTCGTCGAGGTGCCGCACCGCGTCCACCTTGGGCGCGAACACCCCGGAGAGCCGCTCGGGGGTCAACGCGCCGATCACGCCGTCGTCCAGGACACCCGCCATGTGCACGACACCTGTTGGGCGGTGCTCGGCCAGCAGGGCCGCGACCTGATCCCGGTCGGACACGTCGCAGGCCACCACCGACACCTCCGCGCCCTGCTCGGACAGGTCGGCGACCAACTCCGCCACCCCCTCGGCGGCCGAACCCCGCCGACCGGCCAGCACCAGACGGCGTACACCGTGCCGGGACAGCAGATGCCGGGCGATCACCGCGCCCAACGACCCGGTGCCACCCGTGATCAGCACCGGCCCTTCCGGACGAAACACGGCGGGTGCGTCCGGCACCTGGCCGCCGGCATGGGCCAGGCGGGGCACGAAGAGGGTTGTCCCACGCACCGCGAGCTGCGGTTCGCCGCCGGCCAGCGCCGCCCCCAGCATCGGCTCCGCTCCGGTGGGGCCGGTGTCGATCAGGACGATCCGGTTCGGGTTCTCGGCCTGGGCGGCCCGGACCAGACCCCAGACCGCCGCACCGGCGGGATCGCTCACCACGCCGTCACCCGCGGGCGTCGCGCCACGGGTCACGACCACCAGCCGCGAGTCCTCCAGCCCGTCGCCGGTCAGCCATGCCTGCACGACCGCGAGCACCCGCGTGGTCAACGCCAGCGGCCCGTCGTCGCCGCCGACAGCGTGCAGGACGGCCGCCGACGCATCGGCCGTACTCCGCGTCAGGGCCGCCACGTCCTCCGCCGTGGCCACCGGCGCCCAGGACGGTACGGGCTCCCCGGCCACCGGGGGCAGCTCGGCCCACTCCACCCGGAACAGCGAGTCGCGGCTCTCCTGCGCCGCCGTCTCCAACTGTTCGGCGGAGACCGGCAGCGACACGAGCGAGTCCATCGTCACGACCGGGGCCCCGGTGTCGTCGGCGGCCTGGAACGACAACGCGTCCGGGCCGCACGGCGCGACCCGCACGCGTAGCGCCGACGCACCCACGGCGTGCAGCACCAGCCCGTTCCACGCGAACGGCAGCACCTGGCGGTCGTCGTCCGGGTTGGCGAAGGCGTTGGTGTGCAGGGCGGCGTCCAGCAGCGCCGGGTGGATGCCGAACCTGCCGGCATCCTCCCGCTGGTCGTCGGGGAGCGCGACCTCGGCGAACACCTCATCGCCGCGCCGCCACACCGCGCGCAACCCCTGGAACGCGGGCCCGTACGCGTAACCCCGCTCGACGAGGTCGGAGTAGAAGTCCTCGATGTCGACCTGCCGCACGCCCCGCGGCGGCCACGCGGTGAAGTCGAATCCCGTTCCCGGTGTCGTCGGCGTGGTCGACAGCAGCCCCATGGCGTGCCGCGTCCACACCTCCGTGCCATCCTCGCGGAGCGAGTACACGGCAACCGGGCGCGACCCGGTCTCCCCCGGTCCACCGACCGCGACCTGGAGCCGTACCCCGCCGTGCTCGGGCAGCACCAGCGGCGCCTCGATCACGAGTTCTTCCAGGACGCCGAAGCCGAACTCGTCACCCGCCCGTACCGCGAGATCGACGTACACCGTGCCGGGAATGAGCACCACACCGCCGATCGCGTGGTCAGCGAGCCACGGGTGCGACCGCAACGACAGACGCGAGGTGAAGACCAGCCCGTCGGACTGCGGCAGCGGCACCACCGCGCCGAGCAGCGGGTGATCGGCCCCCACCAGCCCCAGCGACGCCGCGTCGACGGCCGACTCGGCCATCCGGAGCCAGTAGTGCTGGTGGTCGAACGCGTAGGTCGGGAGGTTGACGCGCGCGGAGGTCGCCCCGCCGGGCAGAATCCCGGCCCAGTCCAGCGCGACACCCCGGACGAAGAGCTCGGCCATCGACGTCAACAGGCGCCGCAGGCCGCCCTCGTCGCGCCGCAGCGACCCCGTCACCACGACGTCGGAACCGGTGCGGTCGACGATCTCACTGATCGGCTGGACCAACACCGGATGGGCGCTGATCTCGACGAACACGCCGTGCCCCTGTGCGAGCAGGTCCGTGACCGCCGGCCCGAACCGCACCTGGCTACGCAGGTTGCGGTACCAGTAGCCACCGTCCACGATCCCGGCGTCCCGGATCCACCCACCGGTCACCGTCGAGTAGAACGGCACCCTCGGCGCCTGCGCCTCGATCCCGGCCAACGCCTCGGCGAGGGTGTCGCGAACATCCTCCACATGCCGGGTGTGCGAGGCGTAGTCCACCGCCACCCGCCGCACCCGAACACCCTGGTCGTCCAGGACGTCGAGCGCCTCGTCGAGCGCCTCGGCGTCACCCGCGATCACCACCGACGAGGGCCCGTTCACGGCCGCCACCTCGACCCGGCCCGTCCACGGCGCCAACCGTTGCGCCGCCTCGTCCTGGCTCAGCGCGACCGATGCCATGCCGCCGCGTCCGGAGAGCGTCGCGGCGATGGCCTGGCTGCGCAACGCCACCACCCGCGCCGCGTCTGCCAACGACAGCGCACCCGCCACACACGCGGCGGCGATCTCACCCTGGGAGTGGCCGACCACGGCGTCGGGAGCAACTCCCACCGACGCCCACACCGCCGCCAGACCCACCATCACGGCGAAGCTCGCCGGCTGGAGCACGTCGACCCGATCCATCAACCCCGGCTCGGCGTCGCCACGCAGCACGTCCACCAACGACCAGTCGACCCACCGCTCCAACGCGGCCGCACACTCCGAGATCCGCTCCGCGAACACGGGAGAGGTGTCCAGCAGTTCGCGGCCCATTCCGGCCCACTGCGTGCCCTGGCCCGGGAACATCCACACGACCTTGCCCGGCGTACCCGAGCCGGTCACCAGGCCGGGCGCGGTCTCGCCGCGAGCCAGTGCGCCCCACCCGGCCGATGCCTCGTCGGCCGAGCCCGCCACCACCACGGCGCGCTCACCCAGCACGGCCCGGCCCGCCACCAGCGCCCCGGCCACGTGCGCCAGCGGCACCTCAGCGGCACCCTCGAGGAACGCCGCCAGCCGACCCGCCTGTGCTGCCAGCGAAACGGCGGTGCCGGCCGACACCACCAACGGAACGACCCCGGTGGGCGTCACCTCCGCCGGGACCGGCGTCGTCTCGTCCTGCGGCGCTTCTTCCAGGATCAGGTGCGCGTTCGTGCCGCTGGCGCCGAACGCGGACACCCCGGCCCGACGCGGATGACCGTTGAGCGGCCACTGTCGTGCCTCGGTCAGCAACTCCACCGCACCGGCGCTCCAGTCCACCTGGGGCGTGGGCGCGTCGACGTGCCGGGTCGCCGGGAGGACCTCGTGCCGCAGCGCCTGCACCGTCTTGATCACCGCGGCCACGCCGGATGCGGCCTGCGTGTGCCCGATGACGGACTTGACCGAGCCGAGCCACAGCGGCTGCCGTGGGTCCCGGCCCTGCCCGTACGTGGCCAGGAGCGCCTGAGCCTCGATCGGGTCACCCAGCACCGTGCCCGTACCGTGCCCCTCGACCGCGTCCACCTCTGACGGGGACAGGCCGGCGGCGGCCAGCGCACTGCGGATCACCCGCTGCTGCGACGGACCGTTCGGCGCGGTCAGGCCGTTCGACGCGCCGTCCTGGTTCACCGCGCTGCCGCGGATCACCGCCAGCACCTGGTGCCCGCGCTCCCGGGCCACCGACAGGCGCTCCAGCAGCAGTACGCCGACCCCCTCGGCCCACCCGGAACCGTCGGCGCCCGCCGCGTAGGACTTGCAGCGTCCGTCGAAGGCGAGCCCGCGCTGACGCGCGAAGCCGACGAACCCGCCCGGCGTCGCCATCACCGTCGCGCCGCCGGCCAGCGCCATCGAACACTCTCCCCGGCGCAGCGCCTGTGCGGCCAGGTGGATGGCCACCAGCGACGACGAGCACATGGTGTCGACGGTCACCGCGGGCCCTTCGAGCCCGAGGGTGTACGCGACCCGGCCGGAGGCGACACCGCCCGCGGTGCCCAGGGCGCGCTCCAGGCTGAGGAACCCCTCGAACCCGCTGAGGTCGGGCGCGTAGTCCTGGTGCACGATCCCGGCGAAGACGCCGATGTCGCTGCCCCGTACCGAGTGCGGGTCGATGCCGGCGCGCTCGAAGGTCTCCCAGGACACCTCGAGCAGCTGCCGCTGTTGCGGGTCCATCGCCAGGGCCTCACGCGGCGAGATGCCGAAGAAGGCGGCATCGAACTGCGCGGCGTCGTGCAGGAAGGCGCCCTCCCGGACGTACGTGGTGCCGGGGTTGTCCGGGTCCGGGTGGTAGAGGCCCTCCAGATCCCAGCCGCGGTCGGTGGGAAAACCCGTGTAGACGTCAGTGCCCTCGGTCAGCACCCGCCACAGGTCCTCAGGGCCGCGGATGCCCCCGGCGTAGCGGCAGGCCATGGAGACGATCGCGATGGGCTCCGCGGCTGCCGCCACGAGGGAGCTGTTCTCCTGCTGAAGCCGGGCGGTCTCCTTCAGCGAGGCACGCAGTGCCTGGACGATCTGGTCGTCTGGCGCCGACATAACTCATCCTCCACGATTCGTTCACCATCGGTGGTCAGCTCGTCCTGCCGAGAGCACGTTGCACGAGACCTGCGATGTCCAGTGCGTCGATCAGCTCCACGTCGTTCGTCGCCGCAGGCGCCTGCTCGTCCGGCGCTGCCACGTCCGCGTCTGCCAGGCCCAGCAGGGTCTCCAACACGCCCGCCTCCCTGAACCGGGCGATCGGCACGGACGCGAGGACTCGCCGCAGGTTCTCCTCCCGGCCCGCCAGGTCGTCATCGGGTTCCCGGAGGAGTTCGGCGCGCAGGTAGCCGACCAGCGCCTCCGGCGTGGGGTAGTCGAAGATCAGCGTCGCGGGCAGGCGTAGCCCCGTGGCCGCGTGCAGACTGTTGCGGAGGTTGACGGCGGCCAACGAGTCGAAGCCGACCTCCTGGAACGCCTGGCGTGGGCCGATGCCGTCCGCGCTGCCGTGGCCGAGGACCGTCGAGGCGTGGCCGCGGACCAGCCGGAGCAGGATGCGGTTCTGCTCGCTGTCGGAGACCGCCCGCAGGGAGTCCGCAAGCGACGCGGCGGTGTCGCCGTTCTCGCCGTCGGGCTGCGACGCCGCCAGTGCCGCCTTCGCCTCGGGCAGGTCGGCGAAGAGTGGGCTGGGGCGGACCGAGGTGAAGGCGGGGATGAAGGAGGCCCAGTCCATGTCGACCACGGAGACGAACTTCTCGTTGCCCCGCACCGCCTGCACCATCGCGGCCACCGCCAACGGGGGTGCCATCGGGAGGACACCGCGGCGGCGGAGTTGGGCGAGCGCGGCCTCGTCCATGCCCACGCCGATCTGGTCCAGCGCTCCCCACCCGATCGACGTCGCACGGAGGCCCCTGGCCCGGCGCCACTCGACGAGGGCGTCGAGGACGGCGTTCGCCGCGCCGGAGGGGCCCTGACCACCACCACCCCACACGCCCGCGATCGACGAGAACACGACGAAGGCGTCGAGCGGCGTCTCCTCGAACAGCTCGTCGAGCCACACCGCGGTGTCCACCTTGGCCGCGAACACCTCGGCGAGGTCACGCTCGCCGGTGTCGTCGACGGAGCTGGTCTGCGTGATGTCGACGGCGTGCACGACGGCCGTGAGCGGCTGCTGCGGGGTCGTCGCGGAAACCAGTCCGGCGATCGCGCTCCGATCACCGTCGGCGCAGGACTCCACCACGGTGCCGACACCGAGCCGGGCCAGTTCGGCACGCAGTTGCGGCACGCTCTGGTCGGGTGCGCGCGCGGTGGTGGTGATGATGAGCCGGTCGACGCCCGCGAGCGCGAGCCAGACCGCGACGTGCCGGCCGAGCCCTTCGGCACCGCCGGTCACCAGGACCGTGCCCCGGGGCAGCCAACGGCGCTCGCCCGCTGGCTCCTCCGGGGCGGGTTTGCGGACCAGTCGCCTGCTGTAGACGCCCGACCGCCGCACCGCGAGCTGGTCCTCACCGGCGGCACCGTTGAGCACTCCGAGCAGGTACTGGGCCGTACGTGGGTCGCTCGTCGCGGGCAGGTCGACCAGACCCCCCCACCGGTCGGGGCGCTCCAGCGCGACGGCCCGGCCGAGACCCCACACTGATGCCTGGGCCGGTGCGGTGAGGGCGTCCTGGATGCCGATGTTCACCGCACCACGGGTCACGCACCACAACGGTGGGGTGGCGTTGTTGTCGCCCAGGGCCTGGACGAGCGCGAGCGTCGTCGCCGCGACAACGGTGGGGTTCTGCGTCTGCTGGTCCAGGGCGAGTAGGGACAGCACGCCGGTCAGGTCGTGGTCGGCCAGGACGTCGGTCAGCCGTTCGGCGATCCGTTCCCGGGTGCGGTCCTGTGCGCCGATCTCCAGCAGGACCATGCCGAGTCCCTGTTCGGCCAGCTCGGCGAGGAGGGCGTCGTCTCGCTGCGTCGACGGCACGACGACGAGCCAGCGTCCACCGGGAACGCCGGCGGCTTCACGTTCGAGCGGCTGCCAGGTCACGTGGTAGCGCAGCTTCTCCGCGGTCGACCTCTCGCGGCGCTTCTCCCGCCAGTCCGCCAGCACGGGAACGACGGTGTTCAGGGCGCTGCGCTGGTCGGTCGACGCCATTTCGAGCAGCTCGGCGAGGGAGTCCAAGTCGGCGTGCTCGACGGCGGCCCAGAAGTCGGAGTCCGCACCTTCGACCGGTTCGGCGGTGTCGTTGGTCGCGTCGGCCTCGTGCAGCCAGTAGTGCTGGTGGTCGAAGGCGTACGTCGGCAGGTCCACCCGTCCCGACACCCGCGGCAACACCCCCGCCCAATCCACCCCCACACCACGAACAAACAACTCCGCCATCGACGTCAACAACCGCCGCAACCCACCATCACCACGCCGCAACGACCCCACCACCACCACATCACCAAACTCAGCAACCGACTGCACCAACACCGGATGAGCACTAACCTCCACAAACACGCCGTACCCACCCGCCACCAAATCCGCCACCGCAGCACCAAAACCCACCCGAGAACGCAAATTCCGATACCAATACCCGCCATCCACCACACCAGCATCCACAACCCACTCACCCGTGACCGTCGAATAAAACGGCACCACCGGCGCCAACCCGGTAACCCCCGCCAACGCCTCACCCAACACATCCCGAATACCCTCAACATGCCGAGTATGCGACGCATAATCCACCGCCACCCGCCGCACCCGAACACCCCGACCCGACAACACCTCCAACACCTCATCCAACGCCCCACCATCACCGGCAACCACCACCGACGACGGCCCATTAACCGCAGCCACCTCCACCCGCCCCACCCACGGCACCAACGCCGCCACCACATCACCCTCACCCAACGCCACCGACGCCATCCCACCCCGACCCGACAACCCCACCGCAATCGCCCGACTCCGCACCGCCACCACCCGCGCCGCATCCTCCAACGACAACGCACCCGCCACACACGCCGCCGCAATCTCACCCTGCGAATGACCCACCACCGCATCCGGCACCACACCCACCGACAACCACACCGCCGCCAAACCCACCATCACCGCAAAACACGCCGGCTGCAAAACATCAACCCGATCCAAAAACCCCGACTCCACATCACCACGCAACACATCCACCAACGACCAATCCACCCACGGCCCCAACGCCACCGCACACTCCGCAATCCGCCCCGCAAAAACCGGAGACGAATCCAACAACTCCCGACCCATCCCCACCCACTGCGAACCCTGACCCGGAAACACCCACACCAACTTCCCCAACACATCCACGCCACCGGTCACCAGACCAGAAACGCTCTCGCCCCGCACCAAACCACCCAGACCCGCCACCGCCTCCTCGCCGGAACCCGCAACCACCACGGCCCGCTCACCCAGCACCGCCCGATCCGACAGCAGCGCACCGGCCACCGCGGCGAGTGGTGCCGCACCGGAACTCCTGATCAAGGCCACCAGCCGACCGGCCTGTCCTGCCAGCGAACCGGCGGTCCCCGCCGACACCACCAACGGCACCACACCGGCCGGCTGCTCCTGCGTCAAGACAGGCTGAGCCTCCTCGACGGGCGCTTCCTCCAGGATCAGATGCGCGTTCGTCCCGCTGGCACCGAACGAGGAGACGCCGGCCCGACGCGGACGTCCGTTGCGCGGCCAGTCCCGGGCCTTGGTCAGCACCCGGACCGCGCCGGCCGACCAGTCGACCTCGGTCGTGGGCGCTTCCACGTGCAGGGTCGCCGGAAGGACACCGTGCCGCAGCGCCTGCACCATCTTGATCACACCGGCCACACCCGCAGCCGCCTGCGTATGCCCGATGTTCGACTTCAACGACCCCAACCACAACGGCCGCTCAGCATCCCGACCCCGCCCATACGTGGCCAACAGAGCCTGCGCCTCGATCGGATCACCCAGAGCCGTACCCGTGCCATGCCCCTCCACGACGTCGACGTCGGCGGGCGAGAGGCCGCAGTTCGCCAACGCGCTGCGAATCAACCGTTGCTGTGACGGTCCATTCGGCGCCGTCAGGCCGTTCGACGCACCATCCTGGTTCACCGCTGAACCACGCAACAGAGCCAGCACCGGGTGCCCGAGCTCGCGCGCCACCGAGAGCCGTTCCATCAGCACCACACCGACGCCCTCGGCCCAGCCGGTGCCGTCGGCGCCCTCCGCGTAGGCCTTGCAGCGCCCGTCGGCGGACAGGCCCCGCTGCCGGGCGAACTCCACGAAGGCGTCCGGACTGGCCATCACCGTCGCGCCGCCGGCCAGCGCCATCGAGCACTCACCCTGCCGCAACGCCTGCGCGGCCAGATGCATCGCCACCAACGACGACGAACACGCCGTGTCCACCGTGACCGCCGGCCCCTCCAGACCGAACACATACGACACCCGCCCCGACGCCACGCTCGACGCCGTGCCGGTCATCAGATAGCCCTGGACTTCGTCAGGCACCTGGTGGAGCCGGGTCACGTAGTCGTGGTGGACGATTCCGGTGAAGACACCGATGTCACGGCCCTTGACCGACAGCGGGTCGAGGCCCGCCCGTTCGAGCGCCTCCCAGGACGTCTCGAGCAGCAACCGCTGCTGCGGGTCCATGGCCAGCGCCTCGCGCGGCGAGATCCCGAAGAGCTTGGCGTCGAACTGCGCGGCGTCGTACAGGAACCCGCCCGAGCGGGTGTAGCTCGTGCCCGGGTTGTCCGGGTCCGGGTGGTACAGCCCCTCGACATCCCAGCCGCGGTCGAGCGGGAAGCCGGACACCGCGTCCCGCTGCTCCAGCAACAGGTTCCACAGATCCTCGGGACTGTCGACGCCACCGGGCAGCCGAGTGCTCATCGCGACGATCGCGATCGGCTCGTCGGAGGCGGCGGCCGACACCGTCGCCACGGGCTCCGCCGGTCGATCGCCGAGCAGCTCGGCCCGCAGGTGGGCGGTAAGTAGGGCGGGGGTCGGATAGTCAAAGACCAGGGTGCTGGGCAGGTTCACCCCGGTGAAGTCGCGCAGGCGGTTTCGGAGCTTGACCGCGCTCAGCGAGTCGAATCCGAGGCTCCTGAAGGACTGTTCCTCGTCGATTCCGTCCGACTCGTGATGGCCGAGCACGACCGCGGTGCTCTCCTGGACCAGCCCCATCACGGCACGGAGCTGCTCGGCGTGGGCCAGCCCGGTCAGCCGGTCCAGGAGTGTGTTGCCTGCCGCGTCATCGGCCGGCACCACGCGCCGGGTGAGCGGCACTGACTGCGCCTCGATGTCAGGCTGTACCACCTCGACGGCGGGGGCGGCCAGGGTGACCGGGCCGATGACCGCGACGGGTTCGCCTGCCGTGTCCGCCAGCTCCAGCAGGTGACGGCCGTCCGGCGTCGGCGTGATCCGCAGCCGCAGCGCGGCGGCGCCTTCGGCGTACACCGTCATACCCGCGCAGGCGGAGAGGTCGCGGTGGTCGTCGCCCGCCAGGACCCGCAGTGCGGCGTCGACGAGCACCGGGTGGAGGGTGAACGCGGCGGCCTGCTCGGCCAGTTCGGCGGGGAGGGCGACCTCCGCGAGGGTCTGCCCGTCGGGCTGCGGCCAGTCCCGAAGGTCGAAGGTCGGCGGCGGCATGCCGGGTACCAGCACCGCTCGGGCCTGGCACGTCCACGAGGCGCGCGCCGCGTCGGCGAGTCTGCCGTGGACAACCGCCCGACGGCGCCCGTCCGGGCCGGGAGCGTCCACCGTTACCCGCACCTGCGTGTGCCCGTGCTCCGGCACGGTGAGGGGTGCCTCGACGACGACCTGCTCGAGGCGCCCGCAGCCGACCTCGTTGCCCGCCTTGGCAAGCATCTCCAGGAGCGCGGCGGCCGGGACCCGGGTGATGCCGCCGGGGAGCAGACCCGGGCTGCGGGGCAACAGGCGGCCGGTGAGCAGGAGTCCGCCGGTGCCCGGCACGTCGATCACGGTGCCGAGCAGCGGGTGCCGGGCACTGGTGGCACCGAGTGCCTCCGCGCCGCCCGTGGCGGTCTCGTCGGTCTCGACCCAGTACCGGTGGTGCTGGAACGCGTACGTGGGCAGGTCGGTATCCGCCACGGCGGCCCGCCGGGCGAGCAGGGCCGCCCAGTCGACGGCCACGCCCCGCACGTGTAGTCCCGCGACTGCAGCCACCACGTCGGTGGCTTCCGCGCCATCCCTGCGCAGCGCGGCGAGGCAGCTCTGCTCGGGCACGCCGAGCACCTCCAGCGCCATCGCGGCGAGGGACCCGCCCGGGCCCAGCTCCAGAAACGTCGTCGCGCCGTGCGCGCTCAGCGAGGTGACGGCGTCGCTGAATCTGACCGCGTGCCGTGCCTGGTCGACCCAGTAGCCGGGAGTGCCGAGTTGCCCCTCCTCGGCGACGGCGCCGGTCAGCGTGGAAACGATGGGGAGGACGCCCGGCTGGAACGACAGTTCCGCCACGACAGCGCGGAACTCGTCGAGCATGGGGGCCATGAGCGGCGAGTGGAAGGCGTGGCTGACCGCCAGCCGCCGCGTCTTGCGGCCGCGGCCCGCCAGTTCACCGGCGATGGCGAGCACGGCGTCGGAGTCGCCGGAGAGCACCACCGAGTCAGGGCCGTTCACCGCCGCCACGCAGACCACGCCTTCGGACTGGGCGAGCAGGGGCGCGACGTCGGCCTCGGTCGCCTGGACGGCGACCATCGCGCCGCCTGCGGGCAGGTCCTGCATCAACCGGCCGCGCGCGGCGACCAGCTTGGCCGCCTCTTCGAGCTCCAGCACCCCGGCGACGTGTGCGGCGGTGATCTCCCCGACCGAGTGGCCCGCGAGGAGGTCGGGGCGCACGCCCCAGGACTCGACGAGCCGGTACAGCGCGGTCTCCAGGGCGAACAGCGCGCCCTGCGTGTACCTGGTCTGGTCGAGCAGTTCACTGTCGGGCGCGAACACCACGTCGCGCAGCGGGCGTGCCGTACGCCTGTCGAGGTGCTGTTCCACGGCGGTGCACGCGGCGGCGAACGCGTCGCGGAAGACCGGGAACGTCTCGGCGAGCTCGCGTCCCATGCCCGCCCACTGACTGCCCTGACCGGTGAAGAGGATGGCCAGCTTGCCCGTGACCGGGGTGCCGGAGACCACCGTGGGACCTGCCGCACCCCGCTCGATAGCACGGAGATCGGCACCGAGCTGTCGCCGGCCGGACGCGAGGACGACCGCGCGGTGGTCGAGTTGGGCGCGCGTGGTGGCGAGGGCGTAGGCGGCGTCGGCGAGGCGCACGTCGTGCCGGTCATCGATGAACCGGGCGAGGCGGCCTGCCTGGCCACGCAGCCCGGCGGGCGTCCGCGCCGACACCGGCACCGGCACCGGCACCGGGAAGCCGGTCGGCTCCGGCACCGGTGGGGTGGTCAACGGACGATCGGGGGCCGCCTCGAGGACGACGTGCGCGTTGGTGCCGCCGATGCCGAAGGACGACACCCCGGCCCGGCGGGGCTGGCCGGTCTCCGGCCAGTCGCGAGCCTCGGTCAGCAGTGTCACGGCCCCCGCCGACCAGTCCACCCCGGCCGACGGACGGTCCACATGCAGCGTCCGCGGAAGGCGGCCGTGCCGCATGGCCATGACCATTTTGATCACGCCCGCGACGCCCGCTGCGGCCTGGGTGTGCCCGATGTTCGACTTCACCGACCCCAGCCACAGCGGCCGGTCGGCGGATCGGTCCTGCCCGTAGGTCGCCAGGAGCGCCTGCGCCTCGATCGGGTCGCCCAGCGTCGTGCCCGTTCCGTGTGCCTCCACGGCGTCCACGTCCGACGTGCTCAGCCCGGCGTTGGCCAGTGCCTTTCGGATCACCCGTTGCTGTGATGGCCCGTTCGGTGCGGTGAGCCCGTTCGACGCGCCGTCGGAGTTCACCGCCGATCCGCGCACCACGGCCAGCACCTGGTGGCCCCGGCGGCGGGCCTCCGACAGCCGCTCGACCAGCAGCACGCCCACGCCCTCGGACCAGCCGGTGCCGTCCGCGCCGTCGGCGAACGCCTTGCACCGGCCGTCGGGCGCCAGTCCGCGCTGCCTAGAGAACTCGACGAAGGTCTCGACGGTGCCCATCACCATCACGCCACCGGCCAGCGCCATGGTGCACTCACCCCGGTTCAGCGCCTGCGCCGCCATGTGCAGGGCCACCAGCGAGGAGGAGCAGGCGGTGTCGATGGTGATTGCCGGGCCCTCGAGGCCGAAGTGGTAGGCGACGCGACCGGAGATGACGCTGCCGGAACTGCCGGTGAGGCGGAAGCCCTCGACCCCGGACGCCCGGTGCGTCCGCATGCTGTAGTCGTGGCTGTTGACGCCGACGAAGACGCCGACGTCCTGCCCGGCCAGGGTGGTCGGGTCGATCGCGGCCCGTTCGAACGCCTCCCATGATGTCTCCAGCAGCAGCCGCTGCTGCGGGTCCATCGCCAGCGCCTCGTTCGGTGAGATGCCGAAGAAGGCGGCGTCGAAACCGGCGGCGTCGTCGAGGAAGGCGCCGTGGCGCACGTAGGTGGTGCCCGCGTGGTCGGGGTCTTCGTGGTAGAGCCGCTCAGTGTCCCAGCCGCGGTCGCCGGGGAACTCGGTGACGGCGTCGACCTCGTCGGCCACCACCCGCCACAGGTCCTCCGGGCTGTGCACGCCCGCGGGGAAGCGGCACGCCATCGCCACGATCGCGATCGGCTCGTCGGTCGTCGTGGTGGGGGCACCGGGTCCGGCCGCACGGTGCGGCGTGCCGCCGAGGAGCGCGGCGCGGAGGTGCTCGGCGAGCGCCGAGGGCTTCGGGTAGTCGAAGATCACCGCCGGGGAGAGGGTGAGCCCGGTCGCGGCGGCCAGCCGATTGCGCAGTTCCACCGCGGTCAGCGAGTCGAATCCGGCGTCCTTGAAGGCCCGGCCCGGGTGGACGGCAGCTGCGGAGGCGTGTCCGAGAACCTCGGCGGCGTGCCGCAGCACCAGGTCGAGCACGACCTCGGTCTGCTCGGCGCCGGCGAGTCCGGCGAGGCGCTCGGCGAACGACGCGGAGCCGGACGCGGCGCTGGCCACCGGTCGCGGTGCCGGGGCCAGACCACGCAGCAGCGGCGGGACCGGATCACCGGCCGCTGCCGCCCGCCGCAGGGTGGCCACGTCGAGCTTCGCCGCCACGAATGTGTCGGTGGCGCCCAGGGTGGCGTCCAGGAGCGCCATTCCCTCGGTGGCGGAGAGGCCGGACATGCCGGTGCGCTGGTTGCGGCGCAGGTCCGCCGCGCCCAGGTGCTGGGTCATGGCGCTGGCCGCCGCCCAGTAGCCCCAGGCGAGGGAGACGGCGGGCAGGCCGAGGCGGTGCCGCTGTCGCGCGAGCGCGTCGAGACAGGCGTTGGCCGCTGCGTAGTTGGCCTGCCCGGGGTTGCCCAGCACACCCGCCGCGGAGGAGAACAGCACGAACGCGGCGAGGTCCAGGCCCTGGGTGAGCTCATGCAGGTGCAGCGCCGCGTCCACCTTCGGCCGCAGCACGGTGTCGACGCGTTCCGGGTTGAGTTCGGTGAGCACCCCGTCGTCGAGGACACCGGCGGCGTGCACCACGGCGGTGAGCGGGTGCTCGGCCGGAATGGCAGCCAGGACGGCCTCGAGCTGGGCCCGGTCTGCCGTGTCGCAGGCGGCGACGGTGACCGACGCCCCCATCGCGGTCAGCTCGTCGTGGAGGTCCGGGGCATGGCCGCGACGGCTGACCAGGACCAGGTGCCGGATGCCGTGCGTGGTGACGAGATGCCGGGCCGTCGTCGCACCGAGTGTTCCCGTGCCACCGGTGATCAGCACGGTGCCGTCGGGGTCGAGCGGACGGCGCTCTCCCGCGACGTCGGGCGAGACGCGTGCCAGGCGTGGCACCGTCGCGACGCCATCGCGCACCCTCAGCTGTGGTTCACCGCTCAGCAGCACGGCCGGCAGCACGGACCGGGAGGCGTCGTCGAGGTCGGCCAGCACGATCCGGCCCGGGTGCTCCGACTGTGCCGAGCGCACCAGGCCCCACACCGCGGCCGCGTCAAGTTTGGCGCAGTCCCCGGTGACGACAGCCAGTCGGGTCTCCGCCAGGGCTGGTTCCGCGAGCCAGGCCTGGAGCAGGGTCAGCGCGGCGCTGACCGACGCACGGGGGTCTCCGGCGACGGCCTCGTACAGCAGGACGTCGGGAGCAGCCTCGGCCGACGCGGTCACGTCCTCGCCGGTCGCGACGGGTACGACGTCGAGGGCGCGGTCCACGGGGGGTAGCGGCAAGGCCGTCCAGTCGACGCGGAACAGGGCGTCGTGCGGCAACGCGCCGGTGATCCCCGCCTGTTCGGGAGAGAACGGTGTGCCGAGGACCGCGTCGACGGTCATGACGGGTCGCCCGGTGGCGTCCGTCAGCGTCAGACCGGTCCCCCGCTCCGACGTCGCGCTCGGTCGCACGTGCAGTGCGGTGGCGCCCGATGCCAGCAGGGTCACCCCGGCCCACCTGGACGCGAGCGTGCCGGCGGGGAGGACGGTACGGACGGCGGCGTCGAGCAGGGCGGGGTGCATCCCGTAGCGGTCGGCGTCGCGGAGGGCTACGCCGTCCAGGCTGACTTCGGTGGCGGCCCCGGCATCCGGACGGGTTGCCCGGGAGGCGGTGGGGGCCAGCGTGCCGTACGCGTGACGCGTCCAGGGTGCATCGAGCGGGGCCTCCGTGGCGCGCGAGTAGATTTCCACGGACCGCCGCCGGGTCTCGCCGGGCTCGCCGACGATGGCCTGGATGTCGCGGCTGCCTCGCGGTGGCAGCACCAGGGGTGCCTCGACGGTCAGTTCGTCGAGGGTGGGGGTGTCGGCCAGGTCCCCCAGCCGGATGGCCACCTCGATCAGGGCCGCGTTCGGCACCAGGACGGCATCGGCCACAAGGTGGTCCACGAGCCAGGGCTGCGACTGCGGCGACCACCTCGACGTGGCCGTGAATCCGGCCGAGTTCGGCAGGCTGACGATCGCGCCCAGCAACGGGTGATCGACAGCCGCCTGTCCCAGCGACGCGGCATCCGTAGCGGACTGCGCGGGCTGGAGCCAGTAGTGCTGGTGGTCGAAGGCGTAGGTCGGCAGGTCCACCCGTGCGGAGACCGGCGGCAGCATCCCGGCCCAGTCGACGGTTACGCCCCGCACGAACAACTCGGCCATCGACAGCAGCAGCCGCCGCAGCCCGCCGTCGGCGCGCCGCAGCGACCCGGTCGCCACCACCTCACCGACCTCGGCGATCGACTGCACCAGCACCGGATGGGCGCTGACCTCCACGAACACGCCGTGCCCCTGCGCAACCAGATCCGCCACCGCGGGCCCGAAACCCACCTGGCTCCGCAGGTTCCGGTACCAGTACCCGCCGTCCACCACACCGGCCTCGCCGACCCACCCCCCGGTGACCGTCGAGTAGAACGGCACCTCCGGCGCCCGCGCGTCGACCCCCGCCAAAGACTCCGCAAGCACGTCACGAAGGTCCTCCACGTGCCGGGTGTGCGAGGCGTAGTCCACCGCCACCCGCCGCACCCGCACCCCCTGGCCGCTCAACACGTCCAGGGCCTCGTCCAACGCCTCCGCGTCACCGGCGAGCACCACCGACGACGGCCCGTTCACCGCCGCCACCTCCACCCGCCCCGCCCACGGGGTCAGCCGCTCCACCGCCTCGCCCTCGGAGAGGGCCACCGACGCCATCCCACCGCGACCCGACAACGTCACCGCGATGGCCTGACTGCGCACCGCCACCACCCGCGCCGCGTCCGCCAACGACAACGCACCAGCCACACACGCCGCCGCGATCTCACCCTGCGAATGACCCACCACCGCATCCGGCACCACACCCACCGACGCCCACACCGCCGCCAAACCCACCATCACCGCGAAACTCGCCGGCTGAAGCACATCCACCCGCTCCAAGAGCCCCGGCTCGGCGTCCCCGCGCAGCACATCCATAAGGGACCAGTCGATCCACCGCCCCAACGCGGCAGCACACTCCCCGATCCGCTCCGCGAACACCGGCGAGGAGTCCAGCAACTCCCGGCCCATTCCCACCCACTGCGTGCCCTGGCCCGGGAACACCCACACGACCCGGCCCGGCACACCCGAGCCGGTCACCAGGCCCGGCACGGTCTCCCCGCGAGCCAGCGCACCCAGCCCGGCCGACGCCTCGTCGGCCGAGCCCGCCACCACCACGGCCCGCTCACCCAGCACCGCCCGACCCGACACCAACGCACCCGCCACCTGGACCAGCGGCACCTCGGCGGCATCGCCAAGGAACGTCGCGAGCCGGCCCGCCTGCGCCGCGAGGGACGTGGCAGTGCCCGCCGACACCACCAGCGGCACGGCACCCGGAGGCACCGTCTCCTCGGCGGCGGGTTCCTCTGGGGCCTCCTCCAGGATGACGTGCGCGTTCGTCCCGCTCGCGCCGAACGACGACACCCCCGCCCGACGTGGACGACCGTTACGCGACCAGTCCCGGGGCTCGGTCAACACCTGGACCGCACCGACCGACCAGTCCACCTGCGTCGTGGGCAGGTCCACATGCAACGTCGCCGGCAACACTCTGTGCCGCAGCGCCTGCACCATTTTGATCACACCAGCCACACCCGCCGCCGCCTGCGTGTGCCCGATGTTCGACTTCAACGACCCCAACCACAACGGCCGATCGGCATCACGGCCCTGCCCATACGTCGCCAGCAACGCCTGCGCCTCGATGGGGTCACCGAGCACCGTGCCCGTGCCGTGTCCCTCGACCACGTCCACGTCGGCAGGCGTGAGACCCGCGGCGGCGAGCGCCCGGCGGATCACCCGCTGCTGTGCCCAGCCGTTCGGCGCCGTCAGGCCGTTCGACGCACCGTCCTGGTTGACCGCACTGCCCCGCAGCACGGCCAGGACCCGGTGCCCGCGCTCCCGGGCGACCGACAGCCGCTCCAGCACGACCACGGCCGCGCCCTCGGCCCAGCCCGTCCCGTCAGCCGTCGACGAGAACGCCTTGCACCGCCCGTCGCGGGCGAGGGCCCGCTGCCGGGAGAACTCCACGAAGGTCCCGGGCGTGGCCATCACCGTCGCGCCGCCGGCCAGCGCCATCGAGCACTCACCCTGCCGCAGCGCCTGCGCGGCCAGATGCATCGCGACCAACGACGACGAACACGCCGTGTCCACGGTCACGGCCGGCCCCTCCAGGCCGAGCACGTAGGAGACCCGGCCAGACGCCACGCTCGACGCCGAACCGGTGGTCGCGAAGCCCTCCAGCTCCGGCGCGACCACGCCGACCCCGTAGCCGTGACCGAAGACGCCGGAGAAGACGCCGACGTCGGTTCCCTTCAGCGACAGCGGATTGACTCCCGCCCGCTCCAGCGCCTCCCACGAGGTCTCGAGCAGCAGCCGCTGCTGCGGGTCCATCGCCCGGGCCTCGCGGGGCGAGATCCCGAAGAGGCCCGCGTCGAAGAGCGCGGCGTCGCGCAGGAAACCACCCTGATTCGTGTACGAGGTACCCGCGCGCTCAGGGTCCGGGTCGAAGAGGCGGCCCAGGTCCCAGCCCCGGTCGTCGGGGAAGTCGGAGACGGCGTCGACGCCGCCGGCCACCAGCTTCCACAGATCGTCGGGCCCCGCCACCCCGCCGGGCAGCCGACAGGCCATGCCCACGATCGCGATCGGTTCGCCGGGGTCCGCCGCCATGACCGGCTCGACGACCGGCCGGGGGGTTCCGAGGAGCTCGGCCCGCAGGTGGGCCGCCAGCGCCACCGGGGTGGGGTGGTCGAAGACGACGGTGGTGGGCAGCCGCAGCCCGGTGTTCGCCGTCAGCCGGTTGCGCAGTTCGACGACGGCCATCGAGGTGAAGCCCAGGTCGCGGAAGGCGCGGTCGGCCGGGATCGACTCGGATCCCGGCTTCTGCAGCACAACGGCGGCCTGCCTCCGCACCAGGTCTTCCAGTAGGGCCAACTGCGCGCGCTCGTCCAGTCCGGACAGCCGGTCGGTCAGAGCAGCCCTGACGGCCGCGTCAGGCTCGTCGACGCTCATCAGCGCATCGGGGTGCTCGGTCGCCGCGTACACCAGACGGCTCGGCTGGTCCGCCAGGAGGCGCCGCTGGATCTTGCCCGACGCGGTCCGGGGAACACTCGCGACCTCGTGGAGCTGCTCCGGCACCTTGTAGGCGGAGAGTTGCTCGCGGCACCGGTCGATCAGCGTCGTGGCGTCGAACCCGGCGGGGCCGGGCAGCACGTACGCGACCGGCACTTCGCCGAGCGTGTCGTGCGGTACGCCGGCCACCGCCACATCCGCGACACCCGGGACGGTGCGCAGGACCGCCTCGACCTCCGCGGGGTGGATGTTCTCCCCGCCACGGATGATGAGTTCCTTGATCCGGCCGCAGATGGTGAAGTAGCCGGCATCGTCACGCCGGGCCAGGTCGCCGGTCCGGTACCAGCCGTCGCGCATCGCCGCGGCGGTGGACTCCGGGCTGTTGTGGTAGCCGACCATGACGTTCGGGCCGCTGACCCACACCTCCCCCTCCTGGCCGACGGGCACATCGAGTCCGGTGGTGGGGTGGACGACGCGGACCTCGACTCCCGGCACGGGAAGGCCGCAGGACCCGTCGACCCGAGCGCCGTCCGGCGGGTTCATGGTGATGGCCCCGCACGTCTCCGTACTGCCGTAGGCATCGACCAGTGGGACCCCGAAGATCTCCTCGAACTCCCGGCGCAGCCCGGATCCGGTGACCGCTCCCCCGACCAGGCCGATCCGCAGGTGAGGTGCGGAGAAACCGTTCTGCCGGGCGGCCGTCACGAGGTGGTGGTACGTCGTGGGAACACCGGCCAGGAAGGTCGGCTCGTCCTCACGCAGTGCCCTGATCACGTCCTCCGGGGAACTCCCGTCGATGATTCGGGCGGTGGCGCCGACAACGGTGACGGAGAGAACGCACGCGATGTGCGAGAGGCTGTGGAACAGCGGGAGGGGCCAGAGCACCCGGTCCTGGTCGGTCAGCCCGGGAATCGGCACGTAGCACGAGGCAACGGACCAGAGGCAGTTGCGCTGGGTCGACAGGACGCCCTTGGGCCGGCCGGTCGTCCCCGACGTGTAGAACATCCAGGCCACGTCGTCGAGGGCGAGGTCGTCCCTGGCGGGCTGGTCCGGTTCGCTGACGGCGAGTTCGTCGTACGAGTGGGCTCGCTCCCGCGCCGGGACATCGCCCGTCACCAGCAGCGTGAGGTGCGGCGCAGACTGGAGCCGCTCCGCCTGCGCGGCATCGGTGATGACCACCGTGGCGCCGCTGTCGGAGAGCAGGTAGTCCAGCTCGGGGAGGACCGAGGCGGGGTTGAGCGGCACCCCGACGCCCCCCGCACGCACGATCGCGAGATAGCTCTCCACCGCGGAGACCGTGTTGCGCAGGCAGATGGCCACCCGGTCCCCGGGCCGGATGCCGAGGCTCGCCAGGTGCCCGGCCAGCCTGCGCGTTCGCGCTTCGAGGTCCCCGTAGGTGACCGCCCGCCGGTCGTCCTCGAAGGCCACCTTGTCGGGGAAGCGGGCCGCGTTCTCCCGGAGTACGACGGGCAACGGCTTGATGAGGTCGGTACGCACCATGCCGCGGATCCTTTCGAAGACTCGGTGGAAGGAACGCTCACCAGGAGACGGGCAGGTTCTTCACCCCGAAGACGGAACCCCGCAGGCGCAGCGGTACGTCGTCGGCCGCGACCGCCAACCGGAGGTCGGGGAACGCCTGGAGCAGAGCCGACAGAGCGACCCGTAGCTCGATGCGCGCCAGGTTCTGGCCGAGGCACTGGTGGATACCGAAGCCGAACGCCACGTGACCCGAGGTGTCACGATCGACGTCCAGCTTCTCGGGGCACCCGAACCTGGCCGGGTCACGGTTGGCCGCGGGCAGCGACACCGAGACGCTGTCCCCCTTCTTGATCACCTCACCGTGCAGTTCGACGTCCTCCAACGCGGTGCGGTACGTCTCGTACTGGTTGATGGTGAGGTAGCGAAGGAGCTCCTCGACCGTGGCGTTGAGTTTCGTCGGGTCCGCGCGGACCGCCGCCAGTTGGTCCGTGTGGTGCAGCAGCGCGAAGACACCGACGGCCAGCGCGCTCTCCGTGGTCTCGTAGCCGGCGAAGAGCAGAAGGGTGACGAGGTTGCGCAGCTCTTCGGTGGTCAACTGCCCGTCGGCGACGAGTCGGCTGAGGAGGTCGTCCTCGGGCTGCTTCCGTTTCCTCTCGATGACCTCGTCGAAGAAGGCGCCTACCTGCTCGTAGGCGGCTGCGGTCTCCGCCGGGTCCGCGTCCTGGTCGTGGAAGAGGGCCGGTGCGTGCGCGTACCGGTCGCGCTCGTCGTAGGGCAGGCCGACCATCTCGGCCAACACCCGCAGGACGAGCGGTCTGGCGAAGTTCACCACCAGATCCGCGGGGGCCCCGTGTTCACGCATGACGTCGACCTGCTCGGCGGCCAGGGCCTCGACGCGCGCTGTCAGCCGGCTCGTCCGCGCGACGGTGAACTCACCCGTCAGCAGACGGCGGTACCGGGTGTGGTCGGGCGGGTCCATGTGGATGAACATCCCGGGAATCTTGGGATGGGTCGGTATCACCTGCCCCTGGTGAGTCACCGGGAAGTGGCCGACCTCGCAGCTGTGGCTGAACCGCAGGTCACTGAGGACCTCGCGTACCAGGTCATAGCTGGAGACGATCCAGCCGACGTGCCCGTCCGGAAACACCATTTTCGCGAGGGGGCGTTCCTCGCGCAGCGAAGCGAACACCGCAGGAGGATCGAACTTGTCGATCCGCGCCCACGGCACCTCGAAGGAAATGGCGTCGGTCATGAAATCCTTCTCACTCGATACGACGGGCGGACGGGCGGAAAGCGTCACTCTGCGACCTTCGTGCGATACAGCCAGCGAAAGACCGCTACCTCACATCCGTCAATCGTCTGAGATTCTCCGTCGCGGACGAAATGTTCATAGCCGGCCCCGTGGCGAATCTTGAGCGTTTGCCCCAAATCCGCCACCGGTACGGTGCGGTCGACCGCCGCCAGCTCGACAGGTCCACCGCTCAACATGATTTTCACTGATGTCACGCTCATCATGATTTCCAACTCTCGCCGGGTCGTTCCGCCCGACAAACGGGCGTGACGTGACCACTTCGAAACAATCGGCTCTGCATGCAAGAGATACGATCAGCAGATTTGCAATTCGCCTGCGACGATGCAGTCGAGTATTCCTAAATTCAGACTAGGCGAGCCACGACTTCCGGACATCCCTCAGGCTGGTAGGGCCGGGCTCAGCCGGCATCACCGTCCGACATCAACGGGCTGGCCGGTACGCGCCGACTCGTACGCCGCCCGGATGACCCGCGTGGTACGCAGTCCGGCAGGGCCGTCCGGGCCGTTTCCCTTCCCGCTGTCGAACGCGGCAATGAAGTCCCTGAGCATCACCGAGTACAGGTCGACGCCGCCCGGTTCCGACCGTTCACCGTCGGTGGCGGCGTCGAATCCACCGAGCAGGCGCGGACAGGCGTCGTACTCCACGCTGGCCCGGTCACCGACGAAGGTCATGACCGGTCCGCCTGTCGGGGACAAGCTCCAGCTGCAATCAATCGCCACGACTACCCCGCTCGGGTACCGCACGGTGAGTACCGCTGCGCTCTCGACACCCGGCTCTGCGCTGAGCACCCCGTTCGTCTGCGCGTAGACCTGCTCCGCGGGCTCTCCGTCGAGCACCGCGTCCACCAGGTCGAGCAGGTACGCCGCGTTGGCGCACAGTGCTCCGCCATCCGCGTCCGTCCGACTCGCCGGCAGGGTGTTGTACGACCCATGGATGGTAGTCAGCGTGCCGACGACGCCTTCGGCGATTCCTCGACGCACGGCGGCGAACGCCTCGCTGAAGCAGGCCGGGGAGGCGAGCGTGAGCCGGACGCCCCCGATGTCGCAGGCGTCCATCATGGCCTTCGCGTCCGCCACGCTGGTGGCGAACGGGTATTCGCACAGCACCTGCGCCTCTGCCTCGCCCGCGAGCTCGACGAGTTCGAGATGGCGGTCGACCTCGCTGGTGATCACGACGGCGTCGGGGCGGGAAGCGAACACCTCGTCCCAGCTGTCCAGGTACGACACGCCGAGCCGCTCGGCCATTGCCCGGCCGCGAGCCGGATCACCCGGTGGGCCGTCGGGATCCGCGGTGACCAGATCGACGCCGGGCATGTCGCGCAGCAGCCGGACGTAGGTCTCGGCGCGCTCGTGCGCGAACGACAGTACGGCGACCTTCATGCGACCTCCTTGATAGGCAGTTCCACGGCGCGGCCCGTCCAGGCGGACTCCGCCGCGGCCTGGGTGATGCGGACTGCGGCCAGCGCGTCCCGGGCCCCCAGTCGCGGCTCGGGCCCGCCCGCGAAGGCCTGGGCGAACTCGCGCATCTCGGAGACGAACGGCGATTCCCCGAAGTAGCCGAAGTTCTCGGCCTCACCATCGACGACCCGGACCTCCTGGGGCCACTCGGAGTCGTAGCGCACAGTCCCACCGGTACCCGAGACATGGAATGCCACCCGCACCGGCGGTCTCGGCGTAGCCGTCCACCGGGCCACTACCTGGCTGAGCGCGCCAGTGGCGTGGGTGAGGACAACGGTGCCGGCCGCGACGGCCCCCGCCGGGGCCGGGGTGGCGAGCTCACCCTGGTAGTAGGCGTGCACCCGCACGACGTCCCCGAAGATCCAGTAGGCCAGGTCGACGCCGTGCAGCATCTGGTCGGTGAGGATCCCGCCCGATCGCGCGGACGCGTTTCCGGTCCAGGGCCGCGGGTGATACGCGGAGACGAGGAACCGGGCGACCGAGCCCGCGCCCAACCGGCCGGCCGTCACCAGCTCGTGGAGCCGGGTGAACGCCGGGGCGAAGCGCACGTCGTGGGCGGGATAGAGCCGCACCCCGGCCCGCTCCGCCGCGGCGACGATCTCCTCGGCCTCCGCGGTGCTGGCCGCCAACGGCTTCTCGCACACCACACCCACCCCTTGGGCGATGGCGGCCAGGGCGATCTCGTGGTGGCTGCCCGTCGGGGTGCAGATGTCCACCGCATCCGCACCGGCCAGCGCCTCGGCCAGGGAACCGACAGCCTCCGCACCGAACTCGCGCGCCACGTCGGCGGCGCGGCCGTCATCGGAGTAGACCCGGACGGCCACTCCGGCGTCGAGCCACGCGCCCAGGTGCAGACGGGCTATCAGTCCCGCACCGATCAGTGCCACCTGAAGCTGTCGCATGGCGTATCCAGCCCTTCTTCCAGCTGCCGGACCGACGGAACTCACGGGCGCGGATCTTCAAGCCCGATCAGATTCGCCCACGGCGGCTGTCAGAGGCCATAACCCACATGGGTAGTCCCCGCGAAAGCCGGCTGGCGCGAGTGGACCGGCGACAGCTCGGAGTTCAGCACTGCGCACCGTCTCGCCACCGCGACCACTATGCGGATGGAGACGCCGTGGTAGCCCGTGTCGGCGAACACCTCCCGGATGGCGGCCAAGATCGCCACCCGGGTGCCCGGAGAGCCCGGACGGCGTCCGCTGCGTCATGCCACGACCGGTGTTCCTCCGGTGCTCAGAGGACGTCGCGGCGGCGGAAACCGGCGAAGGCGACCACGGTCAGCAGGACGGCCACGCCGCTGACCCAGCCGAGGCCGGTCCAGTCCGGGCTGGTGGCGGTGATGTTGGGGACGTGCCACAGCGGGCTGATCCCCAGGATCCAGTCCCAGAGTTTGAACAGCGGTCCGAGCAGGGTCAGGACGAAGGTGGCCACTACGCCGAGCCAGCCGGCCAGCCTCACCCGCGGGTTGGCGCCGACCGCTGCCAGAGCCAGTGCCACCAGGGTCCACACCGCCGGAATGGTCGCCAGCGCCTGCAGGATGACATCTCCGGCGGAGATGCCTGGTTCGGCGGCGGCGGCGATCAGGCCGATGACGGTGCCGCTGATGAGAAGCGCCACCGCGGGCGCTCCGAAGGCGACGACCGTGTTACTGGCCAGGTACTTCGCCCGGCTCAGCGAGCCGGCGAGCACCGGCTCGACCCGGTGGTCGAGCTCTTCCGTGTAGATGCGCATGACGATCTGCACGCCGAAGACCGCGGCGATGATGCCGACCAGCTGCATGATGGTGACCAGGAACGAGAAGATCAGCCCGGCCTCGGTGGTGGCCCCGGCCGCGACGAGTCCGCCCATGGCAGGGTTATCGGCGAAGACGCCACCGACCGAGGTGGCCAGGAACCCGAACACCGCACCCAGGCCGGCGAACGCCACCAGCCAGGAGATCAGCGAACCTCGGTTGATCCGCAACGCGAGTCCCCACACCGAGGCGACCATGCCCCCACGGGCCGGGCCCCGCCGGGGCGCGATCATGCCGAACCCGAAGTCCCGGCGGGCGTGCAACGCCAGCGCCACCGCGGCCAGCGCCACCGCGAAACCGAGCGCCAGCAGCAGTGGCCAGGCATTGTTCCCGCTCGCGGGACGAACCTCCTCCAGCCAGCCCAGTGGCGTCAGCCACACGAACCAGGACGACGCCTCGCTGGCGTCGATGTAGCCGCGCACGACGAACGCGATGCCCAGGGTCGCCACCGCGATGCTGTTCGCGGCCCGCGCGTCCGACCCGATCTGCGCCGCGATACCGGCCACACCGGCGAACATCAGCCCCGAGGCCGTGAACGAGGCGGAGAGGGCGAGGGTGTTCAGTGCCCCGCCGCCCAAGGCGACGGTGACCACCCAGGAGAAGACGCCGAGCACGATCGAGGCGAGCACCGCCATGAGTAGGGCGACGGCCAGCCGGGTCTGCCGGCCCATCACCCCGGAGGCCAGCAGCTCGGCCTGGCCGGAGTCCTCGTCCGCGCGGCTGTTGCGGACCACGATGAAGATCGCCATCAGCGCGGCGAAGAAGGTGCCGAGGGCGCCGGCCCGCCAGGCGTTGAAGCCGTCGGCGGTGAGCAGGTCCCGGGCCGGGCCGAAGATCAGGCTCAGCGCCGGGTTCGAACCGAGCGTCGCCGCCAGCTCGGTCCGGCTCTGCGCATCGGGGAAGACCCACTCGTAGGCGAGCACCGACGACGCCGACAACGCGGTGATCAGCATGACCCACGGGCCGATGTTGCGGGCATCTTGCGTCAACGCGGCGCGCAGCAGCGGCCGTGCTCCGGTCAGGGTCTGTCTCATGCCGCGCCGCCCTCGGTCCAGCGTGCCGACTCCACCTGCGTGTCCGTGCCGTACTGGCGCAGGAACAGCTCCTCAAGCGAGGGCGGCGCGACGGTCAGCGAGGTGAGCGGGTACCGGCTCAGTTCGGCCATCGCGGCACTGAGCTGCTCGGCGTCGACGGTGCCGGTGAACCGGCCGTCGCGCAGCTGGGCGTCGTGGATGACGTGCAGCCCGTCCAGTGTCGCCTGCGGGTCGGTGAAGACGGCTTGGATGGTGGTGCGAGTGCGCTGACGCAGTTCGTCGAGGGTGCCGGTCTCGACGACCTTCCCGGCACGGATGATGCTGATCCGGTCGGCCAGCGCCTCCGCCTCGCTGAGGATGTGGCTGGAGAGCAGCACGCTGCGACCCTTGACCTTCTCCTTGACGATCTCCTCCTGGAAGATCGCCTCCATCAGCGGGTCCAGGCCCGAGGTGGGCTCGTCCAGAATCAGCAGGTCGACGTCCGAGGCAAGCGCGGCGACCAGGGCGACTTTCTGCCGGTTGCCCTTGGAGTACTGCCGGCCGCGTTTGGTCGGGTCCAGCTCGAATCGCTCGATCAGCTCCTTGCGGCGGGCCTCGTGCAGGCCGCCGCGCAGCTTGCCGAGCAGGTCGATCGCCTCGCCGCCGGTCATGCCGGGCCACAGGGTGACGTCGCCGGGCACGTAGGCCAGGCGCCGGTGCAGGCTCACCACGTCACGCCACGGGTCACCGCCCAGCACCCGCACCTGCCCGGCGTTGGCCTTGAGCAGGCCGAGCAGCACCCGGATCGTGGTGGACTTGCCGGAGCCGTTCGGGCCGAGGAAGCCGTGCACCTCGCCGCGGGCGACATGCAGGTCCAGGCCGTCCAGCGCGCGGAACGCTCCGAACGACTTGACCAGGCCTTCCACCTGGATGACCACGTCGCCGCCGGACGCGGACTGCGAGGATTTCATGACTTGTGCCCTTCCCGAGCAGCCGTGGCAGGAATTCCACGTGTGAGGAGTTCAGGCTAACCATAAATTCCACGGGCGTAGAAGTCAACGCATGATGAGAGAGGCTACGACCTTGCTACTGTCCTAAGCCGTGGAACTGGAAAACCGCCGGTCGGCGGGCCGACGGACGGGCGACAGCGGCACCCGCGCCGCGATCCTCGCCGCGGCGCGCGAGCAGTTCGCCGGCAAGGGCTACGACGGTGCGTCACTGCGGGTCATCGCCGCGGCCGCCGGCGTCGACACCGGCCTGATCCGGCACTTCTACGGCAGCAAGGACGACCTGTTCGACGCCGCCCTGCAGATCCCGCAGGAGATCGCCCACCGCATGGGACAGGTTTTTACCGGCGACCCGGACCATTACGGCGCACGCCTCGTCGAGGCATACCTGAGCCTGTGGGAGGATCCGGCGAGCTCCGGCGCCCTACTGGCGATCGTTCGCTCCGCCATCGCCTCCGACCGCGCCGCCGACCGCCTCCAGGCGATCCTCGGCGCACGCTTCCTCGCCGACATCTCGCCCCACCTCGACGACACAGACGGTCACACGCGCGCCGCCCTCGCCGGCGCCCACCTGCTCGGGGTTGCCATCGCCCGGTACGTGGTCCACGCCAGCCCCGTCGCCGACATGGACCGCGACGCACTCGTCGCCTGGTGCGCCCCCACTGTCCAGCGATACCTGACCGCCCCGCCGCCAGCACCGGCCTAGCCGCACGCGACGCCCTCCACGCAGCCGGTCGATGCCCAAAAGGTCAGGGACGCGATCCGCCGCCTCGTACCAGAAACGCGGTCCGATCACCGGTAGCCCCGACGACGCGCCCCGGGAATCACCGACCTGACCGCGATCCCGACTCGTTCCACACGACGTCTCCGGGCCGCACCTGGCGGGTGCGACCCGGAGACGAACCACCGATCAGCCGTGCGAGGCGACAGGGGATGCCGTGCCGGTGGCCGGGGTCTCGGCAGCGGTGCCAGCCGGCGCGGGTCTCCGGGCGACTCGCCGCGCAGCGACGACGCACAGCAGAAGCCCGGCCACCAACCAGACGGCCAGGACGGTCACCGGCTTCGCGGCGCCGTTGCCGTCGAAGAAGGCGGTGGAGCGCAACAGGGTGCCGGCTGCCCCGGGCGGCAGCAACTGGCCGAGCTCACCGGACCAGCCGGGCAGCATCTGCGGCGCGTTTCCGTTGGCGGACAGGGGGTTGCCGATCAACATCATGAGCACCCCACCGATGGCGAAGCCCGGGTAGCCGAGGAACGACTCCAGACCGAGGACGGTCAGCGAGGTCGCCGCGATCGACAACGCCACCACCCCCGCATTGGCCAGGTAGCTGCCGGACAACGAGCCGAACCAGAACTGCAGGATCGCCGCCATCGCGAGCCCACCTGTCACGGCAAAGCCCAACGCTCCGGCCAACCGGCGGGAGGTACCACGCAGCCGGGTGGTCAACAGCAGCGCCGCGAGCAGGCCACCCATGACCAGCGGCAACGCACCGGCGCTCAGGCCCACGCCCCGGGGGTCGTCGGCGGGCAGCGGGGCGACGTCACGCACCGTCACTCCCGCGGCCGGCGCGCCGCTGGTCGCCTGCGCCAGGGTCGCACCCGCGCTCTGCAGCGCCTGCGCGATGGTCGAGCTGGCGGCGGAGGCGACGATCACCTGCGGGGCGCTGCCGCTCACATCGATCGCGCCGTACGCCGCACGGTCGCGCACAGCGGCCTCTGCCGCGGCGGTGTCCGCCACCCGGGTGATGTCGAAAGCTCCGGGCTGGCGCTGTTCCAGCGCCGCGACGACCCGGTCGGCCGCAGCGGCCGGACCGGCCACGGCGATCGGCACGTCCTGGACCGTCGTCCGCACGGCCGGCCAGGCGAAAGCGGTGAGCAGAGTGCTGATGATCACCGTCAGCAGGGCCACCGAGACGGCCACCTGCGTCCAAGGGGAGGGCGCCTGCGCTTCGTCGGCAGGGGCCGGGGTGTTCGTGGCCATGATGACTCCCGAAAGAGAATGAACGTTCGCTTTGACAGTACGAAGCGAGGCGGGAGCTTGTCAAGAACGAACATTCGCTTTTACCGTGGACCCCATGCCCCGCATCACCGAGGAGTACCGCGCCAGCAGGCGCGCCGAGATCGTCTCCGCCGCCGCGAGACGTTTCGCCGAGGATGGGTTCCACAACACCTCGATGGCCGACCTCATCGCCGAATCCGGCATGTCGGCCGGTGCCGTCTACCGGTACTTCCGGAGCAAGGAAGAGATCATCGGCGCGGTGGCCGAGACCGCCCTGACCACGGCAGAGGAAGTCTTCGAACGCCTCCTCGCGGACGGGGCAACCCCCTCGCCGGCCGAAACAGTGACCGCTCTGGTCGAGGGTGCCATCACCAAGCTCGCGCGGAACGCCATCGAGGGCGTGGACACCACCCGAATCGCCGTGCAGGTCTGGGGCGAAGCCCTGCGCAACCCGGAGATCGCCGAGCGGACCGGCAGCGTCTACCAGCGACTACGCGGACACTGCGCCGAGGTGGCCCGCCGCTGGCAAGCCGCCGGAAATCTGCCCGCCGACGCCGTACCCGACCAGGTCGGTGCCGCCATGCTCGCACTGGGCCAAGGCTTCCTCCTGCAGAACCTGCTGATCGCCGACACCAGCGCCCCCGCGTATCTCGACGGCGTACGCGCCCTACTCGGCGGCGACCTGCCGGCCAGGGTAGAACTCCACCTCCCGGCAGCGGCGGAACCGTCCTGACAACTGTCGGTCATGGTGGCCACGCCGGTACTTGCACTTGTTGTGGTCCTTGATCGCCCGGCCGGGCGCCACCCGGTACGCCGTCATGGCGCCCCACTCGGTCCAGTGCCCGATCTCGGCGGTCCACTCGGCGTACGCCTGCTCCCAGCGCTGCCGCGCCGCTCGCTTCTCGGCGAGGTAGCCGGCCTAGCCGCTCCCGTGCCGCGCCTTCGTAGCGTTCGGCCCTGGTTCGGCTTGCGTAGGTTGACGTGACGGAGGCTGGGAGCCGCGGCCCGTCGTGTCCCTGAGCCGACCTCTGCGACCCGCCGCGTTTCCGCGCCATCGGGCGACGCGCTCGGCCCCCACCCGGCATCATGCCCACATGACGTTCTTTGCTCGACGCCAGCGACCTCCCCGGCCGACGGCTCGGGCATCTTCACGAGATCGTCGGTGCTAAGCACCTTTGCCGGGGTCTTCCTCGCCGCCCTGGCGTCCGCCTTCATCCCGGCGCTTCCTGTGGAGGGTGCGCTGCTCGGCGCGGCCGCCACGACCGACCAGGGTCCGCTGCTGCTCGGCCTTGCCGCTGGTTCGGGGCAGACGCTCGGGAAGGTGCTGATGCTGCTGGCCCTGCGCGGGGCCCTGCGTTCCGAACAGATACGTCGATGGCTGGACCGCCACCGCCGTAAGCCGACTCCGGGCGCCGCTGCGTCGACGCCCGAGGGCGGGCCGGGCCGACGTGGGTGGCGGATGACAGTCGCGGCTATCGAGCGCGGGAATCGCCGTCTGCTCGCCGGGCTGGACCGGCCGCTGCTGGCGATGCCGATCGTGCTCCTCAGCGCGGCGCTGGGATTCCCACCACTGCTGTTGACCGTGTTCGTCGTGGCGCCGACCCGGATTCCGGTGACGACCTTCGCCGTGGCCTGCTTCATGGGCCGGACAGCACGCTTCATCACCGTGAGCCTGCTCCCCCAGCTGGCACACGTCGGATTGCCTGGTTGACACCATTTCCGTAGGTACCAAGACTGACTGTCTGAAGGTGATCGCATGACTGCGCTTCACGCCCCACAGACCGCTCCCGTACACGGTTGGGCCTTCGGCCCGGACGGGCCGGTGTGCAACGTTCCGAATGTCATCACCACCATTCGGCTCGTCGGTTGCGTTGCCCTGGCGATCCCGGCGATTCTGACCGGCAGCGCCATGTTCACGCTGGCCTCGATCGCCACGTACTGGATCGGCGACATCCTCGACGGCGAGGCGGCCCGCCGGCTGCGTCAGGAGACACGGCGAGGCGCGGTGTTCGACATCCTCGCCGATCGGACCTCCAGCACGGTTGTCATCGCCGCGTTGGTGCAGTTGAGGCCCACCATGGCCGTGCCGCTCGCACTCTTCCTGATCCAGTTCGACATCCTGGACTGCGCGCTCAGCCTGAGCTTCCTGCGCTGGCCCCTGCTCAGCATCAACTACTTCCACCTCGTTCACCGAGGCGTCTACCGGTGGAACTGGTCGCCTCCGGCCAAGGCCGCGAACACCGCGGGCCTGGTGCTGCTGGTCGCGTTCGGCCCGACACCGGTCTACGCGACGGTGTTCGTCCTCGCGGTGATCGCCATGAAGACCGTCTCGCTGTGGACGGTGTGTCGGATACCCGCCTGGTCAGACCCGGGAATCGCCGAGCGGAACGCCGACTGACCGCCCGATTTGAGGGTTCCGAGCCGGAAGTCACTTTCGGCGACAGCCTGCTCATACTCGGCGAGCAGCCGCGGCTTCGCCCAGGAGCGAACGACCGCCGCCGGGGCCGCTCCGCTCGAGGTCCATCGGTCGTCATGACCCCATCGCCGTCGCTACAGCCGGCGGGCGCGACGGTGAAGAGCAGTGCGGGAGGTAGGAGTAGATGATGGGCGCGGATCATCCGGGCACGGCACCGGCAGCCGTCAATCCGTAGCTGTCCGAGAGACGACACCACCCCGCCCTGCGGATGCTCGGGGGCTGACACCCCTTGTCCACTGCCGCCGGGGGCATCACCTGGGACGGCGTCACGATCAGCGCGGGCGGGGTGGTGCTCGCTCCGGGGGCGGGAGTGGTCCTCACCGCAGATGCATGCCCGCGGCCACCGCCACGAGCAGGAACGTCGGTGACGCGGCGGCGGTGCCGAGCAGGAACATCGAGCCGATCCGGCCCCACGCCAGGAGCCACCGGAGCAGGACCAGCCCGGCCAGCAGGGTGCCGATCCCCACCGGCGCAATGCCGACGCCGAGGATCAGCATGTCTTCCTGGGGTGAGTTGCCGTACGACGGCCCCCTGAGCCCCGATTGCCGGCCAAGGATGACGAAGAAACCGACGATCAGCAGGCCGTGCCAGCCGAGCATGACCGTGTGCGCCGCGCCGGAGTCCGGGCCGATGTCGTCGCCTCGTTGCACCCGATTCCGTTCCCGATCCGCCGGTGACGTTGCCGTCGCCCACGGTATCCACGTCTCGGCAGGGATTCAAGCACTTGCATGTCCGGGCCCGGACTGCCGGTGCCTGCCGACCTCGCCGCCCCACCACCACCCGGCGCGGCCGGCGGCTGGAGAGTGGCCACACCGACCCGCCCACCCCGCACGCCACAGGCCGGCCCCGGCAAGCCTGCCCGGTCCGGCCTCTGGACAACCTGCAGCCTGTGGACTCTCCACCAAACCCGGGGCTTGACATCACCTCGCCGACCCCATCACTTCGTTGAGCCGTCATATCGCCACCTTACGAAGACCCTGGCGGGCGAGCTCCATACAGTCCCGTTGATGCTGTCGATCAAGGTGAACGCCCTGGCCAGCCTGATGCATTTACAGCAATGAGAAAGCATTGACATCATTGCAGTTGAGATTATGCTGACGGGATGGCTCGGCTTGCTGGAGCCGAAGCAGACAAGGAGCCCTCCCGCCCATGAACGCACCGTCCCCGTTCAGGCACCTCTCGGCCGTAGCGGCTCTCGCCGCGGTGGCCGCCGTCGCCGCGTGCGGTACCCAATCACCCGAAACTTCGAATTCCGGTCCCATCAAGGTCGCGATCACGCAGGCCATGTCGGGGGGTACGCCGCCCGGCCTCATCGCGCTCAATGAGCAGATCAATGGCGGCTTCCTGTCCTACATCGACAAGGTCAACGCAGCGGGTGGGGTCGGCGGCCGGAAGATCGACATCCTGCAGCTCGACGATCAGACGGACCCGTCGCTCGCCCTCACGCTCATCCGCCGAGCAGTCGAGAAGGATCAGATCATCGCGGTCGGCTCGATCAGCAGCGCGGCGACCTACTCCGCGATCCTTCCCTACCTCAAATCGCAACGGATCCCCCTGGTTTCCGCGGCTGCGGGGTTCCTGTCCACGGTCGTTCCGGTTGATGCCAACATCTTCACGGTGCAGACACCGCTCGAGGTGCAGGGCGCGGTCGCCGGCAAGCACATCGTCGAGAGCCTGGGTATCCGCAACGTCGGATACGCGGGATACAACGACTTGGGTGGATACTCGTGGGCCCATGGCTTCGAACAGGGCGTTAAGGCCGCCGGCGGCACCGTCGTGCTGACTGACGAGTTCCCCCGTGGCCAGACCGACTTCTCTGGACTGATCACCAAGCTGCGCAACGCCAAAGCGGAGGCTGTCGCCGTCTACGGCTCGCCGACCGAGCTCACGGCGGCGCTGCAGGCCGCCGACGCGCGCGACTACCACCCGACCTGGTACACCGGACCCGGCGCAACCGACCCGTCGACTATCACCCTCGCAGGCGGACTCGCCGAGGGCGTGTACGGCGCCGTGCCCTACCAGCTGCCCAACGCGGACTCCCCGCAGGCGCAACTCTTCCGGGACACCCTGGACAATCGCGACTCGAAGGTTGTCAAGGGCGTCTACACGCAGTACGGGTACTCGGCGGCGCAGGCGCTCGTCGCCGCCCTGCGCGGCATCAACGGGGGGATCACCCGTGACTCGTTCCGTGCTGCGCTGGAGTCGGCCAAACTTGACCCCGCCGAAACGATGTTCACACCTCAGGCCGTGGGGCCGGACAACCACGTGTTCAATGGCGGCATCCAGATCGTGCAGTTCAAGGCCGGTAAGATGACCGCGGTAGGCGATCCCAGCAAGGTCGACCTCAGCACGGTCAAGCCGTACATCCCATAACATCGACAAGCAGCTCGAACACCAGTGACGTGATCTCCACAAGGATTGCGGCGTGGACCGGGATGACACACGCATAACGTCCATAACGGGCAGGGCTGGATGCCGGCTACGACGGCGCTGGCCCGGGCATCCACACCCCGCACAAGCAGCCCTCCGACCGTCGCCGCCTCGCGGTCGACGACCGCAGCTACAACAGTGCCCTTCGATCAATGCGGTGCCTCGGAGAACGCGGCTTCGTCATCCTCACCGGCCGATGGCGATCGCTACGACACAGCACCGCCAGCCCGCGAAGCGTCGGCGACATCGTCCGCGCCGCCCTGCACCTCACCCACTTCGAATACCGCTACCTACCCGAATCTTGTTGAGATCACGTCAGTGGACCCCGCCGGCTGTCGGCGGGGTCCACGTTCAGCCGTGATCGACCCGGCCGCCCGCATGCTCATCGGCTGGCAGACCCCCCGAAGGCTCACCAACCTCGTACCGGCGTGTGCTGGGACAACGCCGCCGCCGAATCGTTCTTCGCCCACCCTGAAGATCGAGATGTACCACCGGCAGCGCTTCGACACCCGAGCCGAAGCCCCCTCCGCTGATCACCTTGCCACCACAGCCTGACCAGGCACGCCGACGACGACCTGTTAAAGATCCCTGACACAGCCCAGAATATCCTTATCTCATGACCAAGGCAGGCCCCGCCATCGAGTCCAACGAAGATCCACAGCGACCAGCATTCGACGATCCAGTGGCGGCGTCGTACAGCCAGTGGGTAGCGCATGGCTGGGGTGACGCCGCCCCAGGGATGTCGGTGGTGACCTCGCTAATCCGGACGCACCGCCTGCTGCTCGCGCGCATCGACGATCAGCTGCGCGGCCTCGACATAACGTTCTCCCGCTACGAGGTTCTCGTTCTCCTGCACTTCAGCCGGAGCGGAGCGTTGCCGCTCACGACGATATGCGCGCAGCTCGAGGTTCACCAGACGACCACAAGCATCGTGGTCGGTCGCTTGGAGAAGCAGGGCTTCGTCACTCGGGTACCCCATCCGACGGACAGGCGATCGAAGCTCGTCCAGCTCACCGAGACCGGCCGCGCCGTGGTTCTCGACGCGACCAAGCGACTCAACACGACCGTCTTCACCGACAGCGTCTTCACCGCGGATCAGATCGGCGAACTCCGAGCGCTGCGCAGCGCCCTTCTCCAACACTCCCGCAGCTGAAGGAGTCGGCCAAGGCCGCCGTAGCCGCCCGCGCCCGGTCCTGGGTCGGATCGGACACGTCATGCGCAGGAGCACGGCCGTTCCAAGGCCATGAGGTGAGGCCGCGGATGGCGAACGGCCTGCTCATGTAGCGGCAGGCCCAGCGGTTCGCTCCGGTGATGTCGTGCGTCCGCGGAGCGGCTCGGCTGCCACCGAATCGGCCGCCAAGATGGCACATCTGGATCACGACGAAGCTCCGGCCGCAAGTGATCTGTGAGAAGACCCTTGCTGGCCGGAGCTTCGTTCCATTCTGGACAGAAAACGGCGCGCGCGTGAAACAGATCGCAACCTACCTCGCCAGACCCTCACCAACAGGTTCAAGATCTTGGAACGGCCCTGTGCGCAGGAGAGTCGGCGGCGGGAGTCGTATCCGCCGCCGCTCGCAGGGCCAGCGCACCTGGTGTTGATTGCGCCTGCGGAGGAAGCAGAACAACCGGGAGCGGTAGCGGCGTACCTGCTGCGGGCCAGCGGACCTGTCAGCTCACCGCCTCGGCACCGTCGAGGTAGGCAAGAGACTCGAGGGCGAGTCCGTGTCCAAGCCGTTGGTGCATCGCAGTCCGCAGCTTATCGCTCAGGAGGATCTTCGTGAACCGGCGTACCAGGACCGGCCGTTGACGCACGTACCGGGCGAGTTCGAGCGCCCGCAACATGAGTGCGTCAGGGGGAAGGACCTCGTTCACTATTCCGAGATTGTGAGCGGCGTGAGCCGAAATTATCTCGCCCGTCATGAGGAAGTAGGTCCCGCGCCGGATTCCCATTATTTCCTGGTAGACGACGTGGCACCCATCACCGGGCACGATATGGTCGTGAAAATGGACGGAGTCCTGGAACTCCGCAGTCTCCGATGCCAATACGATGTCGCAGAGAAACACAAGTTCGGCGTGGCGCACGGCCGGACCGTTGACGGCGCAGATGACCGGGACCCCGATGTCGAGCAGGTTGAGCTCCAAGCGCGTCGCTTCCCGGTAGCGCCGCTCCCATTCGCGGGGCGTTGAGTCAGGCCGTATCCGTGCCCCCGACTCCGGAGCCGTCGGCCGCGGGCCGCTGAACACGTCGCCCGTGCCGGTGAGGATGACGACCTCGTTCTGCTCGTCGCCGGCCACGTCCGCGAAGGCCGACAGCAACTTGAGGTGATCAGGCATCGTCCACATGAACGGCCCGTCACCGGAGTGAAGCCTCATCGTGAGGATGCCGTCCTCGCGTTCAAAGTGGACAATGTCGTACTTGTCCTGGTAATCAGCGAGGTTCGTCGTACCCATCGCTCCTGCCTTTCATCGGCCCAGCCGTTGCATCGGCGGTACACGGGTCTTGCCCCCGCTGAGTCTTCTCACGAGCCCAGATAAGCGGCACGCACGCCGGGATCACGGCGTACCTCGGCCGGCGTGCCCTCGGCGACGATCTCGCCGAGATGCAGCACGTATACCCGGTCTGCGCTGTCGGACACGAAGTCAAGGTCGTGTTCGACAAGTAGGATGCCGCGTTTGCCGTTCCCGGCGATGGCTCGCACGATCCGCGAGAGCATCGCGCGGTTGTTGATCGACAATCCGGCCGCCGGCTCGTCGAGCAACAGCAGCACGGGATCGGCGGCGAGCGCACGGCCGAGGCCGACCAGCCGCCGGCTGCCGGTGGAGACGTCCGATGCCTGCTTGTCGAGCAGCCGGGTCACGTTGAACTCGTCCGCCAGCGACCGTGCGCGCTCCCGGGCAGCCACCTCCCGGTGGCGCCCGCTCGGCGTCGCGAAGAAGGTGCCGAAGGCGTCACGAAGTCGGGAGATGCCCGACGCGCCAAAGAGGTTCTCCTGGACCGTCATCGACTCAAACAGGTTCCCTTCCTGGAAGGTACGTGCGACGCCGGCCGCGAAGAGCGGACCGGGCCGTAGGCCGGCGAGCGACTTGCCGTTGAGGCTGATCGACCCGCGGGAAAGTCGGACGAAACCCGAGATGGCGTTGAACAGGGTCGTCTTGCCGGCACCGTTGGGGCCGATGAGAGCTACGACCTCGCCCGCGCGGACCTCACACGAGACCCCGCGAAGCACCTCGTGTGCGCCGAACCGCACCGCCGCATCGTCGACAGAAAGAAGGGGCTGACTCATCGGGGTTCTCCCTCCGCCTCGTCGTCGTTGCGGGTCGCCTCGACACGGTCGCCGTCGGCCACGAGGTGCGCTCCGATCGAGTCGTCCGCTAGGAGCTTGGCCGCGTCGCCCTCGAGGGTGATACGGCCATGGGTGAGAACGACGGCCCGATCGGCGTGGCGAAGCGCCGTGGCGACGTTCTGTTCGACGACGAGAAGCGCGAGGCCCTCGGCGCGAAGCTCATCGATCGTCGCCATGACCTCGGTGACCACTGCTGGTGACAGGCCGATTGTGGGCTCGTCGAGGAGCAGGACCCGCGGCGACGCCACCAGCGCCCGCCCGATCGCAACCAACTGCTTCTGGCCGCCGGACAGGCCCTGGATGGACGTGTTCCGCAGGCGCCCCAATACGCCGCCGAATCGTTGTTCGACTGCGGCTACGCGGGCACGTCCCTCGCGCCGTCCAAGGGTGTAGGCACCGATCACGAGGTGCTCCCGGACGGTAAGCCCGTTGAAGAGCGCACGGTCGGCGGGGACATAACCCAGCCCGGCTCTCACCCGCCCGGGGGTGGGGAGACGATCAAGAACGACCTCGTCTATCTGAACGGACCCTGACGTGCAGGTCGCGAGCCCCGCCACGCCCTTCATGAGGGTGGACTTGCCGGCGGCGTTGTGACCGAGGACGACGAGAACCTCCCCGCCCGCGATGGTGAGCGAGACACCGTTGACGATGTCGTCACCGCCGTAACCGACGTGTAGATCCTGGATGCGCAGTTCAGTCACGACGACGCCTCTTTCGCGCGGGCACGTCGTAGCCGCCGCCCGACGAGTCCTGGCAGGCTTACGATGCCCCGCGGCAGGAACCGCAGACACACCACGATGGTCAACGCGATGATCACCGGTGTCAGTTCGGCGGAGGCGCCCAGGGCGAATAGCAACTCCGGCAGCCCCACGACAATAATCGCCGCGAGAACGGACCCCGTGATCGAGGCGACCCCGCCCACGATGATCGCCACCGTAATGAGCATGGACTGCTGGACCGTGTAGCTTCCGGGACTGACGTACGCCGTGCGGCCCACGAGTAGGACGGCGCCGATACCGGAGATGCCCCCCGCGAGGGCGAAGGTCACCAGCTTCCAGTGCAGCGCCCGCATACCCAATGCGGCGGCGGCTTCCGGAGCGTCGCGCAGCGCCGCCAAGCCGCGGCCGAAAGGCCCGCGGACGAGTCTGCGCAGGGCCAGAACGAGGAGGACGGCCAGTATACCTGCGACCAGGAACCAGAACCTTTCGGCTTCCATGCCGGGCACTGGCGCGGTGAACAGGCTGTTCACCGCGATCCCGTTCAGCCCGCCGGTCACAGCGCGCCAGCCCTCGGCGATTCCCGAGAATGCGAACTGGAACGCCAGCGTGATAATGGCGAGGAACAGTCCCTGCAGGCGCAGCGCCGGGAACGCGAGCAAGACGGAGCCAACAGAAGATAGTGCGATCGCGACCAGCGCGGCCATGACCAGGGGTGCGCCGGCGTTGACCGCCACCGCGAAGCCGTAGGATCCGAACCCGACGATCGCCGCCTGCGCGAGCACGATCTCGTCGGCATAGCCGAACAGGAGGTTGGCGCTGAGGCAGATAATAATATAGGCGAACAACTGAGTTCCGAGTGAGAGCCGGAACCCTGGGAGTACGGTCGTGAGGATGGCGATCACCACGACCGCAGCGACCGTCAGGGCGACCGATGACCAGCGAGATAGGATGTTCATACGGCCCCCCGTTGGCGCCGCACGGTAAGTCCCTGAGGCCGCAGCAGCAAGGCGAGTCCGATGACGAGCACGGGCACGCTCGCGCGGAACTGGGAAGGGATGTACAGGCTCGCGAACTCGTTCGCCACACCAACCACGAGCGCACCCGCGACCGCCACGCTCAGTGAAGTGAGGCCGCCAATGGCCGCCGCGGCCAACGCGAGGAGGAGTAAGGGTTCGAGCATGCCCGGGGTGACGAACGTGATCGGGGATCCGAAAAACGCAGTCAGACCGGCGAAGACGCCGCCGATAACCCACACAAGCGATTCGAGCCGGCCGGTCGGAATACCGGCGATGTCAGCCCCGGTGCGGTTAGCCGCCATAGCGCGCAGCGCAGTACCGAGCCGGGTGAACTTGTAGAAGGCGGCGAAACCGAGCAGGAAAACGACGGTCACCACGATGGTCGCGGCCTGTTGGCTCGAGACGGGCACCGATCCGATGAGGAACACTTTCCGTCCGAAAATCGGGGGAAAGGGCCGTGGCGTGTTGCCCCAGGCGATGTTCGCGACGGTCCGCAGCAGGAGCGCGACCGCGAGCGTGGCGACCACGACCGACCACACCGGCGAATTGCGCATCGGACGAAGCACGAGCTGCTGGGTCGCCAATGCGAGCAGCGCGCTCACGCCACACATCACGAGGAGGATCACGGGCATCGGGAGATCGATGATGCCGTATTCCACGACCACCAAAGCGCCGATGGTCCCGATCATGCCGTGCGCGAGATTGAGCTGTCCGGTCGCTCGGTAGACCAGCACTAGGCCGAACGTGAGGAGCGCAAGAAGACTCCCGTTAGCGATGCCGAAGACAACCGCGGTGAGAATGGTGTCCATCACAAATCCGGGAGGACGGAAGCGTTGTCCGCACCCAGCTGCGGGGCGGGCGTGCGCGTGATGGTCGGGTTGGCGGCGAAATGGTAGGGCAGGCGAACGACGCTGTGGTCACCGACGTCGACGAAGGTCTGGTTGAGGCGTGCTGCCTCGCCGCCGGCCACCTCGGCGTACGAGGCGACCCGCGCCGCGGTGAGCCCCGCATCGAGCATCGTCGCGAGAACCTCGGCTGTGGGGCGGGCCCGAAACGCCGTCTCGATCAGGGGTTCCAGCTCGTCGCGGAGCGCAAGGCGGTCGGCGTTGCTCGCGAACCTCGGGTCAATGTCGAGGTGAAGGATCTCGCACAGCCGTTCCCAGTGCCCAGGCATGTAACAGGAGATCATGACCGCACCGTCGGCGGTCTCGAAGAGACCGACGGGGTACGCGTACGTGACGCTGTTGCCGGTGCGCTCGGGTTCGCGACCAGTGAGTGAGAGCTCGGTGAACTGATGCGACTGCATGTAGACAGCGATCTCGAACAGGGAGAGGCTGATGCGGTCGCCACGACCGTGCCGAGTGCGGGCGTAGAGGGCGGCCAGCACGGCTTGCCCGGCGGCGAGCCCGGTAGTGCTGTCGATCATCTGTATCCCGGCGCGCATCGGCTTACCGCCCGGCTCCCCGGTCTGCGCCATAATGCCGCTCTCGGCCTGGATGACGGCATCGACGCCAGCCCGGTCCCGTAGGCGCTCATGTTCCCCGAATCCCGAGACCGACATGTAGATGACGGCCGGGTTCACGGCACGGATGTCGTCGTACCCCAGCCCGAGTCGGTCCATCACACCCGGCCGGAACGACTCAATCACGACATCCGCCTGTGCCGCCAAGTCAACGACCACGGCCCGCTCGCGGTCATCGTGGAGGTCGATGGTCAGCGACCTCTTACCGCCGTTCCATGCCCGATACATGGCTCCGAGCCCTCGGGCTACGTCACCTGTTCCCGGACGCTCGATCTTCAGCACGTCGGCGCCTAGGTCCGCCAGCGCCAGCCCGGCTGCAGGCCCAGCGATGAGGTGCGCGAACTCCAGAACGCGCACCCCCTCCAGTGGCGTCCCGGCGCAAGAACGTTGCGCGTCCGGCCAGTCAGTCACCGGGGGCCTCGATTGGCAGGCGCATAAGGTGGTTACCCATGGACTTGCCAGTGACGTCCCACCACAGGGTGCGGGTCGAACCCCCGCCGAGCGTTCCGTCGACGACCACGTTGAAGGCGTTCATGTTTGGCACCCGGTAGATCGTCACGGGACCATCCGCGAGGCCGGCAAAGAACTCGAGGACGAGCTTTGGAGTGAGGACAGCGTCGATGCGGGCGAACCCGGCCGCATCGAACGCGAGGACACAGATGTTGCTGCGCTCACCCTTGTCACCAGAGCGCGTGAACGCCAGATCTCCGAGCGGTACCGTGGTCATGGTTAGCGGACCTCCTCCACTGTCGTACGGATGTGGGGATACACGACATCGCGGGGCACCAGCGTGGGCCACAGCGAAATCACTGGACGCGGGGCGGGGGGCGGCGTGTGCAGGGCCATCCCGGCCGGGCCCATGATCCACAGGTGCGTGACCTCCCGGATGACGGCATCGGCGGCCTCACGGGTGCGGGCCCGCGCCGCGATGCGTAGGGCCACCTCGCTGGGCTCCTCGGTCGGCGTCGGCACCAAGGCACCGCCGAGCTCGTTGATACCAACGAAGCTGAACCGCAGCTCGTCGAGCTCGATACCAAGACGCGCGACACGGCCGCGGATCATCTCCATGCAGTGCTCGGCCCGGGCCAGCGCATCCGGCCACGGACAGAGGATCATGCCCTCCCCGATCCAGCCGTCCTGATATCCGATCATCAGCTTGAGCGTGTCGGTCGGGGCCTGCCCGTGAACTCCGGTCACCTCGACCTCGTCCTCGGCCACTTCTCGTACTCGGATGTTGGTCAGGTCAGCAACGCCATCGGGCATCAGGTATCGCGCCGGGTCGTGGACCTCGTAGAGCAGCTGCTCTTTGACCGTGAACTCGTTGATGACACCGCCGGTGCCCGGCAGCTTGCGTATCCGGATCTTGCCGTCGCGCGTCACGTCGGCGATCGGGTAGCCCAGGTTGGACTTGTCGCCCTTCACAAGGCGCCACTGGGTCGACAGCCCGCCGGTGACAAGCGGGCCGCACTCGATCAGGTGCCCGGTCATGATGCCGACGGCGATGTCGTCGCGGTGCCCGTCGTCGAATGTCCATCCGAATTCGTGCATGAGTGGACCCAGCCAGAGCGCGTTGTCGGAGGTCCGCCCGCTGATCACCACGTCGGCGCCCTGGCCGAGGGCCTCGACGATGCCCTCGGAGCCGGTGTAAGGGTCCGCGGCGACAATCCGGTCGCGGATACGGTCCAGTCCCTGCTCCCCGGTGTCGAGATTCTCGAACACCCACCCGCTTGCGGTGATCTTGTCGAGGTCGTCGATGAGGTGGGGCTGCACGACCGTGCCCACCTTCAGTCCGTTCCACCCGTTGCGTCGGGCCAGGTCGACGACGGCACGGCCCGCGCCTTCGGCGTTCGCGCCGCCACCGTTGGTGACGAGCTTGATCGACTTCTCGCGGGCGATCGGGATCAGCGACTCGAACCGAGGCATGATGTCCGTGGAATAGCCGGCCTGCGGATTACGCAGCCGCAACTTGTGCATAATCGACATGCCCAGCTCTCCGAGCATGTCGAACCCGATGTAGTCGACCTCGCCGCTTTTCGCGAGGTCAAGCGCCGGCTCGTATGCGTCGCCCCACATTGCGCTTCCGCCGCCGAGTCTCACAACGTCCATGTATTCCCTACCTTCCCCTGGTCGTGATTGTCAGTCACTGGCCCGCATCGTGGAACCTGAATTTGTCGGCCGACGAGACTCGTTCGCGAACGACCCTCTGTCCTGGACCAACCGGTCCAGGGCGGAACCCATTGGAAATGCTTTCCCGAACCCCGCCGCCCGCTCGCGCGCCGCCGCCGGTCCAACTTGGTCGACCCAATAAAAGGGCCCGCCCAGGGGGCCCGGGAAGCCGATGCCGAGCACGGCCGCGATGTCGCCGTCGTCGGGGTGCTCGATGATGCCCTCGTCCCAGCACAGCAGCGCCTCGGACACGAAAGACAACAGCAGGCGCGAGCGGGCGGCCGATTCGCTCGGCCCGCGCCCGGCCCTCAGTTCGGGGTTCGCGCCCGCTCGGCGGCCGGCCTCGTAGCGGTAGAAGCCGAGCGAGGCTGCCCGGCCGCCGGCGCCCTGCTCGATCAGCCGGGTCAGCACGGCTTCGACCGCGTCGATGTCGAGGCGGTCGGTGAACAGCCGCCGGGCGACGTGGCCGATGCTGGCCTGTAGCACCAACTGGAGCGTTGCCTGATCGATAGCCTGGAGCGGGCCGGCCGGGAACCCGGCGAGCCGCGCCGCGTGGTCGACCGCCTCGACCGCCATGCCCTCGATGACGAGCCGCACGCCCTCGACGAGCCATCGCGCGTACACCCGCGAGGTGTAGAAACCGGGGCTGTCCGCGACAACGATCGGAACCTTGCCCATGGCGGCGCCGAGACGAGCCGACGCCTCCACGGTCGCCGGCGTGGTCCCGGCGTGCGGCACGAGTTCGATGAGCCTCATCCGCTCGACGGGGCTGAAGAAGTGCATGCCCATGAACCGCGACGGGTTCGGCACCGATGGCGCCAGCGAGCCGACGCTGATGGCCGACGTGTTGGTCGCGATCACCGCGTCGGATGGCACTACCGCAGCCACTTCCGTGAGCACGTCGTGCTTGAGCTTCGGGACCTCGAAGACTGCCTCGATCACCGCATCGACGCCAGCAAGGCGGTCCCATCCGGTCGTGGCCGTCCACGATCCGGCGTGGCCCGAGCCTTGCGCGACGAACTCGTTTCGCCGCTCCCGGGCCGCGGCGAGGCGTTCGTCGTCGACGTCGCGTATGACGACGTCGATTCCGCGGGATGACGCGACCGCGGCGATGCCCGAACCCATCTGGCCGGCGCCTATGACGCCAAGCGTTGACAACGGCGGCAGCGAGGATGCTCGGGTCGCCCGGCGGATGCGCGATTCGATGTCTTTCAGGTGCCTGGCCGCCGCGAACTCGGGCCCTCGCAACAGTTTGACGAACCGCTCCCGCTCGACGCGAAGTCCGGCCTCGATCCCGCCGGCCACCCCTGCGCTGACGGCGGCGAAAATGGCGCGCTTCGCCTCGGTGGGGGCGACCTCCCTGGACTCGCGATCACGGATCACGGTCAGGTCGGCCTCCTCGGCCACCGTGTTCTCGGGCGACTGCCGGGCGAGTTCATGGGCGATCGTCACGGCAGCAGTGACGGGATCGCCGTCGACCAGCCGGGCGAGCCCGGCGGCTGCGGCGTCGCTGGCGCTAAGGCTGCGACCGGTCGTGAGCAGGTCGAGTGCCTTGGCCGTCCCCACGAAGCGGCGCAGCAACTGTGTGCCGCCCCCACCCGGGATGAGGCCTAGCGTGACCTCCGGAAAGCCGAACGTGGCACTCGCTGAGCAGACGATGACGCGCGCCCCCAGGGCCAGTTCCAACGCTCCGCCGTAGGCCCGACCCTCGACGGCGGCCACGATGGGTTTCGGCGACGCCGTCATCCGCAGCATCGTGCTGTGTATGCCTTCAAGGACCACGATCGCGTCCTCCCGGCGCGCGAGCTGCGGTAGCCAGTCGAGGTCAGCGCCGGTCCCGAACGACCCCGGCTTGGCCGAGGCGAGCACGGCGGCGGACAGCTCCGTACGGTCGGCCAGGCCGCGTAGCTGCGCATCAAGCTCGGCGAGCAGCACCTCGTCGACCACGTTGACGGTTCGGTCGGCGGCGTCGAGCCAGAGCACAAGAACCTCGCCGCGGATTTCCGCGCGGATGCGGTCAGCCATCTCCCCGTGTCCCCTTCAGCCCGAGTGACCTTCCGATGGTGTCCTTGAGTACCTCGTTGGCGCCTGCGTAGATGGTTTGCACCCTGCTGTCGGCCCAGGCTCTGGCGATCGGATATTCGAGCATGTAGCCGTATCCGCCATGGATCTGGACAGCCCGGTCAACAACCCGCTGGCACATCTCCGTGATCCACCATTTGGCCTGCGCGGCATCGATATGATCGAGCTTCTTCACGTTGTGGCGCAGGATCAGCCGGTCGAGGTAGACACGCGCGATGTCGACTTCCGTCTTCATCTCCGCGATTGTCAAGCGGACGCTCTGGAGCGCGCCGATCGGGGCGCCGAAGGCGACGCGGCTCCGCGCGTGTTCGATCGCGAGATGGAGGGCCCGCCGGGCCTGCGCCTCGGCATGGGCCGCGACGGCCAGCCGTTCCTGCGTCAGGTGCCGCTTGATGATGGCGAGGCCGTCCCCCTCGGCACCCAGCCGATCCGCTATGGGAACCCGTACGTCGTTGAAGAACAGCTCGCACGTGGCAGCGGCGTGCTGGCCGACCTTCCGCAACGGCGCGCCCCTGGCGAATCCGGGTGCGGTGGTGGGAATGACGAGCAGACTCAGGTTCTTGCCGGGTCCGGTCCTGACCGCCGTGATGACGAGGTCGGCGTTCGTGCCGTTGGTGATGAACGTCTTCGACCCGTTGACGACGTAGTGGTCGCCCTCGCGCACCGCGGTGGTGGCGATCGAACCGACGTCGGAGCCGGCCCCGGGTTCAGTCATGGCGAGTGCGACGATCGCATGGCCGGCGACCGCGTTGGGCAGCCAGCGCGCCTGCTGCTCGCTGGAGGCCGAGCCCACCAGGTACGGCATGGCGATATCGGCCTGCATGCTCAGGCCGAGCCCGACCGCCAGGACGTCTGCCTCGGCGAGACACTCGATGAGGATCGCGTTGTACCGCCAGTCGCTCACACCGGCGCCACCGAACTCGGGCGGCGCATCGAACCCAAACACGCCGATCTGACCGGCCTCCTCGAACAACTCCCGGCCCACTCGGTGCTCCCGCTCCCACCGTTCCCGGTTCGGCACGATCCGAGTCGCTACAAACCGGCGTACGACGTCGCGGTACTGCTCATGTTCGGACTCGTAGATGCTCCCACTCATCGCAGCGTTCCCCATCCTCCGTCAATCGGCAGAACCACACCCGTGACCCAGTCCGTCGCCGGCGACGCGAGGTAGATCGCGGCACCGGCGACATCCTCAGCCCGACCGTTGCGCCCAAGCGGGTTGCCGTCGTGGAGTTCTTGGAACTCGCCTGGGACAAATGCACGGCTGGTCATGCGGGACTCGAAAATGCCCGGCGCAATCGCGTTGACGGTGATTCTCTCGGGTGCCAGCCGCTTGGCGAGGTGACGGGTCAGGTGGTGCAGACCGGCCTTGGACGCCGAATACGCATACGACTCCCACCGCGGCACGAACAGGCCATCTACGGACCCGATGTTGATGACCCGGGCCGTGCCCCGCGCCACGACCGCGCTGCGCAGCGCGGGAAGGCAGGCCACCACCAACTGGAACGGAGCCTTGAGGTTGAGCGTGAGCACCTTGTCCCAGCCGTCGTCGGGGTATTGCTCCAGGTCAGCACCCCATGTCGTCCCGGCGTTGTTGATCAACACATCGAGCGAGTCCACGTGCTCTGCAAGGTTTTCGGCGAGGCACCGGACGCCGGCCGGGGTCGACAGATCAGCCGGAAGCGGGATCGCGCGGGGTCCCAGGTCGTGGGCGACTGACTTGCAGTCCTCGGCAGAACGAGCCGAGATGAATACCGTCGCACCGGCCGATATGAAGCCAGACGCCAGCATCGCTCCGATCCCCTTTGTGCCGCCCGTGACAAGGACCGAACGCCCCGAGACGTCGAACGACGGAGGTGCGCCGCTCACCGGACGCGCTCGATGATGGTCGCGTTCGCCATGCCGCCGCCCTCGCATATCGTCTGCAGTCCCCAGCGGCCGTCGCGCCGTTCAAGTTCGTTGACCAGGCTCCCCAGGAGCTTGGCGCCCGAGGCGCCGAGCGGATGGCCGTTGGCGATTGCCCCCCCGGCCACATTGACGCGTTCCGGGTCAGCCTTCATCTCGCGCTGCCACGCCAGGACCACCGGGGCGAATGCTTCATTCACCTCAAATACATCGACATCATCGATCGTCAGCCCAGCCGATGCGAGCGCCTTCCGGGTCGCCGGAATGACGCCGGTCAGCATGAGGAGTGGATCGTCACCGACCACTGAGAATGCGCGGACCACGGCTCGGACGCGAAGGCCGAGGCGTTCAGCGACGGAGCGCTCCGCCAGGAGCACGCCGGCTGCTCCGTCGGAGATCTGGGAAGAGTTGGCGGCGGTGATGTGCCAACCGATCTCGGGGAAGCGGCGCGCGTATTCGTCGGTGCGGAAGGCCGGACCGAGGTGGGCGATGGACGCTGCGGTCGTCTGCGGCCGCACGCCCTCGTCGGTCACCACAATGTCACCGGTGGAGCCATCTCCCCGATGGATCCGGGTGGGGACAATGTCGCCACGATCGGAGCTGGCGGCCGCCCGCTGGTGTGAGCGAGCGGCGAACTCGTCGAGGTCGTCGCGGCCGAAGCCCCAGCGTGCGGCTATGAGTTCGGCCGAGATGCCCTGGGGAACGAGCCCTTCCTCAAATCGCCGGGCTACGCCCGGACCACTGGGATCCTTGCCCGCCGCCGAGGAGAACATGGGCACGCGGGACATCGACTCCACACCGGCGGCAATCACAATGTCATAGGCGCCGGCCATGATCCCCTGCGCGGCGAAGTGGACGGCCTGCTGGGAGGATCCACATTGGCGGTCGACCGTCGTGGCGGGCACGGTGACCGGGAAGCCGGCCGCCAACACCGCGTTGCGGGCCACGTTGAAGGACTGTTCGCCAATCTGCGACACGCAGCCCACGATGACGTCATCAATGGTGCGTGCGTCCACTCCGGTCCGCTCGACGATCGCCCCTAGGACATGGGCGAGCAGGTCGGCAGGGTGCCACCCCGACAACGTTCCGGACGGCTTGCCCTTGCCTAACGGCGTCCTGACGGCGTCAACAATGACCGCTTCGCGCATCGCCCCTCCTTGGGTTGCGGTCACGTTACATTGCTGTCCATGGAAAATGCAAGGGTCCGAAAACCCCAGCTCAGGGGCGTTGTTGGCGGGTAGCAACCTCGGGCGACCCAGGGGAGGATGCCGCCGACGGCTGCCCAGCGGATCATGACTTCCGATGCGAAAGGGGTGGGTTTCGTAGCTCGCGGGCGAGGCCGCGGCGGGCGGTCAGCCAGGCCAGGATTTGCTTGAACCACCCGGCGAGGGCGCACGGCGAAGCCGCGCCGGATGGGTGTGGCCGCATAGGGGACGCGCCTCCGGTTTGCCCATCCCCTTCGGGAACGGCAGCATCGGCTCGATGATCTCCCACTGAACGTGACGGGAGACCTTAAAATACCCATAACACGCAAAGTGTGTGAATCAAATACGCTCTGCACATGCGGCCCGGCCGTCAACGGATCGGGTCGGTGCTGCCGGGACGCATACAGCGACCGCCCCGGATCCGTCGTCACCAATCCGGTGGCGAGCGCGTATCCAGTTACATATTTGAATTAAGGGCCATGCAAACCGGCCCTTGCCGAGGTCGTCCCCGCAACGTATCTTCCACCGGGACGCGGAAGCGGATGCCATGGCTCGCCATCAGGCCAGGCCTGGCTCGGCACCCCTGGCCTGGCCCGGCACGCTCGCCTGGCCCGGCACCCCTGGCCTGAGCAAAGCTGACTCGGCCACTGTGGACGGTTGCCTCGGAATCCACGGATGACGCTCAACGGTACGGAGGAAGAGTCAATGGCGGGACCACTGAGTGGGCTGCGGATCTTGGAGTTCGCCGGCCTGGCGCCCGGACCGCATGCGGCCATGGTGCTGGCCGACCTGGGCGCCGACGTGGTGCGGATCTGCCGACCGGGCCAGGACTCAGAACCCGTGGCCACCAACCATCTTCTACGTGGCCGGGACAGCTTCGCAGTCGACCTGAAGTCGGCGACCGGCCGGGAACTGGCTACGCGGCTGGCCGCCCGTGCCGATGTGCTGATCGAGGGACACCGGCCTGGCGTAATGGAGAGGCTTGGCCTCGGACCGGACAAATGCCTGGACGACAACCCCCGTCTCATCTACGCGCGGATCACGGGCTGGGGCCAGGACGGTCCGCTGTCCCCACGCGCCGGCCACGACATCAACTACGTCGCGCTCACCGGCGTACTGCGGGCAATCGGCCACGCCGACCAACGGCCAGTGCCGCCGCTGAACCTGGTCGGCGACTTCGGTGGCGGATCAATGTTTCTGCTGGTCGGCATCCTCGCCGCGCTCTGGGAACGGGACCGCAGCGGTCGGGGCCAAGTCATCGACGCGGCGATGATTGACGGCGTCGGAGTGCTCGCCAACGCCATCTGGGGACTGCGCGCCACCAACCGCTGGTCGGACGAGCGCGGAACCAACCTGCTCGACTCCGGCGCACCGTTCTACGACACCTATGAATGTGCCGACGGCGAGTACGTGGCCGTGGGAGCCATCGAGCCGCAGTTCTACGCCGCGCTGCTGGATGGGCTGGGGCTAACCGCCGCCGACCTAGCCGCGCAGAATGACCGGGCCAACTGGCCACGCGTACGAGCCCGGCTGGCGCAGGAGTTCGCGCGCCACCCACGCGCACATTGGGAGACAGTCTTCGCCGACACCGACGCCTGCGTGACGCCGGTGCTCAGCTTCGCCGAGGCTCCCCACCACCCGCACCAGCGGGCACGCGGGAACTTCGTCGACGTCGGCGGTGTCGACCAGCCGACGCCCGCGCCGAGGTTCGCCCGAACGCCAACGGACCACCCACGGCCCGCCCGCGATCTCGATCCGTCGGCGCTCGAGGAACGCTGGTCCCGATAAGCAGCATGATCGATCAAGCCACCGGGAAGAACTCAAGGCCGCCACCCGATGTCGGCCCGCCAGGAGATAAGCCCAATGGATGGAAGGCGGTACAACACATGACAGATGGCAGCCGCGAGAAGAGAACGCCCGCCCTTTCCAACTGGGGCACGTTTGGCGATGACGACGAAATTGGGACACTGAACTACCTCACCGCCGACGTCGTGGCTCGTGCCGCTGGCGCCGTCCGTACCGGGGAACGGTTTCCGCTCAATCTCCCGAGCAATATGCCCAGCGTCGGGCCGGAACAAGTGCCCGTGTTCAAGATCGATGCCCCCGGCTTCAAGCGTGTATCCCACCGCGTGAACACGGTCATACCGCAAGGTCTCGTCACGAATGACGACCATGTGGTGATGGCCACACAAGGATCGTCTCAGTGGGACGCGTTCGTTCACGCCGGGTTCGACGAACCGGGAGTCGACGGCGTCTTCTACAACGGGGTTACCCGGGCCGATGTGAGTTCTACTGGCCATGCCCACCGGGGCGGCATCGACAAGATTGCGCAGGTTGGAATCGTCGGCCGCGGCGTGCTACTCGACATAGCCCGAATCGTGAGTGGAGGAGGCCCCGAACCGCTGCCCCTGGACTACGTGATTTCGGTCGACGATACCATCAGATGCCTGCGTGAGCAGGAGATAGAGATTCAACCCGGCGACATTGTGTGTTTTCGCACCGGCTGGACGGAAACCTTTCTCGACGCCGACGATTCCTACCGCGTGGAACGCATGTCCGTCAGACCGGGCGGCATCCACCCTCAGTCACCTGGCATTACTGGTGACCACGCCACGCTCGCCCATGAGCAGCGATGGTCAGCGGTAACGGCGGACAACCCTGGAATCGAGGCGATGCCGATGCCAGCACCCCAAGACACCGCTCACGTGCGGATGTTGCGCAATCTTGGCATACCCTTTGGCGAATTGTTCCACTTCAAGGCGCTCGCGGAGGAATGTGCTCGCGATAGGCGATGGGACTTCATGTTTGTGGCCGTTCCACTGTGGATTCCAGGTGGCGCTGGGTCTCCTGCGAATGCTATCGCAATCAGATAGGCGCCAGCGGGATATTTCTCGTGGTATCGACCGCAGAGACTTATCGAGCCGAGCATATATCCCGACCAAGATCTTCGCGGGCGGCAATAGGGATCGGATAGCTGTAGGGTCATTCAAAAGTAAGTTGATGTCCGCTGATATTACAGTGACGTGATCTCAACAAGATTCGGGTAGGTAGCGGTATTCGAAGTCAGGGCCCCGGCAAAGTCGTCAGGTGATACCGGGCAGTGCCAGTGGGCGGGTGCTGTCGCGGGCGTGATGCCTGTTGGTGGCGGTGATGTTGGTGACCCCGGTCAGGCGTAGGGCGCCGATGGCGGCGTTGCGGAGGGCGGCCATGACCTCGGGTCCGGTGCCGGTGCGGATCTGGCTGCGGTCTTCGTCGTAGGTGATATCGCGGCCCCAGTGGACCTTGTTCTTGATCGACCAGTGCCCGCGGATCCAGTCGGCCAGTTGGGCCGGTTTCGCCTGGTGGACGCGGAGGTCGGTGATGGTGTGAACGGTTTCGGTGGTGAAGCGTTTCGGCTGCTCCAGGCGGTGTCTGCGGCGGCGGGTCTGGATGGCTTGGGCGGCGTGGGGGACGTCGATTCCGGTGGAGATCGTCAGGATTTTCAGGCTGCGGATTTCGCGGCGGCCGTGCCCGCGGTCGCGGTTGCGGTTGCGGGTCGCGTCCGGGACTGCTTGCCTGGGCAGGCCGGCGAGTTGGCTGTGCAAGCTGGGCTGGTGGCCTTTGACGGTCAGGATCCAGTGCGCGCCGTGTTGCGCGAGGTAGGTGACGTGCTGACGCTGGCAGTGCAGCGCGTCGGGGGTGATCACGGTGTCGCGCAGGTCGCTGATCTGGTCGAGCAGCGGTGCGAACCGGGTGATCTCGTTGGTCTTGCCGTCGACGTCGATGCTGGCCAGGACCACACCGGTGGCATGGTCGCAGGCGGTCATCACGTGCCGGGCGGCGGTGTCGGTGGTGCGGGAGCCGTGCAGGGCATTGCCGTCGACGGCGATCACCCGGCCGGATGTCGAGGTGGTGGCGGTGGCCCGGCCGGCAAGCCAGACGCCGATCGCCCCGGTCAGTAGCTGCGGGTCCATGGCCTGCAACAGGCGACGGATCATCGCCTCCGAGGGGCGCCGCTCGGGAGTCATGCCCAGGGCGAGAGCCGTCGTTGCCGGAACGTCGGCGACCCACTCGCCGATCGCGGCGTACGAGCGGTAGCCAGCGACCACGGCACACACCGCTGCGGTGACCACGACCGCCAGCCGGTGCCGGACACCGCGCCGGGCGCGTGGATCAGGCACACCGGCCAGCGCTTCGAGTAGCCCGCCGGCGGTTTCGGCAACGGTCAGAGCCGGTGCGCAGGACACCGACGAGATCAGCGATGATGGCAGTGCGGGCATGACTCACTTCGGCGATCAGCATGGCGTAGGAACCTTGATGATCTTCCGAGCCGGTCATGCGCCGCCTTGCCGCCACCAACAGCGGCGCTTCTACCCCAAGCCTCACAAGTCAGACACCGTCACAACTTTGCCGGGGCCCTGGCGAGACCCCCGAGGGGTCCCGCCCTGTCGTTCCGCCTGCGGCGCTGTCAGGCTCTGGCCTGCGCGCAGGCCTCTCGGATCCGTCTCACAGCTTCGTCCCAATACGGCTCTGCTCGCCGTAGCGACCAAACGAAAGTGGACCCCGTTGGGGGCAGTATCCGAACGAATACCTCGTCCCCAAACCTCGTGGTGATGTTAATCGCCCCTTTGGCAACCGGATCCACTGCAGTGATGTCCCGAAGGCTTACCGCCTTGGCCCGCACTACCGATTCCCCAAGACCAGGCATTCCCAGGAGTCGGCGAGGGGCGAAGAGCAGCCGGGAGTCAGTCAGGATGAGCAGGACACCAAAAGCGGACAGGACGGTCCTCCCAAAAGGGAAGTACGCCCTCTGCGTAAAAACAATCTTTTCACCGCCCGCCAGGCACGGCCAACCGTACTCTGCCATTTCCCTACCCACTTTCCCGATTCCGAATAACCGGACCGTCAGATGCGCGCCACCTCCACCCGCTGCGGCGTCACCCATAGCGGCTTCGGCTTCCGAGACTCGAAATAGCTCTCATAGTACTTGTAGAGCCCAACCTCGGCGCCCACAATAGTTCCGACCCCTGCACCGACCGGCATGCCAAACACACATCCCGCACCGAACACCCAAATTCCGGCTGCACATCCAATGCCTGTTCCCACGCCGGCCCCGGCAGCCGCGCCGATCCCAACTAGTGTCGCGTGTCTGAAATGGCTTTACGGTTGGGGTGGGGGAGGATGAGGCGTGTCTGTAGCTGCGCCGTTGGTTCTGCGTCCGGGTGATGGTGTCCGTCTTCGTGAGTTGACTCGCTCGTCGACCGCGCCGGCTGGGCATTTGCAGCGGGCGCGGATGGTGTTGATGGCGGCGGAAGGGTTGCCCAACGCGGAGGTCGCGCGACGGGTCGGGACGACTCGTCAGACCGTCATCGCCTGGAGGGCCCGATACGCCGCCGGCGGGCTCGGTGCCTTGGCGGATCTGCCACGTCCGGGCCGCCCGCCGGTCATCGACGAGGCCGTCGTGGTGAGCGTGACGCTGAACCCGCCACCGGCGGACCTGGGGATCACGCACTGGTCGGCCCGAACCCTGGCCGACCAACTGGCCAGGGCAGGCACACCGGTCAGCTTCGCCGAGATCGCCCGGATCTGGCGGGGCTGGGGTCTGCAGCCCCACCGGGTCGAGACGTTCAAGTTCTCCACCGACCCGCAGCTAGAGGCCCAGATCCGCGACGTGGTCGGTCTCTACCTCGACCCCCCGGACAAAGCCGTCGTCGTCTGCGTCGATGAGAAGTCCCAGATCCAGGCCCTCGACCGGACCGCACCGTTGCTGCCCATACGCTTCGACCAGGCCGAACGACGCACCCACGACTACAAACGCCACGGCACCACTGCTCTGTTCGCCGCCCTGGAGGTCGCCACCGGCCGGATCACCACCGACGCCTGCTACCCCCGACACCGCAACAACGAGTTCCTGGCCTTCCTCAAACAGGTCGCCAAGGCCCACCCCCGCGTCAAACTCCACGTCGTCTGCGACAACTACGCCACCCACCACCACCCGAACGCCAAAGCCTGGCTCGCCAGACACCCCCGCATCACCCTGCACTTCACCCCGACCAGCGCATCCTGGATGAACCTCGTCGAGGTCTTCTTCGGCATCATCACCCGCCAAGCCATCCGCCGGAGCACCTTCACCAGCGTCCCCGACCTGATCGGCGCCATCCGCACCTTCATCGACGCCTACAACGAACGCTGCCAACCATTCGCCTGGACCAAGACCGCCGACCAGATCCTCACCAAAGCCAACCGTCAAAAGAACTCAGACACGCGACACTAGGCACACCGAACATGAGGGCCCCCGTGATCATCCCAACGTCATGGCGCGCTCAACGTACAGAGAAGCTCTCATCGACGTCAATATCCAGCCCTTGCGGACTTGGGGAGACGTCACGGAGCTGTTGACAACCACACCGGCGCCACAATGTTTCGGACCCGGAGCGGTCGGAGAAACAGGCGACCGCCTGTTTAACCGGCGGGGCAGACCTCATTCAGTTCCTTTCGCACACTGATCAAATCCTTCCCCGTCTTATCAGCGCCACCCAAGGCCCGCTGGCGAAGTAGGTCGATGTAGTGGCTCAGAACGGTGCGGAGTCGCTCGTCGCTCACCCGCTCGACCAGTGGACGGAGTTGCGCGGACCAGGCCTCAAAATAGCGGCGACGCAATTCGGCCAAGTCAGCCGCACCGGGAGCGCCGATGTACGCCGCCTCCACCGCGTCGTAGTAGGCGCGGCCCTCCGGCGTACCACCGGAGACGTACCGCTCGTCAATCACCCTGACGTCCACACAGATCTCCGCCGAATTATCGGGTGTAACCGGGCGGTCCCCCGAATCCACCCGCCCGCAGCCGGCGACTGCGAGGACCACCGCCGCCACCCCCCACCACCGCTGCCAGGTTGCCATCAATGCCATCACAGGTCCTCAACTCGTCTCATCTGGCCCCAGTCCGTCAGCGGCTGACGGGCCGGGGAGTCTGCTGCATCGAACCACACCAACCTACATTCATCAAAGACCCAGTGATGTCCCCGCCTCAGGGAGCCAGCACCTGCCGATTGGGCCCTGATCGCGTTGACCGCACGGACACCGCTCTATCTCCGCCCGCCAGACCTCAGCGCTTCGACGATCGCCACCACGTCGCGCAACCCGGTTCGACGTATCCATTAAGACGCATATCCGAATGCGATCGGCGGCAACAATAACAGCAACGCAAGCGCCAGGACACGCCCTCAGCCCACGCCGACGAATATCAGAGTAGTGCCAATATGGAGATGAGTCGACCCAACCTTATCCAAGATAATCAGACGAAAGGAACATCCACCACCCCCGATTGCGGTTACCGATCATTCTTTCGAGCGAGCAAGCCACGATAGCGCATCTTCATTCTCTGAGCCTTTTCCAAGCTGATCTTGCAGCTCGGGCGGGTGTGGCGGGTCCCGGTGGCTGATGGGTGCGAGGCTCCAGGTAGGACAGCTGTCGACCAAGACCCGAAGCCCCGACCGGGAGCCTCGCCATGCTGTCCTTCCCCGGCCATGGTCCCGTTGTCCAGCCGGACCCTGAACCACCTCGCCGACCGCATTCGCGCCCACCGCCAGCAGCGCCGATCCCGGTGGCGGTGTCTCGAACCAGGTCAGCAGGCTCTGCTCGCCCTGGCCTACCTGCGCAACGGCGACACCTACACCCGCCTCGCGGCCGGCTTCGCCGTCGGCGTGGCCACCGCCTGGCGCTACGTTCAGGAAGCGATCAGCCTGCTCAGCGCGTCCGCCGATGACCTGGACACCGCGATGCAGCGCGTCCGCGCCTTGGCGTACGCGATCCTGGACGGCACGCTGATCCCGATCGACCGGGTCGCCGACCAGAAGCCGTACTACTGCGGTAAACACAAGCGGCACGGCGTGAACGTGGAGGTCATCGCCGACGCTGCTGGCCGGCTCGTGTGGGCGTCACCAGCCCTGCCGGGCTCGACGCACGACCTGACCGCCGCCCGCTCTCACGGCATCATCGATGCGCTGACCAACGCGAACGTGATGACCTTCGCCGACAAGGGTTATCAGGGCGCCCGTGGCAGCGTGCGGACGCCGTTCAAGCAGCGCCGCTTCCGGCCGAAGCTGTCCCGCCGGCAGAAGGCGGTCAACCGTGCCCACGCCAAGATCCGCGCCCGCGGCGGGACGAGCGATCGCCACCCTCAAGACCTGGAAGGTCCTGGCCAAGCTGCGTTGCTGCCCACGCCGAGCCACCGCGATCGTGCAGGCGATCCTCGTCCTCCACCACGTCGAGGCCCACCGCTACGCATGATGATAATGGCTCTCTGCGGCAGCGGCCACCGACCGCTTCGACATGGCCGCCTGAACAGCGTGACGGCGCGCCTTGCTGACCACAGGAGGCCCGCCGCCGGCCCGAGCCGGACCGCCTCGCTGTAGGGCCCTATATCCGTCAGTGCACGAAGAAGCCGTTTTCCAGGTCGAACATCGTCCTCTCTGCCTTGGCCCGCAGCGCCGCCATCACCCGGCGGGCCAGCAACTCCGACATCCGCTCCTTGACGTCCTACTGCGCGCACCACGCATCGACTACCGCCTCGCCGGCCGACGCGTCACCATTCGCCTCGATCGACCGCAGCGTGCTGCACCTACTCGACACCGACCGAACGCTGGCGCAACCTGCCCAACCCGCTGATCCCGACCGAGCAGACGCACATCCGCGACGCCCGCCCGTTGACGTTGGGCGGCCGGCCCGGGGTGGTGGCACTCCCCCGGACGCCTGTGCCGGCGGGGAAGGATGCGATCTCAGGCGCCCGTCGGCCGTGGCAGCACCCGGGCGGCGCCCCGGTTGAGGACGACACGACCGGTGCCGTCCACGGCCTGAAAGGCGGCGCCATAGCGGCGGCGCCAGATGCGGATTGTCAGGGTATCGCCGGGATACACGGGGGCGGTGAAGCGCGCGTCGATGCCACGCAGCCGGGCCGGGTCCGATCCGGCGACCGTGTGCAGCAGGGCGCGCCCTGCGTAGCCGTACGTGCAGAGCCCGTGCAGCAGCGGCCGGGGCAGGCCGGCGCGTTCGGCGACCGTCGGGTCGCTGTGTAGCGGGTGCGATCGCCACTGAGCCGGTAGAGCAGTGCCTGGTCGGCTGGCACCGGGGAGCGTATCTCGTGGTCGGGCGGTCCGGCGGGGGCCAGCCGGGCGGGAGCGGATGCCCGGTCGCCGCCGAAGCCGCCGGCGCCGATGACGAAGAAGCCCGCGGTGGCGGTGGCCAGCGGACCGCCCCGCGCGTCGCGGATCCGGGAGACGACGCGGACCAGGGCACCGCTGCCCTGGTCGTACACGGCGGTGACGGCGGCGGTAGTGCGGGCCGTGCCGGCGGGGGGTAGTTCGCGGTGCAGCCACAGGGACTGTTCGGCATGGCGGACGACCGCCGGGTCGCCGAGCGGGGGCGGGTCGGCGGTTTGCCGCCAGCGGCGCAGCGAGGCGGGCCAGGGGCGGTCTCCGGGCGCTTCGGGGCCCGCGCTGAGGATCATGGGAAACCTCGATTGTGAATCTGGATCTACCGAACTGCTGGTCAGCGGGCCGCAGTCTCTTGACGCTGCGCTCGACAGCACAGTACCGTCCCATATTAAGAAACACGGACCACTATATGAGCCGTCGAGGACTGGGGTAGCCATGAAGATGCGAACGTTGCGGGTAGCCTCCGCGGCTCTGCTGATAACGGTCTCCGGGGCCGCATGCGCCGAGAACCAGACGGGCGACAAGGCCGGTAGCTCCGCCGTCGCGCCGTCCGCCAACGTCACGTTCGGTGTGGGCGTCGACCCGGCGTACTCCCCGATCTACCTGGCCGACCAGGACAAGCTGTTCGCCGCGGCGGGCGTCAACGTTACGGTGACCCAGTTCCAGGAGGGCACCGGCGGTCTCGACGCGATCCTGGCCAAGCAGGGCCAGTTCACCGCCAGCACCGAATCCAGCCTGCTCAACCGGGCCACCCGTGGTGACATCAAGGGCCTGGCGGTCTTCTCCCAGTCGCCCAACTTCATCAAGCTCGTCGCCCGCTCCGGAATCACGGACGTCGCCGCCATCAAGAAGTACGGCGTCGTGCCCGGCACCGTCAACGAGTACGCCACCAACAAGGTCCTCGCGGCCAAGGGCATCAGCCGTGACGCCGTCGAGTTCGTCAAGGCCTCCCCGGCCGAGATGCCGGCACTGCTGCAGCGCGGCGACGTCGACGGCTACATCATGTGGGAGCCGTGGCCGTCGCGCGGCGTGGCCAACGGCGGCAAGGTGCTGCTCACCAGCGGCGACATCGGCTACGTCTACAACCTCGTGATCGGCGTCGACGGCGCCTGGTACGAGGCGAACAAGGACGCCGCCAAGAAGGTCGTCGACACCGTCGGCAAGGCGTGCGAGCAGCTCTCCGCCGACTCCGCAAAGGCCGGCGCGGTCACCGAGAAGGCGATCAAGGTCCCGGCGGCCGAGGCGCAGACCCTCCTGCAGGGCGTGGAGTGCAAGGTCCGCGACTTCACCGACGATGACCTGAGGCGCTACGCCGAAATCGCCAAGTTCCAGCAGGACAGCAAGATCGTGCAGAAGGCTGCCGACCCTGCGACGGTGATGGTCAGGGGCGTGGTGTGACGTCCCCCGACACCCGTACGGCATCCCCGACCGGCCGGTCGTCCTCGACCGGCCGCGGCGGGGACCCCGTCTCCCTTCGCGACGTCGACATCCGCTTCGGTGACTTCGATGCGGTACGCGGCGCGACACTCGACATCGCGGCGGGCGAGTTCGTCTGCCTGCTCGGGCCCAGCGGCTGCGGCAAGTCAACCCTGCTCAACGCGGTCGCCGGGTTCGTCACCCCGGCCGGCGGCGAGGTCACCTGCGGCGGCACCCCGGTCACCGGCCCGGACGTGGCACGCGGCGTGGTATTCCAGAGCGCGGAGGCGCTGTTCCCCTGGCTGACCGTCCGGCAGAACGTCGCGTTCGGCCCCCGGATGCGGCGCATGCCGAAGGCGCAGCGCACCGCCGTGGAGGACCGCTACCTGGCGATGGTCGGGCTCAGCCACAGCGCCGACCGGTTCCCCAGCCAGCTCTCCGGCGGCATGCGGCAGCGGGCGCAACTCGCCCGGGTGCTCGCCAACGAGCCCTCCGTCGTCCTCATGGACGAGCCGTTCGGGGCCCTGGACGCCCAGACCCGACTGGTCATGCAGATCGAGCTGGACCGGATCTGGCGCGACACCGGCGCCACCATCCTGTTCGTCACCCACGACATCGGCGAGGCGATCCTGCTCAGCGACCGCATCGTCACCATGACGGCCGGCCCGGCCGCCGCCATCAAGAACGTGTACCCGTGCGACCTGCCCCGGCCGCGCGACCTCACCGACCCGGCCAGCGCCGCCCTGTTCCGGCAGCTGCGCGAGGACATCGGCGAGGAGGTGGCCCGGACCCTGCGGGCCCAGGGGCTCGACGACGGGCACGACGGCCGACCGGCCGGCGACCAGGAAAGGGCGGGACGATGACCGTCGACGTGCGCACGGACCCGACGCCCACCCCCGTCGGGCCGCGCCGCCCGACGCGCCGGCGGACCGCCCGGCCCCAGCTGACCCGGATCGGGCTGTCGGTGCTCTCCGTGGCCCTCGGCATCGCCGTGTGGGACCTGGTGAGCCGCAACTACACGGCGTTCTTCCTGCCGTCACCGATGCTGACCTGGCACGGCGCGGTCGACCTGATCCGCGACGGCACCCTGTGGGCCTCGATCAGCGCCTCGTCAACCCGCATCCTGACCGGCTGGGCGCTCGGCGTCGTGATCGGCGTGCCGGTGGGGCTGCTCATGGGGTGCATCCCCTGGCTGCGGCTGATGCTCGATCCGTACATCCAGTTCTTCCGGTTCGTGCCGCCGATCGCCTTCGTCACGCTGGCGATCATCTGGCTCGGCCCGGGCGAGGCGTCCAAGATCGCGCTGATCTTCTACACCACCGTCTTCATCGTCGCGCTCAACACCCTCGCCGGGGTGCTGTCCGTCGACGAGCTGCGACTGCGGGCGGCCCGCGCCCTGGGGGCCTCGCCGCTGCGCAGCCTCGTGTCGGTGGTGCTGCCGTCCACGGTGCCGCACGTCGTCACCGGCGCCCGGCTCGCCATGGGCAACTCGTTCCTGACGATCGTCTCGGCGGAGATCGTCGCCGCACAGAGCGGGCTGGGCTCGCTGATCTGGACCGCCCGCAACTACGCCAAGACCGAGTGGGTCTTCGTCGGCATCCTCGCCCTCGGCCTGCTCGGCTACCTCTTTGACTGGATCTTGCGGACCGTCGCGCGGACCTCTCTGCGCCGCTACGGCGTCACCTTCTGACGGTCCCCCTCCCACGAAAGGCGCACCCGCATGCTCTGCATCGGCGTCGACATCGGCGGCACGTTCACCGACGTGATCGTCTACGAGCCGGCCACCGCACGGCTCGCCGAGGCGAAGACCCTGTCGACGCCGCACGACCCCGCGGTCGCGATCTTCGAAGGGCTGGCCAAGCTCGGCGTCTCGCTGGACACGGTGGACCGCTTCGTACACGGCACCACTCGGGTGACGAACACGTTGTTGGAGGGCTCCGGCGACCCGGTCAGCGTGGTCACCACCGCGGGCTTCCGCGACGTGCTGGAGATGGGCCTCGGGCACCGACCGCGGCTCTACAGCGTCAAGGAGGCGGCGCGCCCGTCGCTGGCGCCCCGCTCGCTGCGGCACGTGCTGCGCGAGCGGATCGCCGCCGACGGCTCGGTCACCGAACCGCTCGACACCGGCCACCTGGACGAGGTGCTGGACCGGGTGGCAGCCGCCGGGCCGGGAGCCGTCGCGGTCTGCCTGCTGCACTCGTACCGCAACCCCGCCCACGAGCGGGCCGCGGCGCAGCGGCTCGCCGAGCGCCACCCGAACCTGGTCTGCACGGTCTCCTCCGAGGTCGTACCGGAGCAGGGCGAGTATGAGCGGTTCGCCACCACGGTGCTCAATGCCAGCGTCCGCAGCGCCGTCTCCGACTACCTGCGCGGGCTCGGCACCGCCCTGGCCGGCGTCGGGTACGTGCACCCGCTGTCCATCATGACCAGCAGCGGCGGCGTCGTCTCCACCGACGAGGCCAGCCGCCTGCCGATCAACCTGGCGCTCTCCGGCCCCGCGGGCGGTGTCGCGGCCGCCGTCCACGTCGCGGGCCTGGCCGGATACTCGAACGTGATCACCTGCGACATCGGCGGTACGAGCACCGACGTCTGCCTGATCAAGGGCGGTGCGCCGCTGATGACCAGCGACGGGACGATCGCCGGGTACCCGAACCGCACATTCCAGGTGGAGATCAACACGATCGGGGCGGGCGGTGGTTCCATCGCCTGGCGCGACCTCGGCGGCGAGCTGCGGATCGGTCCGCGCAGCGCCGGCTCCACGCCCGGCCCGGCCTGCTATGGCCGCGGCGGCACCGAGCCGACCACCACCGACGCACACCTGCTGGTCGGGCACCTCGACCCTCAGGAGAGCCTGGGCGGCGAGGTACAGCTGGACCCGGCGCCAGCGGCGGCGGCCGCGGCGGTGCTCGCCGGGCAGCTCGGGCTGGACGATATGGAGCTGGCACACGGCATCCTGCGGCTGGCCACCATCAAGATGACCAGCGCGATCAAGGAGATCTCCGTCGCCCGCGGGCACGATCCGCGCGACTTCGTGCTGATGCCGTTCGGCGGGGCCGGGCCGATGCACGCCACGGCGCTCGCCGACGAGCTGGGCATCCGCCGGGTGCTGGTGCCGCCGGTGCCGGGCACCTTCTCCGCGCTGGGGTTCGTCACGGCCCGCGCCCGGCACGACTACATGCGTACCGTCCTGGTGGCCGCCGACGAGTCAGGGCTGGCCGCGGCGCGCGAGGTCGTCGCGGAGCTGCAGGACGCCGCCCGGGCGCAGCTCAAGGCGGAGGACGGCGTCGAGGCCGACCAGGTCTCGTTCACGCTGACGGTGGGCATGCGCTTCCGTGGGCAGAGCCACGACCTGGCCGTCGCAGTGGACGACCTGCCCGCCCGGGCCGAGGACCTGGTCGCGGCGTTCCACAACGCCTACGCCGAGCGGTACGCCCACGTGCGGACCGGCCCCCCGGCGGAGATCGTCAACTGCCGGCTGACCGCGTTCGGGCCCAGCCCCGAGGTGCGCTTCGCCGCGCCGGCCGGTGGCGAGGCCCGGCTGGGCCAAACCCGGCTGTACGGGCCGGACGGCTGGGTGGACGCCGCGGTGTGGCGGCGAGCCGAACTGGCGCCCGGCGTCACGGTGACCGGCCCGGCCGTGGTGCGGGAGAACGGCAGCACCACCGTCGTCGGAGCCGGCTGGCGCGGCGCTGCCGACGAGCGCGGCAACCTGCTGCTCACCCGGAACTGACCCGTGTCGCCACTCGCTCTCGATGCCGTCCTGCTCGACGGCGCGGCCCGGTATCCGGACCGGCCGCTGTACGCCTTCGCGGAGCTGGACCGCCCGGTCACGCACGCCGAGTTCGCCGAACTGGCGGGCCGGGGCGCCGCCGTGCTGGCCGCCCAGGGCATCGGCCGCGGTGACCGGATCGCGGTGTGGTCGGAGAACAGCCTCGCCTGGCTGACGCTACTCGCGGCGGCGGCCTGGCGCGGCGCTGCCCTGGTGACGCTGCACCCGGCCCTCACCGGGGCGGAACTGGCCGAGGCGGTGGCCCGGGCCCGGCCCCGGCGGCTGTTCGTGGCCGGTCGGATCCGCCACCGGAACGCGCCCGCTGAGGCGGCCGCCGCGCTGGCCGGGTTGCCGTACATGCCGGACGGCATCCACACGCTCGACGACGACGGCGGCCGGACGGCGCTGGCGGCGCTGCCCGGCTGGGCCGACGGGACGCCGGCACCGGGCGGTCACGCCGACGCCACGCTGAACATCCAGTTCACCTCCGGCTCCACCGGCCCGGCCAAGATGGTGGCGCTGAGTGCCCGGCACCTGGTGCGCAACGCGCAGTGGACGGCCCTGGCGGCCAAGCTGCGCCCCACCGACACCCTTGCCTCGCCGCTGCCGCTGGCGCACGCCGCCGGGCTGAGCAGCGGCGCCGTGCTCTCGCTGGTCACCGGGGCGCTCTGGGTGTCGACGTGTCGGTTCCGCTCCGAGACCGTGCTGGACATGGTCGAGCGGTACCGCTGCACCGTGTTGCAGGCAGTCCCGACGATGGCCACGATGCTCGCCGACCGGGTCGAGAGCGAGCCGGGCCGGTGGGACCTGTCGTCGCTGCGGGTCGGCTTCCTCGGCGGCGCGCCGTGCCCGCCCGCGCTGCGCGAGCGCACCGTGCGCGTGCTGGGCCTGGACCGGGTGGCCGTCGTCTACGGCCAGACCGAGGCAGGGCCCACGATCAGCGTCGACCCGGGCGACGGCAGCTGCGCCCCGGCCGGGCTGACCGTCGGCCGGATCGTGCCTGGCCTCGACGCGGCCGTGGTGCAGCCCGGCACCCAGCACGCCGTGCCGCTGGGCGAGGCGGGAGAGTTGCAGGTGCGCGGCGAGTCGGTCATGTCCGGCTACGTCGACGACCCCGCCGCCACCGCGGGCGCCCTGACCGTCAACGGCTGGCTGCGCACCGGCGACCTCGGCGCGCTGACCGCCGAGCGGGTGTTCACGCTCACCGGCCGGGTCAAGGAGCTCATCATCCGCGGCGGCGAGAACATCAGCCCGGCCGAGGTGGAGGCCGCGTTGCTCGACGACCCCGCCGTCGGCCAGGCGTGCGTGCTCGGCGTGCCGTCGGCGCGCTGGGGTGAGGAGGTCGGCGCGCTGCTGATCGCCGCGCCCGGTGCCCGGCTCGACACCGATGTGGTCGTCGCCGCCGTCACCGGGCGGCTGGCCCGACACAAGCTGCCCACGCGGGTGCGCGCGGTCCCCGGGCTGCCCGTGCTGCCGTCCGGCAAGGTCGACCGGCGCGCCGCGCTGGCGCTGTTCGAGGGGGAGAACTGATGCATCTGGGGTCCTGTTTCCTCGATTCGCTGACCGTCACCAGCTTCTTCGGCAATGCCGAGATGCGCGGGGTGTTCAACGACCGGCAGCTAATGCAGTCCTGGCTGGACGTGGAGGCCGCGCTGGCCCGCGGGCAGGCGTCGCTCGGGATCATCCCGCACTCGGCCGCTGAGGCGATCACCGCGGCGGCCCGGCTGGAGAAGCTGGACACCGCGACGCTGGCCGCCGACGCCGAGGACACCGTGCACCCGCTGGTGCCGCTGGTGCGCGCCCTGACCGCAGCCTGCCCAGGCGACGCGGGGCGCTACGTGCACCTGGGCGCCACCACCCAGGACGTGATGGACACCGGGTTCGTGCTGCGTGCCCGCGCCGGCCTGGACATCGTCGGGCGCCAGCTCGACGAGCTGGTACGGCTGCTGCGCCGGCTGGCGCTGCGGCACCGCAGCACCCCGATGGCGGCGCGCACGCACGGCCAGCAAGCGCTGCCGACGACGTTCGGGCTGCGCTGCGCGGTGTGGCAGAGCGAGCTGCAGCGCCACCGCGACCGACTCCAGGACCTGCGCGGCCGGCTGCTGGTGACGAGCATGGGTGGGGCGGCGGGCACGATGGCCGGGTACGGGCCGCAGGCGTTCGCGCTGGAGCGGGTCGTCGCCGAGGATCTGGGCCTGGCCGTGGCGGACACCCCGTGGCACGCCACCTCGGACCGGTTCGCCGAATGCCTGATGGTGCTGGGCCTGGTGGCGGCCAGCGGCGAGAAGCTGGCCCGCGAGGTGTACTTCCTGGGCCGCACCGAGATCGGCGAGGCGTACGAGCCGCAGCGCGCGACCCAGGTGGGCAGCAGCACGATGCCGCACAAGCGCAACCCGATCCGCTGCGAGGCGGTGATCGCGGCGGCCGGCACGCTGCGCGCGCAGGTGCCGCTGGCCCTGCAGACGATGGTCGCGCAGGACGACCGGGACATGGGCGTCGGCATGACGCTGTGGAAGCTGCTGCCGGAGTGCTTCATCCTCATCGGCGGTGCCCTGGAGCGCCTGGTCGAGGTCTTCCGTGACCTGGGCGTCAATCCGGACCGGATGCGCGCCAACCTCGACGTCACCGGCGGACTGGTGCTGTCGGAGGCAGTGATGCTGCGGTTGGCGGGCGCGCTGGGCCGCGAGCAGGCGCACCACCTGGTGATGCGGGTGGTGCGCGACAGCTTGGAGCAGGACCGCCCGTTCGCCGACGTGCTGCGCGCCGACCCGCAGGTCGCCGCCGCCCTGCCCGGCGAGGAAATCGCCGGGCTGTTGGACCCACTGTCGTACGTCGGTCACGCCGCCGCCCTGGTGGACCGCGCCCTACTCACCTCGGAGTCGCCATGATCACCGAACGGTCCGCCGAGTCGTCTGTGCTGCTTGAGCGGGCGGGCCGGCTGGCCCGGATCACGCTGAATCGCCCGCACCGGCGCAACAGCTTCGACCTGGCGATGCTGGCCCGGTTCGAGGACGTGCTGCACGAGGTGGGCCGCGACCCCGAGGTGGAGGTGTTGGTGCTCACCGGTGCTGGGTCGGCGTTCTGCGCTGGCACCGACCTGGACGAGCTGGCCACCCTGGACGCGTCCGCCACCATGCACGTGCAGCGCCGCACGGCCGAGCTGGTGGAGCGCTGGTACCGGTTGGAGCAGACGACGGTGACCGCGTTCAACGGCCCGGCGATCGGCTCCGGCGCGGTGCTCGGGCTGGCCGCCGACCTGCGCGTGGCAGCGGACAGCTGCTTCTTCACGTTCCCGGAGGTCACCTTCGGCATCCCGCTGACGTGGAGCGGCATGGCGATCCTGGCCGACCTGGTGGGGGCGGACCGGGCGAAGCGCTGGCTGCTGCTGGGCGAGCGGATCGGCCAGGCCGAGATGCTGCGCCACGACCTGGTCACGGCGGCGGTGCCGGCGGACGAGCTGGGCGTGACGTGTGACGCGGTGGTCGAGCGGCTGCTCGCCGTCTCGCCGGTGGGCCGGTCCATGACGAAACGGGCCGCGCGCCTGGCCGGGCCGCGGTTCGAGGCCGCCGCCCACGACTCCTACCTGGGTGCGCTCAGCGTCGCGTTGCGGCCGGCGGGCGCCTATCCGAAGGGCGGGCACCGGTGAAGGTGTACCAGTTGCTGGCGGACGCGCTGGTCAAGCACGGCGTCGACACGGTGTTCGGCCTGCTCGGCGACGCCAACATGTTCCTCGTCAGCGACCTGGTGGGCCGGCACGGCGTGCGGTTCGTCGCGGCCCGCAACGAGAACGCCGCCGTGATGATGGCCGACGGGTACGCCCGCGTGACCGGCCGGTGCGCGGTGGCCACGGTGACCCAGGGGCCGGGGCTGGCCGTGGCGGGCGCGGCGCTGACGATCGCCCGCCAGGCGGGTACCCCGCTGGTGCTGGTCGCGGGCGACACCCCGTCCGGGGACCCGGGGCACGTACAGAACTTCCCGCAGCAGCCGTTCGCCCTGGCGACGGCGGGCCGCATGGTGCCGGTGGAGGGCGCGGCGGGCGCGGCCCGTGACGTCGCGGCGGCGTTCCGGCTGGCCCGCTCGGCCGGTGGGCCGGTGGTGCTGAACGTTCCGATGGACCTGCAGGACGAGGACGTCACGGACGGGGTGCTGGCGCCCGCCACGGTGGCCGCGCCGCGCCCGCCGGGGCCGCCGGTCCCGCATCCGGACGACGTGGCGATGCTCGCTGAGCGGCTGCGGGACGCGAAGCGGCCGGTGGTGCTGGCCGGCCGGGGCGCGGAGGCGGCCGCGGCGGCGGTACGGGACCTGGCGGATCACAGCGGGGCGGTGCTGGCCACCACACTGATGGGCGCGGGCGTCTTCGAGGGCCACCCGTATTGCCTGGGGGTTGCGGGTGGGTTGGCCCGGCCGCTGACCCGGCGGGTGCTGGGCGAGGCGGACCTGGTGCTGGCGTTCGGCGCCGGGCTGAATCGGTGGACTGCGGACCACGGCCGGCTGTTCGCCCAGGCCGAGGTGGTGGGCGTCGACATCGACGCGGCGGCGCTGGGCGCCCGCTGGCCGGTGGACGCCCAGGTGGTGGGTGACGCGGGTGCGGTGGCGGCCGCGGTCGCGGCGGTTCTGCCGCTGATCTCGCGTCCGCAGTGGCGTTCGGCGGAGCTGGCGCGGGAGGTGGCGACGGCCGACCCGTTCGCCGGGCTTGTCCCGCTGGAGGCGGCGGACCGGATCGACCCGCGGGCGTTCCTGCGGGTGTGCGCCCGGCGGCTGCCCCGACGCCGTACCACTGTGGTGGGGGTGGGGCACTTCGGTGGCTGGCCGAACCTGCTGCTGGATTCGCCCGCGGTGGATCGGGCGCTGATCGCCCCGTGGGACTTCGGAAGCATCGGCGTGGGGCTGCCGTTCGCGGTGGGCGCCGCGGTGGGCCGCCCGGACCGTCCGGTGGTGGCGTTCGAGGGCGACGGAAGCCTGCTCACCGGGTTGGGTGAGCTGGACACGCTGGCCCGCACGGGTGCCGCGGTGCTGCTGATCGTCCTGGACGACGCGGCGTACGGCGCAGAAGTGCGCAAGCTGCGCCCGCGCGGGGTGGATCCGTCGCTGGCCCGCTTCCCCGAGCGCGACCTCGCCGCGGTGGCACGGGCACTGGGTGTGCCTGCCTGGACGGTGACGGACGAGGCCGGTGCCGATGCCGCGTTCGACGCGGTGCTGCCGGTCACCGGCCCCGCCCTGCTGCACGTACGGGTGCATCCCGGCGCCGTACAGGAACACTTCTGAGCCGGTCAGTGCCCCCAGACCGCGCCCACGCCGTGGCCCATCTGACGCGACAGTTCGTCGGCGGTGCGCACGGCGGCGGCGGCCAGTTCGGCGACGCGGGCCTCGTCGAGGCGGAAGATCGGCCCCGACACGCTGATCGCGGCGGTGACGTGGCCGAACTGGTCGCGCACGGGCGCGGCGACGACGCGCAGGCCCTCCTCGCTCTCCTCGTCGTTAAGTGCCCACCCCTGCTCGCGGACCTGGTGCATACGCTCGGCGAACGTGTCGAGGTCGGTGACGGTGTTGGGGGTCAGCGGCGTGAACCGCGTGTCGGCGAACATGGCGCGGATCTGCTCGTCGTCGAGGTCGAGCAGCAGGGCCTTGCCGGCGGCGCTGCACCATAGCGGGATGCGCCGGCCGAGGCGGGAGACGAGCTGCACGTTGCGGGTGCCGTGCTCGATGTAGATCGACAGGGCGCCCAACTCGTCGCGGATGGACAGGTTGACCGACTCGCCCTCGTCCTGGGCGAGCTGGTGCAGCAGCGGCCGGGCCAGGGCGTGCATGTCGAGCCCGGAGAGGAAGCGGGCGCCCAGCTCGAAGACGGTGACGCCGAGCCGGTAAGCGCCGGTCTCGTCGTTGCGCTGCAGGAAGCCGGTGTCGGCGAGGGCCCGGAACAGCCGGCTGGCGGTCGACTTGTGCAGTCCCAGCTCGCGGCTGACGTCACTGACCTTGCGTTCGACGCTGCCGCTGCGGAAGGCCAGCAGCACGTTGAGGGCGCGGTCGAGCGCCTGGGTGCCGGACTCCCGGCTGACGGGCTCCTCCGCAGCTGGAGGGGGTTCTGCGGCCTGCGACATCTTGCTTCCCACTTTCTCACTTGGTAGTGTCCCACAATATAAACCACGGACCACGATGTGGTCCACGTGAGGTCAAGGCCGAACCGCTCGGCACCACGAGCCGGAACACATGAGGCGTCGCATGACCAAGACGTTGAACCCGATCGACCTCGAGATCGTCACCGAGGGTCTGATCTCGATCGTGCGCGAGATGCGCCAGACGATCTTCCGCACCGCGCACTCCCCCGTCATCGCCGACGCGCAGGACTTCTCCTGTGCATTGTTCGACCCGAAGGGTCAGATGGTCGCCCAGGGGCGCGACATGCCCGGGCACGTCATCGCCATGCCGGCCTCCGTCGCCGAGATCTTCGCCGACTTCGCCGACGAGATGCGCCCCGGCGACCTCTACATCGTCAACGACCCGTACCGCGGCGGCAGCCACCTCAACGACGTCACCCTGATCACCCCGGTCTTCGTCGACGGCGAGCTGTTCCTCTTTCCCTGCGTACGCATGCACTGGGCCGACATCGGCGGGATGACCCCCGGCAGCGTCTCCGGGCAGGCAACCGAGATCCTTCAGGAAGGGCTGCGGATCCCGCCGATCAAACTGATCGAGCAGGGCCGCCCCAACGCCGCCGCGTACGCCATCCTCTTCGCCAACGTACGGATGGCCGACGAGCGGCGCGGCGACCTGGAAAGCTGCATCGCCGCCTGCCACACCGCCGAGCGGCGGCTGCGCGAACTCGTCGGCCGCTACGGTGCCGAGCTCCTGGTCGACAGTGTCACCGCAAACATGGACCGCACCGAGCAGCGGCTGCGCGACCGCATCCGCGAATTGCCCGACGGTGTCTACCGCTACGAGGACTACCTCGACCTCTACACCGACGGCCGATACGATCCCGCGCTGGTGCGCTGCGTACTCACCATCGACGGTGACGAGATCGACGCCGACTTCCGCGGATCGTCCACACAGGTCGCCGCGGTCGTCAACTCCTCGCGTGCCATGACCGTCGCCGGCGTCTTCATCGCCGTCAAGAGCGCACTCGACCCCGGCGGCCTGGTCAACCACGGTGCCTTCCGCCCGCTGCGGGTGCACACCGAGCCGGGCACCGTCGTGCACGTCACCTACCCGGCGCCCGCAAACGCGCACAGCGAGGTGCGCAAACGCGTCATCTCCGCCGTCATGGCCGCGCTGAGCCAGGTCGCGCCCGACCTCATCGCGGCCGACCAATTCGGAACCACCTTCCAGAACCTCATCGGCGGCGTGGACCAACGCACCGGCCGGCCTTACCTGTACTACGACTACCCGGCGGGTGGCAACGGTGGATTCCTCGAATCCGACGGCCCGAGCGCGATGAACCCCGTCGACCTGGGGGACATCTCCACCATCCAGTCCGTCGAACGGCTGGAGACCGAGATCCCCATCCACGTCGACGCATCCGAGCTGCGCCTCGGCTCGTGCGGCGACGGGGCGCGCCGCGGCGGACTCGGCAGCCGGCGCGAAACCCGGCTGCTCGCGAGCACCGGCGCCTACTCCGTGCAGACCGACCGCACCACGGTGCCGCCGTACGGTCTGCGCCACGGCGGCCCCGGCGCCCCCACCGTCACGTTCGTGCTCCGCGCGAGTGGCGAGCGGGTCGACTTCGAGACCCCCGGCAAGGTCGCCGGCTTTCCGATGCGCGCCGGCGACGTCCTCGTCATGGAGTCCGCGGGTGGTGGCGGCTGGGGTGACCCGCTCGACCGGGAACCCGCCGACGTCGCCGACGACGTAACGCAGGGATACCTCAGTGCCGCCGACGCCGAAAGCCGCTACGGCCTGCGGCTCGACGACGGCCGCGTCGACCTCGGCGGGACCGCGACGACCCGGCAGGAGATGCGCGGGAGGCGGCGATGGCTGCGCGTCACCACCACCGACTGGGCGCCGTACGCCGGGGAGCGCGGCCGGCGGCGGCTCGTCTACCTGGCTCCCGGCGCCGGCCTGGCCGAGGGAGCCCTCGTGGAGATCCACGGCACGCACCCCGCTCCCCTGCGGGCCTGGGTCCGGCACGACGCCGGCCTGGCCGACGACCAACTGGCCCTCAACGACGACGGGCTGCAGATCCTCGGCGCCGAACCCGACGAGCGCACGTTCGTGCGGGTGTTGGCCGACCGGGGCACGACCGGGGAGGGACCGGCATGAGCAGAGTCTTCCGGGTGCCCGTGACGCCCGCCCGCCTGGGCGGCGCCCGCCGCGGCGACACCGCGGACCGGGTGCCGGAGACGGCGCCCGCCCGCGCCGGCATCATCGCCGGGGTGATGAGCCCGCACCCGCCACACCTGATCTACGCGGAGAACCCGCCGCAGAACGAGCCGCGCTCCACCGGCGGCTGGGAGGTGCTGCGCTGGGCGTACGAGCGGCTGCGGCAGCGCATCCGCGAGGTGCACCGCCCAGACGTGCTGATCGTGCACGCCCCGCACTGGATCACGATGGTCGGCCACCACGTCAACTGTGTGCCCAACCCGCGCGGCGTCTCCGTCGAGCCGATCTTCCCGCACCTGTTCCGGTACTCCTACGACTTCCGCTCCGACGTCGAGCTGGGCGAGGCCATCGCCGACGAGGCCAGCGACCTGGGCCTGGTTACCCGCAAGCTGCGCGACCCGCGGGTGCGGGTGGACTACGCCACGATTGGCGCGCTGCACCTGGTCAACCCGGCCTGGGACATCCCGGTGGTGTCGCTGTCGGCCAACAACAACCCGTACTTCTACTCCGACGCGTCGCTGGAGGAGATGGAGGTGCTGGGCGAGGCGACCCGCCGGGCCATCGAGCGCACCGGCCGCCGCGCCGTGCTGCTGGCCTCCAACTCCCTGTCGCACCTGCACTGGCACGAGGAGCCGGACCTGCCAGAGGACATGGAGCGCGAGCACCCGTACAACAACCACCAGTATCGCTGGGACATGAAGCTGCTGGAGGCGATCCGCCGCGGGCCGACCGCGCCGCTGCGCGAGCTGATCCCCGAGCACATTGAGGCGACCTCGTCGGAGACCAAGGCCGGCAGCCTCACGTGGATGCTGGCCGCGATGGGCTGGCCGCAGGTGCCCGGCGACGTCCTGGGCTACGGCACGATCATCGGCACCGGCAACGCGGTCGTCGAGTGGGTGCCCGAGGGAGAACGCCGTGCCTGACACCGGAATCATCGCCGGGGCGCTGCTGCCCGGCATGCCGCACCTGCTGGCGGAGAAGCCCGCGCAGTGCTGGGCCGACCTGGCCGGCGCCGCCCGCGACGTCGGCGACCGGCTGCGCCGGCTCAAGCCCGACGTGGTGCTGCTGCTGTCCACACAGTGGTTCACCGTCCTGGGCCACCAGTTCCAGTGCGACCCGAACCCGCGCGGCGAGCACGTCGACGAGAACTGGTACGCCTACGACTACGGCGAGCTCCGTTACGACCTGCGCTTCGACGTGCCGTTCACCGAGCGGTGGGCCGATCACGTGCAGAAAAGCGGCATGCAGGCCCGGCGCACCCGCTACGACGGCTTCCCGATCGACACCGGCACGATCATCACGTCGGCGCTGCTCGACCCTGGCCGCGAGCTGCGCTGGTCGCAGGTGTCGTGCAACCTCTACGCCGACGCGCAGACGCTCGCCGACGTCGGCGCGGCCGGCGCGGCCGCGGCCCGCGAGGCCGGCGTACGCGCCGCCGTCGTGGTGGTCAGCGGCATGTCGTCCGGCCTGATCCAGCAGTGGATCGAGCCGCACGAGGATCACATCGGCGACCCCGCGCACGACCGCTGGAACCGGCGGGTGCTGGACCTGCTGACCGCCGGCAAGGTCGACGAGGTGCTGAAGATCCGCGAGGACTTCGCCCGCCAGGCGCAGGCCGACAGCCAGTTCCGCGCGCTGGCGTTCGCCGCTGGGGCCGGGGCGGCCGCCGGACCGGCGCAGCTGCACGCGTACGGACCGCTCTGGGGCACCGGCGGCGCCGTCCTGTCCTGGAACCTGCCCTAAACATCGGAAAAGGAGAACCCATGCGGAACATGGCTGTCGGCTTCGTCGAGGCCGAGGGTTACACCGCCATCTTCGACGCGGTCGACGCGATGGTGAAGGCCACCGAGGTCGAGGTGACCCGCGTCGTCCGCCTCGGCGGCGGCATCGTCGCCGTCGCGCTGCGCGGCGACCTGGCCACCGTCGAGGAGGCCGTCGACATCGGCGAGGCGACCGCCAAGGCCAAGAGCCGGACGGTGCACTCCATCGTCTTCGCCAGCCCCTGTGACGCGGTGTCGGCGCTCGCCGTCGACCCCCGCCTCGTCGGCAACTGACCCGGTAAGGAGAACAGCTAATGCCTTCTGACATCGCCATCGGCATCGTCGAGACCCGGGGCGTGGTGGCCCTGTCCGCCGGAATCGAAGCCATGATCAAAACCGCGGACGTCCGCTGTATCGCCGTGGAGCGGGTAACCAGCGGCTACCTCGCCGTCGCCGTGCAGGGCACCCTCGCGGCCGTCCGACAGGCCGTTGCCTCCGGCGAGGCTGCCATCCGGGCGCACGGCGACCTGCGCAGCTCGCAGGTGTACCCCAAGCCGCACCCCACCACGGCCGCGCTGCTGGAGGACCCGGAGGCCGCCCGGATCCGCGAGGTCATGGCGAGCCTGCGGGGAGACAGCTGATGATGCTCGGTGAGGTCATCGCCAAGGTCTGGCCGGACAAGATCCTGCCGTCGCTGCAGGGCCGCCGGCTGGTACTGGTCCGGCCCCGCACCGACGGGCCCGACCTCGTCGCGATCGACCCGCTCAACGTGGGCGTCGGCACCATCGTGCTGGTCGTCACAGACGAGGCGGCCGCCGCAGCCACGGGCGAGCCGACGGCCGACGCGGCCGTCGTGGCGCTCGTCGCTGACTCCCCGACCGAACGATAGGGACCGAGAGGCGTTGCCCATGACATCCGGGCGTACCACCCGCTGGCCGAGCGGCCTGATCGACGGCCATCCGAGCGGCGACCTGCTGCTGCCGAACTACATCGGCGGCGAATTCGTCACCGGCGGCACCCCATTCGCGAAGGTGTCGCCGGTGACCGGCGAGACGATCCTGCACGTCGCCGAAGCCGACGCGTCCACCGTGGACGCCGCGGTGGCCGCCGCCCGGGCCGCGCTGCACGGGCCGTGGGGCGCGATGGGCGAGGGCGAGCGGGCCGTCGTGCTCCGCCGGGTCGCCGACGAGTTGGAGCGCCGCTTCGACGACCTCGTCGCGGCCGAGGTCGCCGACACCGGAAAGTCGGTGACACAGGCCCGTACCCTGGACATTCCGCGCGGCGCCGCGAACTTCCGGGCGTTCGCCGACATCATCACGGCCACGCCGACGGAGTCGTTCACCACCGTCACGGCGGGCGGTGGGCGGGCGCTGAACTACGCGGTCCGCAAGCCGGTCGGCGTGGTGGCGATCATCGTTCCGTGGAACCTGCCGCTGCTGCTGCTGACCTGGAAGGTGGCGCCCGCGCTGGCGTGCGGCAACGCGGTGGTCGTGAAGCCCAGCGAGGAGACCCCCTCGTCGGCGACCGTGCTGGCTGAGGTGATGGCCGCGGCCGGCATACCCGAGGGCGTGTTCAACCTGGTGCACGGCTTCGGCCCCGGTTCGGCGGGCGAGTTCCTCACCCGGCACCCCGGCGTGGACGCGATCACCTTCACCGGCGAGTCCGCGACCGGCTCGGCCATCATGCGCTCCGCCGCGGACGGCGTGAAGGCCGTCTCGTTCGAGCTCGGCGGCAAGAACGCCGGACTGGTCTTCGCGGACGCCGACCTGGACGCGGCCGTCGAAGGCTCCGTGCGGTCCAGCTTCACCAACGGCGGCCAGGTGTGCCTGTGCACCGAGCGGCTGTACGTGCAGCGCCCGGTCTTCGACGAATTCGCGGCCCGGCTGGCGGAGCGCGCCGGGGAACTGGCGTTCGGCTGGCCGTCGCAAGCGGCGACGATGACGATGCCGCTGATCTCCGGTAAGCACCGGGAAAAGGTGCTCGGCCACTACGACCTGGCCCGCGCCGAGGGCGCCACCGTGCTGGCCGGCGGCGGCGTGCCCGCGTTCGGCGACAACCGCGACGGCGGCTCGTACGTACAGCCCACCGTCCTGACCGGGCTCGGGCAGGACGCCCGGACGGTCCGCGAGGAGATCTTCGGACCGGTCTGCCACATCGCGCCGTTCGACGACGAGGACGAGGCGTTCGCGCTCGCCAACGACAGCGAATACGGCCTGGCCGCCACCGTCTGGACCCGCGACGTGGGCCGCGCGCACCGGGCCGGTGCGCGGCTCGACGCCGGCCTGGTCTGGGTGAACACGTGGTTCCTGCGGGACCTGCGCACCCCGTTCGGCGGGGTGAAGGCGTCCGGCGTGGGGCGCGAGGGCGGCGCGCACTCGCTGCACTTCTACTCCGAACTCACCAACGTCTGCGTGGACCTCGGATGAACGCCGACATCGACGGCGCGGCCGCAGCGCTGCGCGACGCGTACGCCACCGGGGTCGCCCGGGCGCCGCTGCGCGACGACCTGCTACCGGCCGGCGACGTGACGGCCGCGTACGCCGTGCAGCAGGCGCAGGTCAGTGCCTGGCTCTCCGAGGGCCGCCGGCTGGTCGGGGCGAAAGTGGGCCTGACGTCGCGGACTGTGCAGGAGTCGTTCGGGGTCTTCCAGCCCGACTTCGGTGTGATCTTCGGCGACATGGCCGTCCCCGACGGCGCCGAGATCGACCCGCGCGGCCTGCTGCAGCCGCGCGTCGAGGTGGAGGTGGCGTTCGTGCTCGGCCGCGACCTCTGCGACGAGCAGGTCACCGTCGCCGACGTGGTACGGGCCACCGATCACCTGCTGCCCAGCATCGAGATCGTCGACTCGAGGATCGCGGGCTGGGACATCTCCATCGTGGACACGGTGGCAGACAACGCCTCCAGCGGCAGGTACGTGCTCGGCACCACCCCGCGCCGGATACGTGACGTCGACCTGCGGCTGTGCGGGGCCGTGCTGGAGCATGCCGGCGAGCCGGTCTCCGTCGGGGCCGGGGCGGCGTGCCTGGGCAACCCGCTGCACGCCGTCGCCTGGCTGGCGGCGACGCTCGCCGCGAACGGTCGGCCGCTGCGCGCCGGGGACACCGTGCTGTCCGGCGCGCTCGGGCCGATGGTGACGGTCACTCCGGGCGCCGCGTACGAGGCTCGGATCTCCGGCCTGGGCAGCGTCCGGGCCTGCTTCTCGAAGGGTGACGCATGACCACCGGCGTGGCGGTAATCGGTTCCGGCAACATCGGCACCGACCTAATGATCAAAGTATTGCGGCTGTCGAAGTCGCTGCGGATGGTGGCGATGGCCGGCATCGACCCGGACTCCGACGGCCTCGCCCGGGCCCGCCGGCTCGGCGTGGCCACCACCGCGACGGGTGTCGACGGGCTCGTCGCGATGCCGCAGTTCGCCGACGTCGGCATCGTCTTCGACGCCACCAGCGCGGGAGCGCACCGGCACAACGACGCGGTGCTGCGCCGGCACGGCACTCGGGTAGTCGACCTGACCCCGGCCGCGATCGGCCCGTACGTCGTACCCCCGGTGAACCTCGATGCCCACCTGGGCGAGCGCAACGTCAACATGGTCACCTGCGGCGGCCAGGCGACCGTGCCGATCGTCGCCGCGGTCGCCGCGGTCGCCGCGGTCGCGTACGGCGAGATCGTCGCCTCGATCGCCTCCCGCTCGGCCGGGCCGGGCACCCGCGCCAACATCGACGAGTTCACCGAGACCACGGCCCGCGCCATCGAGGTGGTTGGCGGGGCGGGCCGCGGCAAGGCTGTGATCGTGCTGAACCCGGCCGAGCCGCCGTTGCTGATGCGCGACACCGTCTACTGCCTGTGCCCGGACGCGGGCGCCGACCGGGCGGCGATCGCCGCGTCGGTGGAGGCGATGGCGGCGGCGGTGCGGCAGTACGTGCCCGGCTACCGGCTCAAGCAGGACGTGCAGTTCACCGAGGTGGACGCGCACGTGCCGGCGCTCGGCGGGCACTTCACCGGGCTGCAGGTCTCCGTCTTCCTGGAGGTCTCCGGCGCCGGTCACTACCTGCCCGCGTACGCCGGCAACCTCGACATCATGACCAGCGCCGCGCTGCGCACCGCCGAACGGATGGCCTTGTCGTGACCGACCTCTACATCCAGGACGTCACCCTGCGCGACGGCATGCACGCCATCGGGCACCGCTACACGGTCGGGCAGGTCACCGAGATCGCGGCGGCGCTGGACGCGGCGGGGGTGGCGGCGATCGAGGTGGCGCACGGCGACGGCCTTGCCGGATCCAGCGTCAACTACGGCCACGGTGCCGCGACCGACGCCGACTGGATCAGTGCGGCCGCGGCCGTGCTGACCCGCGCGAAGCTGACCACGCTGCTGCTGCCGGGCATCGGCACGATCGCCGACCTGAAGGCCGCCCGCGATCTCGGCGTCACCAGCGTGCGGGTGGCGACGCACTGCACCGAGGCGGACATCTCCGCGCAGCACATCGCGTGGGCCCGGGAGAACGGCATGGACGTCGCCGGGTTCCTGATGATGTCGCACATGGCCGACCCGGGCACCCTGGCACAGCAGGCGAAGCTGATGGAGTCGTACGGGGCGCACTGCGTCTACATCACCGACTCCGGTGGCCGACTCACGATGGCGGATGTGGCGCAGCGGGCGGACGCGTACCGGCAGGTGCTCGACCCGGCGACGGAAATCGGCATCCACGCACACCACAACCTGTCGCTGGGGGTGGCGAACAGCCTCGTCGCGGTCGAGCACGGGGTGCGCCGGGTAGACGCCTCGCTGGCCGGGATGGGTGCCGGGGCGGGGAACGCACCGCTGGAGGTGTTCGTCGCGGTGGCCGAGCTGAACGGCTGGCAGCACGGCTGCGACGTCTTCGCGCTGATGGACGCCGCCGAGGACCTGGTCCGCCCGTTGCAGGACCGGCCGGTGCGGGTGGACCGGGAGACGCTGTCGCTGGGCTTCGCCGGGGTCTACTCGTCGTTCCTGCGGCACGCCGAGAGCGCCGCCGGGCGTTACGGGGTGGACGTACGCACGATCCTGCTGGAGCTGGGCCGCCGCCGGATGGTGGGCGGCCAGGAGGACATGATCGTCGACGTGGCGCTGGACCTGGTCCGGCACGCCGGAAAGGACCCACAGTGATCGACACTCTCGCCATCCGCCTCGACGAGGCCGCCGTGTCACACACCGCGGTCGCGCAGTTCGGCGTCGACGCCGGTCTCGACGTGGCTACCGCGTACTCCGTGCAGGAGACCCTGGTGGCGCGGCGGCTGGACCGCGGTGAGGCCCTGGTCGGGCTCAAGCTGGGCCTGACCAGCCGCGCCAAGATGGCCCAGATGGGCGTCGACGAGGTGATCTGGGGCCGGCTCACCGACGCGATGCACATACCGGACGGCGGCACGGTGGATCTGTCCGAGCGCATCCACCCGAAGGTCGAGCCAGAGGTCGCATTCCTCATCGAGGGCGGCGCGATCGCCGCGATCGCCCCCGCCATCGAGATCATCGACTCCCGCTACGTGGACTTCCGGTTCACCCTGCCGGAGGTGATCGCCGACAACACGTCCGCGTCCGGCTTCGTCCTCGGGCCGTGGCGGCCGGTGCCGGACGGCGTCGACAACCTCGGCGTGCTGCTGGAGGTCGACGGCCGGGTCACGCAGATCGGCTCCACCGCCGCGATACTCGGCGACCCGCGCCGCGCCCTGCCCGCGGCGGCACGCCTCGCCGGGGAGCTGCGCGACGGCTGGGTGCTGCTGGCCGGCGCGGCGACCGCCGCCGTGCCGCTGACGCCGGGCGCGCACGTGCGGGTCACAGTCGAGCAGCTCGGCACGACGTCGCTGAGGGCGTCAGCATGAGCGGGGCACGGGTCGTCGCCGGCAAGGCGGTGCCGCGCGGCCGGTTCCCGCACGTCAAGGTCGCGGGCGGTTTCGCCTTCGTGTCCGGTACGAGCAGCCGTCGCCCCGACAACACGATCGCCGGTGCGACGGTGGACGCCCTGGGCACCGCGTCGCTGGATGTCGCCGTGCAGACCCGCGCCGTGATCGAGAACATGCGCGACATCCTGCGGGACGTTGGCGCGGACCTGTCCGACCTGGTGCAGGTCACCACGTACCTGGTCAGCATGAACGACTTCGGCGGCTACAACGCCGTGTACGCCGAGTTCTTCGACGAGACCGGGCCGACTCGCACCACCGTGGCCGTACACCAGCTGCCCCACCCGCACCTGCTGATCGAGATGCAGGGGATCGCGGTGTTGCCGGTCCGAGGAAGACCCCGAGCAGGCGAGGCTGCGGCTTGCCGGTGCAGCGGAGACGATGGCGGCGGGCGCTAAGTGCTCCGGTCCCTAAATCCTCCGCTCGGTGCCGAGCCAGCGGATGGTCGGACACGTACAGCCCTCGGCCGGCTACTCGCCGCCGAAGCCGGTCTCGGGGTGCCCGCGGACGTTGAGTTACCCACCCAGACTCAGGTTGTGCTGCTCGAGCGCACTCTGGATGATCTCGAGCGCTTTCGGCCCCATGCCGTGCAGCTTGGCCAGCTCGGCGCGCGACGCCCCTACAAGGTCACGCAGGGCCGTGTAACCAGCGTTGTTCAAGGCCCGCGTCGCTGGTGCACCGATCTTCGGCAGAGTGCCGAGGGAGGAATTCACGCTCTCCATCATGTCGCGTCCGGCCTATGGCTGCATCGTTCTCGTGTGGCGCGCCGCGATCAGCCGGACACGCTCCGGGCGGCCGACAACAGGGTGAGGGCGGCGCGGCGAGCGTGGTCGCCGGCGCCGACTGCGGAGTGATGTGCGGCGACGACCGTTGCACCCTCCAGCAGGATGAGCAACTGCCTCCCCAGGAGGTGCGGATCGGCGGCTCCGGCGCGGCTGGCGATGCCGGTCAGGAGTTCGAGGTAGCGGCCCAGGTGACGCGCGGTGATGGCACGTACTGCCTCGACATGGTGCTGGGCGGCAGCGTTCAGCATCGCGCAGCCGCGGAAGACAGGCTCGTCGTACCACTGCTGTAGTACGTCGAACCTGCCCCTCATCGGCCCTCGCAGCGATCGGGGCACTGCGGCTGCCTGGCCTGTCCCGTCCCGCGGCTGCCGCGCGACGTCCCACACTCAGGACCAATGAGGTCACCGGTCCTGCGCCAGGGGGTGCGGCAGGCGGCGCGACTGGCTCTGGGCACCGCCTCGGCCCTCGGTCTCGCGCGCTTCGCCTACGGACTGCTTCTGCCAGCCATGCGTGACGACCTGCAATGGACCCTGGCCGAAGCCGGGGCCATGAGCACCGCCAACGGGCTCGGCTACCTCGTCGGCGCACTGGCGACCGCCCCCGTCGTCCACCGCTTGGGCGCCGCCGCCGCTTTCCGATGGGGGATGGCCCTCACCGCGGTGGCGCTCGCCACGACTGCGGCCGGCGAGGACTACCTGGCGCTACTGACCGCGCGAGCCGCGGCCGGAGCGGCGGGGGCAGTGGTGTTCATCGCCGGTGGCGTGATCGCATCGCGCATCGCCGCCCGAGTCGCCTCCGGCGTGCCCATCACCGTCTACTTCGCGGGCACCGGGTTGGGCATCGTCCTCAGCGGCGCGACGATCCCAGCGCTAGGGGATCAATGGAGAACTTCTGGTCAACGCTGAAGATCGAACTCGTCTACCGCACGAGCTGGCGGACCCGCGACGAGGCCGAGAACGCGATCTTTGCCTACATCGACGGCTGGTACAACACCCGCCGCATCCAGAAAGAACTGGGCGACCTCAGCCCCGACGAGTACGAGACCGCCTGGCACCACCAACAGGCCAACCTGACCAAGCCAGATAACGTCACCCCTGCACCGACCGGCAGCAGGTAACCACCGCTCCATCAAAGCGGGGGGAACTCAGAGCAGGGCCTGGTACGCAGCCAGGATCGTCTGTCGTACGCGTAGCAGCGTTGCTCAGTGCCGGGGTCAGGTCGGTGATCAGCGCGTCCAGGCGGGCCTCCTCGTACACACCGTCGACGTCCGTGAGCCATTCGGTGGCGCCGGGGAGAGCGAGCATTTCCGTGAGGAACCGACGACCAGCATCGTCCCTGTCCGCAGTTACCAGCAGCCGCACGCCGGCGCCGGCCAGGCCGCGCAGGAGTGTCCAGGCCGCCGACGATGGCCGACCGTAGATGCACACCAGCGGCAGACAGGTCTGGCCGAGACGCTCGGCAGCAGCTTCCGCTACTGCCGGGTTCTCGCAGACCCGGACCACGTCCACGTCCGGGCAGGGTGCCCAGTAGCCACGTAGTGATCGGCTGGTCAGCCACAGTGGCTCGCCGCACCCGGCAGCCGCTGCCGCGATCCTCGTTGCCGGCGCGGTCCCGGAGAGCGGGAGGTTGAGGACCAGGACGGTGGCGGACACCTCGTCGCAGCTGATTCCGTGTCCGGCCCACACCTGGCGCCACCGGGCTGCGCCGAGCGCCGTGTCAGCGGCGGCTGCGGCGTCGGCGGGTACGGCGGTGGCGGCGGCGAGGAGGCGGGCGGAGATCCGGCCCAGGTCGGTGTCGCGGTCCAGCCGGTGCGGGTCGGCGAAGAGGCTGTTCGCCACCTCCGCCAGGGGTCGGCCGGTGCCGGGTAGCGTCTGCCACAGCCTTGTGAGGTCAGCGGCTCGGCTGGTGGCCAGGTCCGGGTTGGGGCGTTCAAGCCAGCGCCGGGTCCGGGCCAGTTCCACTGCGTGCGTGGGCAGCCCGGCTTTGTCGAGGGTGGTATAGGCGGATTCGATGGTGGCGGCCGCCAGCGCGGCGGCCTGCTCCCTGCAGCCGCGGACGTCGACGATTGGGCCGCCGGTGCGCGTCAGCAGGTCGAGCAGGTCGTCACCGGCGCGGGCCAGCGCGGCCCGCAGCTTGCCGAGGGTGAGCGGTCGGCCGGACGTTTCCCAGTCGAGGCCGAGGATCCGACCGACCTGCGCCCGTTCAGGCTCGGTGAGGGCTACACGGACGGTTACCCCGGTTCCTGTGCGGTGCTCTTCCAACAGCTTGCGGACTGCCACGAGTACCTTCTGCGGGCCGGCCTGAGCCGCCCATCGATCCGTTGCGGCGGTCATGCCGGCCCGCCCATGTCCACGGCGACGATGCTCGCTGGAACGCCCACGTCGTTGCCGTTGTGGTTCGACCCGGCTGGGCCACCTGTTTCGGCAATGGTGGTGAACAAGTCCGGACCGGCGTCGTCGGTTGGGCGACGCGGCGTGAGGATTCGGGTTGCGTAGTCGCCGACCGGAACCTCCTCTAGGGTTTTCCCAGCCCACAGCATCAGGGACAGATCAACGCCGTCGGCCGGTGCTGGGGCGCGGGTGATGATCCATAGCGCGGCTGTCGGGACCTGCGCGACCGCGACGAGCGGCGCCGGTCCGGCGAAGAGGAAGTCCAGGTCGAAGTCAATGAGCATTCGCATCATCGTGGCCCGGTTACCCGGGTCGACGCCTTCGAACGCCTCATCGAGCCACAACGGCCGCGGCGCGTCCTCCGATTCGGAGTACAAGGCGACCAGCGTCGCCAGCAGCGGCTGGAGGAGAGTGATCACCTTCCCGCCGCCGGAGTCGACGCCGTGGACCTTCCTTGTCAGGTCTTTCCAGCGGTTCTCGTCGTCGCCGTTACCCACCTTGTATTGGGCGACGATGTCAAACCAGGCTCGGTAGTCCAGGAGTTCCGCGAGGCGGTCGGTCCAGTCTTCGGTGCCGACCAGGCCGGCGTCTTGCGCCTCGCGCAGCCGGGCGCCGAGGAACAGCTGGATTTGCTGCTGTGCGCTTTCTGATTCGATCGATCCTTCCTGCAATGCCTTGAGGATCTTGAATCCCGGCTCCTGTCCTTCGGCCGGGACGCGGCGCAGCCGCAGCGTGGTCTTGTTCGCCCCAGTCGGATGCTTTCTGAGTACGTCGTTGACGACGTCCATGAGCTTGATGACTTTCTTCATCCGCTCGGCGAGATGGTCGATGAAAGTCGATGACAGCAGCTCGGTGTACATCTGGTGCAGCTTCTCGTCGTGGGTGCGCGACAGATCCTCGACCAGAATCTGTAGATGCCGGATGGCGTCAGCGGGATCGAGCTGGGTGCCGGAGGCGTCCACGATCAGGGTGACCGATGGCAGGGGATGCTGCTCGTCCGCCTCTGTGGTGATCACAGATCGGCCGCCAGAGGTTTCCAGAACTGTGCGAAGGTCGACTAGCGACGAGCCGAGCATGCGCGACAAGGCCGCCTCGGTTCGTCGGGCCTTTTCGTCGAGCCGCACCGGCCACATTTGAGGTCTTAGCTGGTCGGCAGCCGTGCGAGCATGCGCGAGCGCGGCATCCAGATCGCGGCTGTCCGGGGTGGTGAGGTTGCGGGCTGCGGCCAGGCCGGCGTCGACCGGTACCCACCATGCCGCAGCTGCGAGGTCCTGGCGTTCGAGAGCGGCGGTGAGGTCGTTGCAGCGCTGCTGCCAGGTGGAGTTCGCCTCCCCGGCCGCCGCCGAGCGGGCAAGGCCTTCGCGTTTGCTCGCCAAGATCGACGGCCCGTATTCCTCAACCTGGAGTTCTAGGCGTTCGGCCTGGGTGAACAGTTGCTGGGCGTCAGCGTCCACGGACTTTTCGGCCAACGTCGCGCTCACGTCTGCGGTCTGCGCTGTTTGCGCCTCATCCTCGGCGGTGCTGGCAGCCTCATGGACTCGGCTGTCCTCGATCGCGACCCGTCCGGCTGCGGCCATGACCGCCGACATGGCCGCCTTCTGTGCAGAGAGGGCGAGACGTAGACCACCGGCGGCGGCCGCAGCCTCATCGAGAGCCCCCGCGAGGGTGTCGAGTTGCTCCTCGCCGGTTGCCAGCAGGTGCTCGGCGGCGTACCTGGTCACCTCTCCAGTCGCCGCGTCCGAGACACGGCGGGCTTCCTGCTCGCGGCCGCGAGCGTCACGGTAAGCGCTGGATGCCTTATCCGCCTCGTCGGCTGCAGCAGTGTGTGCAGCAGCGGCTGCTACGACATCCGCGTCGGTAGGCGCTTGATCCGCTGCCGCCCGCAGGCTCGCAATCTGCTCACTGACCTGGTCCGCTTCACCTGCCAGCTGCCCAAATTCGGCCCGAAACCCGGTCGCCTGCGCGCGCAACTCAGTAATCTCACGGCGGCGGGCGGCAGCCCGAGCGGCGGTGCCGATGAGCTCGGCACCATGCGTCGCGGTTCCAGCCCGGCCCGCCGCGACGGGGGTCTGCCAGCGTCCGTCGGCGGCCAGGCAAGTCGGTGCGGTCAACGGCCCGTCGGTGGTGTATCCGATGCCGGCGAGGGTCCGCAGTACCGCGGCGGATAGGCTGCCGGCGTCCTCGGCCGGTTGCAGCACTTGCGCAAGGCTTCCCGTGCTGGCGGGGACGGTGCCGGGGACGATGATGAGTTCGTCTCCGTCGCGGTCCGGTGCCCAGACACCGTCGGGAGTCACCCAGGCGTCCAGCAAACCCGCGGCCGACAAGCTGGCCTCCACCCGGTCTAGGACTACTGGGTTGAGACCGTCGACCGGGTCGACCAGACGCCACAGCGGGGCGCCTGCATCGGACGGGAATGATGGCCGGGCACGACGGATCCACCGCACTGGCGGATCGGGCGTCGGGTCGCCGGCATTCTCGAGTGCGTCAGCGTCGCGTTCGGCATCGGCGGCGCGGGCGGCTGCGGTTTTCGCTGCGGCCCGTAGTTCAGCGACGCGGGTGGTGAGTGGCCGGGTTGCTGGGTCGAGCCACTCCCTGGCCAGCAGGCCGGTCAGTACCTCCCGTGGCCGGAGCGTTCCTGTCTGGGCCGTAACGGCGGTGATCCACACGTCACGGACTTCGACCGGCGGGCGCGCATCGCCGAGTGTTGTTGCCCACCGCTCCAGATCGTCGGACAGGATTTGCACTGCCTGCGCTAGGGCGTGCTCGGTGGCCTCCGCTACCTCGATCCGTTCCTTGAGCTGCTCCTGCGCCTTCTGAGCCACGTCGTCGAGGGCTTGCCACGCCGAGGACGCTCTACTGGCGGCACGGATCAGTTTCCGCAACGTGCCGACCTGAGCGCGGCGGGCGGTGATCGCTGCATCGAACCGGTCGACGTCGCCGGATGCCGCCCACTGCGGAACCTGGTCGCCGAGCCTGGCAACCGCCGCTGTGTCGGCCGCACGGCGGGCGGCGAGGTTCAGCTCCTGCTCAGCATTTCGGAGTTTTTCGTCGGCTTTCTCCTGCTCGGACTTGGCCGCTTCGAGGTCAGCGCGGGTCCGTCCGAGGTGAGCGGCGGCTTTCTCCGAGCGGCGTTTCGCCGCGTTCGCTTCCGTGCGCAGCCGCTTGGCGTCGTTGGCCCGCTCTACCGCGCTCGTGTACGCCGCGGAGCGCAACAACTGCATCAGTTCCATGCGCGTACGGTCGCGAGCTTCTTCGAGGTACTGGGTGTTCCTCGACTCCTCGTCCAGACGTTTGCGGGCCTTGTCCAGGGCGGCCTTCGCGGCGCCGACCTGGACACGTGCCTCTGTGACACCGGTGTCGGCGGCGATCAGGGTGTCGGCGTGCAGACGAAGGACGGCGTCGGCCCACGGCCGCCATGCCCGCGTGAGATAGACGGCGATTGCTTTGCGGGCCTCCTCGGCCGAGTCCCGATCGCGGGCCAGCTGTTCGAGTTCCTGCCAGCCGTGGGCGAGTTCGGTTACCTCGCTCTTCGCAACCGGTGGCAGCGCCGAGCGGATCTGTGTGGTGAACCAATCAGGGTCGAGCTTCTGCCCCAGGTGTGGGGTGCGCAGCACCTTCAGCATCTCGATCACGGTCGCGTACCGGTCGGTGTCGTCGAACCCGAACAGGTCAGTGGCGAGCCGCTCGGCGTAGGTCTGGCCCTTCGGGTACACAGTGACGCCGTCGACGGCTTCGAGAGCCTTGGGTTCGGTGACCGCCTGGCCAGCGGCCAGGTCTAGGCCGGCCCGGACCCGGGCGGTGCCGTGGCAGACGACCCACGCGCGGGTCATCTGCGCCACGCCGCGTTTGGTCTGGGTGTACAGCATGGTGGTGAAGAACTCCGGCATACCGAGCGAGCCGATCCGGCCGTATTCGACCCACGCCCAGCCGCGGTTCGTGGAGGCGGAGGCATCCCGCCGGTCTCGGTCGTCGGCGACCGGTTCGACGTAGTACCGGTACTCCTTGTCGGACTGGCCGAACGTGTCGACGTATCTGCGGTCAAGGCTGCCGGCGAGCATGAGCAGGGTCGTCAGCGCCATCAGCGTCGACTTGCCGGACTGGTTCTGCCCGACGAACTGGGCGCGGCCGTCGGCGAACCAGTACTCGGCCACGTCGAACTCCCACAGGCCGACCACCCCGGCGCGCAGCACCTGCCAGCGGGGGCGGGCCGGGTCGGGCAGGCCGGCGGTGGTGACCGCATCGCGCCACGCGGCCAGCTGCGCGTCCGTGGCGGCCGGGCCTGGGGTCGACAAGCCGGTCGTGGTCATCGAGTCGTCTCCGTCGGGTCGATGAGGGTGACGTCGGGGTCGCGATACCGGCCTGCTGCCGGAGACAAAGTCCATGACTGGTCTGGGCCGACGCGCAGCAGGCCGAGCTCGGTCAGGATCCTTTCCGCGTCGGCGCGGACCGTGCCGGGCACGGTCTTCTGGTCCTTGGACATGTACTCGCCGCGCCAGCCGATCAGGTCTTCGACGACCTCGTCCACCTGCCCGTCGGTGAGTACCACCGTGCCGGACGCGGTACGGGTGCCATGCCGTCCAGCAAGGTCAGCCATCAACAGCGCCACCCAATCAGCCGCTCGCGCGCGCGGCCAGTCGGCCACGGTCGGCGACCGATCCGGGTCGTCGGGCAGCACGAGGACGAGACCTTCAGCGCGGGCCTCGACCGTCCCGCCGGTCATTTGCGCGAGGTCGGTGGTGCGCAGCCCGCGGGCCCTACGCAACGCGTCGGCGTCCTGCTCGTCCAGATCCGCGTACACGACGGCCGGAGTTTCCAGCAGGGCACGCAGCTGCCGGACCGTGCGGGTTGCGGCGACCTGTTCGGCGTCGATGTCCTGCGGTTGCACGGCAGCGGCGAGCACATCAGGACTGGTCAACAGCAGCAGCGCGTCCCGGTCAACCTCGTAGCCGACACCGGGCCCGGCCCCGTCTTCGGTCCAGTCGTAGAGCATCTTCTCGTCGCTGGTCCGGCGGCGCAGCACGCCCCACCCGGCGAGTAGGGCAGCCGCGTCACGCAGCAGCCGACGCTGCGGCTTCTGCTCCGGGTCGTAGCCGGTAACGGTGACCCCGGGTGTGGAGGTCAAGTCCCGCACCATGTCGGACAGCCGCTGCAGCGTCACCGTCCCGGAGATCTCCTCGCAGCATGCGGCTAGGCAGCAGACGAGCGAGAGCAGCCGGCGGCCAGGTGCGTCCACCGGGCGGGGTGGGGCCGTAACAGTCCCGGCGATCGGAACCCGGATCAGGCGTACGGCCCGGCCGACCCGCTGGATGCGGTACCCGGCCCGACGGGCATGCTCGGTGATCTGCCGCTGGTGGCGCAGGACGTGTCGGTGCAGGACCCGGTTCGTGGCCGGAGTAACGAGTGGCTGGGCGAGCAGGCCGAGGAACGCCTGCTGCACCTCCCGTACGGACGCGGAGGTAGATGTGTTCACGGCCGGCTCCCGGCTGGGGTGATGTGCAGGACGACGTCGGGGTGTACCAGCCGGCCGTCCGGTGTGTGCACGACCGCGGCCGGGACGCCGTCCTCCGGCGGGTCGGCGCGCAGGAGCCACCGGGCGTCGCCGGTGGTCGCAGATCGCCGGCCGGTGCCGTCCGGTTGGGCGGCGGCGACCGCGCCGAGCAGGACCAGCAGCATTTGCAGCTCGGCGGAGGTCAGGTCCCGCCACTGCGACAGCCGTTGCCCGGAGCGGGCGAGGAGTGCCGATTCGGTGATTGCGGCCTGCGCGGCAGCCTGTGCGGCCCGTTCGCGGGCAGCGCGTTTCGCGCCGGTCCGGTCGGGAATCCGCGCTGCGGTCCCGGTCGTTGCTTTCGGGCCCTGCTTGCGCAGGCGGGCCTCCACGGGGATCGGATCGGCATCCCAGAACGACACCGCGCCGGGGTTGCCCGCTGGTGGGTCCCCTGCGCCCGGCAGATGCCGAGCGGAGAATAGCCCGGTCGAGCTGCACCACAGCCGCCAGGCGGCGTCGTCGTCCGCGGTCGATTCCAGGCGGGTGGCCAGCTCGATGAGTTCCGCTCGGCGAGAGACGTGCCCGCCGACGGCGGCCAAGGTCCGCTGCCCGCGCAATAGCGGTCCGATCGTGTCGCGCATCTGTCGGCGTAGTTTGCGGGCCTGGCAGTCCGGTCCGTCGAACCAGCGGTGCAGCGTCTCTAGGGTGAGCAAGTGGGTGTTGACGAGCGCTTCGATCGCAGGCTCGTCCGCGTTCGCGCCTAGGGTGTGCACAGCGATGCGCCGCCACACTGGTATCGGCAGCATCGCGAGCTTCGCCGCGAGATTGGTGATCGCTTCTGAGTGCGTGTCGACGCCGGCGCCCCACATGTCCACGTAGCGGCGCAGGGTCTCCTGGACCGTGGTGATCTTCTCCAGTGTCGGCGGGCCAGCGAGCGCACCGGCGAGCCGAGCCTGCCAGCCGGCGGCGGCCTTCACCATTGACTGGTGCGTCGTCGCGATCACGGACCAGGCAGCCGCCGCCCCCGCCGGATCTGCCTCTGAGCTTTCGTGCAGCAGGGCCAGGTTGGCCATCAGGATTCCGGGGGCCAGGGTTGCAGCGGCGGCTGCGGCGGTGTCGTCGCCGAGGGACGTGATCGCCCGGTGTAGTTCGGCGACGGTCTCGGTCAGCTGGTACCGGTCCCGGTCGAGAACGAACTCCGCGTCTCGGACCGCTTTGTCCTGGAACCGGTAGACGACACCCCACCGTTCGAGTCGGCCCATCCGATCCTTCAGCTTGAACGCGGGATCGTCGAGGAGCCCCGGATCGACACCCAGCACCTGCAGACGGCGGCGCAGTAGCCCGGGAAGCTCAGTGGCCGCGACCCCGGTCAGGGTGTGCTCCTGCTCGGCGAGCAGCACATCGACGATCAGCCGGTACTGGGCCGAGAACCGGCTTGTCAGATAGCTGGCCTGCAACAACCCGCCGGGCAGCCCGGCCAGCTGCCACAGATCCGGGCCGTCAGCCGACCGTTCCTCATGGTCGTCGAGCTCTGCGCCGTCCGGCCGCACTCGCATCCCCTTCCACACCACATCCCAGGGCTCGCGCTCCGGGCAAGCACGAGACGCGCTTGTCAAGTCCAAGAACGAGCCGCTACGCGAGCATAATGTTGCGCATTGTCACATCCGGCTCGCAAGGGCGCCCGGCGACCTACTCGACCATGATCGACTGGTCACTCGTAGCGCCAGCCGGCCCCTGACCAGTGCCGCATGCCCAAGCTCTAGGTTTTGTCGGGTCACCGACAGTCGCAACCTGAACAAGGCGCACGGCACTTGGCGTTGTTGGGCTTCCCAGGTTCGGCCTACCAGGAGGTTTCCCAAGCCCGACACCGCGCGGTTGTTGTGTAGATCGTGCGCATGCGTTGTCGGACGGCGTCGGCGACTTCGCCGCCGCTTCCTGAGAAGCTCGGGGGGCGGCCACCGCCGGATCTGACCAGGTCGATGACTTTCTGCCTCGTGTCGATCGCGACGACCTTCCAGCGTCGGCCGCTGAAGATCAGCAGCATTCCAGGGGTGATCGGGTTGTCGACAGGCAGCGATCCGATGGTGCGGCCGTCCGCGACGATGCCGACACGGCAACACCAGCACCCGACCCACCTCATCGAGACGACAGAAGACCCTCTACGTCCGAGAGGACCATCTCCTGGACAGGATTCGACACGACAGCTGCCTGCGTCGGCACCACCCGGCGATGCGCGACCAGGATCCAGACAGCGTCGCGTGCTACCTGCGGCTCAACAACATGATCATCGTGTGTGACCACGACGCCTGGACCATCGAAACTGACACGGCGGTCTTCCCGCTCACCGCCCCGACGAGCGTCCTGACCCGCACAGCAAAGATCTCCGCCCAACGGGACGGGGATCGCCCGAAACGCGAAGAGAAATCACGCTTCATGGGGAAAAAATGTGTCCGAGGGGCAACACAAACCAAAACCCAACATGGCCCGACGCTGTCGACGGCGATCCCGTTGATCTAGCGGCGGACCTAAGCGACGCCTCAGCCTCGACACCCTCAGAGTACTGGGGGACGTCTGCCGGGTTGGGTGACACGCCGGTCAGCGTTCGCGGTCTGGTGGTGGTCGAGGGTCAGGGTGTTGGGGTGGCAGCTGGGTGGGTGGCTGTGCCCGCCGGACCAGCGAGGGCGACCAAGCGTTCATCGTCATGTCGGCCACCACCCGCCCGCCCTCGACCAGCCGTTCACCCGGTGGAGCGTGCGCAAGCTCGCCGAATACCTGGCCCGGCCACCTTGCACGCTGATCAGGCTTCCGGCCTGCGCGCGGTGACCGGGCGGCCGTAGGCCAACAGGGTCCACATCGTCGGCTACCGTACTCGGCTGTAACACACCTCTCCCGTCGATGTCCGCTCAGCCGGTCCCGGCGCCCTCCGGTTGCGCATCGATCATGTGGCGGTTGCCGCGAGGTCGTTCAGTGCTGCGTTGATGACGGGCCAGCACATGCTGACCGTATCCCGATCTGGAGCGTGGCCAATCTTCACCTGCGCGTTCGGGTGGACGAGGTTGCGATACTCCCGCAATTTTCCGGCGAAGCCGCGGACATCGGCTTGAATCCACTTCTCTCGGTGGGCCGTTTCAATGAGGTCATGCAGCGTCCACCGCTCAGGCGGTTTCTCGGAGCCCGACATGCGGGCCTTCACTGCGTCGAGCAGCACGCCTTCGAGGAGGCTGCCGAGCATGATGACGGCGCTGGCGTAGGCGCCGTTGCGGTCGCAGATGCGGGCTTCGTTGAGCCGACTTTCGAGCACGGTGGCAAGGTCGGCGTCGCGGACGAGGTCGGCCATGGCGACGTGCAGTATCACGTCTGGGGTTTGCTGTTCCTGGTCGGTTGGCGGCTTGTAGGGCCGGATGATGGGTCGTCCTTGGCTGTGCGCGATCTCAAAGCCTTCAGTGGCGAGGATCGTGTTGAGTAGTTGGGTGACTTCCGCCGCGGCGAGGGGTTCGTTGCGGTGAACGTACTCTCGCCGGTCGGCGAGGCGGCACACGAAGGCGTCGATCGCCCCGGGCACGTGCCGGCGAGCGCGGAGTTGGTTGGTGAGCCAGGCGCGGCGTGGTTCGTTGTTGTAGCGGGCTACGTTGTCCCAGCCAGCTTGCTGCAGCAGCTTGGGCAATTCTCCGCCGCGCCGGTAGACCGGGTAGTCGTCTCCCCCGCAGGCGACACGGGCGACCTCGTCGAGGGCGTTGTCGTCAATGTCTTCAAGCACAGCGTCTCCTAGGAGTCGTCATCATCGTTGGACAGGAGGGTCGGTCTCCACCGTGCTTCCTGCCGGGGAGCTGCGGGCAGTGAACGCGGTTCGATCCGTCGTTGCTGCAGCTGTTGCCACAGGGGTTCAAGCGCCGCGGTCGAGTCGAGCAGGTACTCGCTGTCGCGGAGGCGGATGAACTGCCAGCCGGCTCGGCGTAGCTCGCGTTCACGGTGGAGTTCCTGCTCGACCTCGTCAGGCTGTAGAGGTCGGCTGGGCGTATCACATTCGACGGCGAGTCGTCCGTTGTCGCCGACGACGACGAGGTCGATGGTGCGGTGGTCGACTGGGTACTGGGGCACGACGGCGTAGCCGCGACGGCGAAGTTCGAGGAAGACTCGCTGCTGCAGTAGCGAGTCAAAGGGTTCCGCGCGGGTGTCGGCGGTGATGTCGTCGAGGTCGGGGTCGATGGCGAGGGTGGCCGGCGGGTGCAGCATGTAGGTCAGCAGAGAGTGGCGTAGGTCGGCGGGGTTGAGGCTGCTGGCATGCACGGAGGCGAAAAGCCACAGCTGATCCCGGGCGCGGGTCACAGCGACGTTGTACCGGCGTTGCTCTGTTCGACTGGTCAGGGCGCGTTTGGCCTTGGTGACGACCATCGAGAGCATGACGATGTCGCGTTCGTCTCCTTGAAACTCCGGTGGTTGACCCACACGGATTCTTCGCCGTCGGATCTCAGTGGAATCGATGCGCTCGTTGAGCAACTGGTCCAGAATTTGTGTCTGTTTGCCACCTTGCAGCGCGATGATTCCGATGCTCTTGTTCCGGTACCTGGGATCGTCGATGATCTTAGCTAGATAGTCAATCACCGTTTCAGCTTCAACTTGGTTTCGCAGAGTGAAATTGCGTCCTATCTCTACACCATCTTCGACGTGAACCACCTTGAGGGGGTCAAGCCGATCGGCACCGAACTGACGAAGGGGGATCAGGCGGTTGTCGTAAAACTGCGCGGAGGACCATCCGATGATCTCGGGCATGCATCGGAAGTGTTCGGATAGCCGGACCACGTCAGGAAAACGCGTGGACAGAAGCTCATAGAGGTTGGAGGTGGGGCTGAAGCCGTTGCGCAGACTCAGGGGCATGTCGGCGAGGTGACGGTCCAGGCTCTCTTCCCTGACCTTCAGTTCGGTTGCTCCCTTGAGGCCGGGGGCACATTGTTTGTCGTCCCCGACGACGATGACTCGTGGCGCCAGCCACAGGAGGAAGAGGTCATCGATGCTGGCTTGGCTGGCTTCGTCGACGATGACCACGTCGAAGATATCCGGGCGCGGCGTGATGGTGTCGGTGACGGTCGCCAGGGGCATGACCCATGCGGGGACGGCCTGCTGGGCGTCCTGCATCGCTTCTCGGGCTGCCGCGAGATAGCGGTCTTTGCTCTTTCCTTGGCCGCGACCGAGGCCACTCATGTTGGTCTTGTACGCCTGCAGCGCTTGCCGCTGCCGCTCCGTCATACGAGTCAAACATTGAAGGAGGGCTTGCTTGCCCGCCAGTTCCGCGGTCGCAGTGCTGAGCTGGGCTTCTATGTCGTCTATGCGTTGCTCGTGGGTGCGGTCGGCGTCGGGTTGCCGGACGAGCCGATGGTAGGTTGCCGCCGCGCCCCAGGCCCACGCCGCCTCGATCTCATCGAGCCGTTGGCCCCAGATCGGGTCGTCGAGATTGTCGGTCAACTCCTGAGCTAAGGCCGGATGGGCGTCGACGAGCCGATGGTAGAGGCTCTCGCTGCGATCTTGGGCTTCCTTGTCGTCCCTGGCGCGGTCGAGGGCCGCTCGAGCGACGGCATAACGGTCGACATCCCGGTGGCGCAGCGCCGCAGCGACCTCGGTTACCTCAGGGGCTGACTCAGCCTGCAGAGACCAGGTCCACACTGTTTCGCTGGTGCGGGTCAGGGTTTCGGTAGCGTGCCGTGCCCCAGCGATGACCGATCGTCCTCGAGCGATGCGGACCAGAAGGTCCCAGTCTTCAGGGCTGCGGACTGCGTACCTGATGTTGTGGCGGCGCAGTACCTGCTCGATCGCGTCACGAGCGGCGACGAGTGACCGCAGGGCGGAGGCGTTGTGCGAGACGTCATCGAGGTGCGCTACCCGTCGGCGAAGCGGCCCGTATACGACGGGCACACCAACCGGCACCCATGCCTCCAGTGCGGCGGTAACGGCAGCCTCGGCCTTCAGAAAGGTGATCAGTGCGGCGAGCTCACTGGCCGTCGACGGTGCAGCGCCGTCGATGGTGCACACCTCCAGCAGGTCCGTCGCGTTGAGCTGCGCGCGGGCAGGTAGGTACCGGCGGAGTCGACCTCCCCTGGAGAAATGGCTACGCAGGCGTTTGGCTTGACCAGCGAGACGGTTGAGGTTCGCTGCGGTCAGCGGCGTGGTGCCCAGGTCGATGTCGCTGCCGTTGAGTGCGGCGAGTGCACGGACGTGCGGCTCAACATCTCGCAGTTCCGTGAACAGTGCGTCCCAATATGCAGGACTGCGGCGCGCGAGGAGCGCGTCTGCGGCGCTGCGCCGCCAGTCCGACTGCTCCCAGTTCGAGATGAAGTCGGGCAAGCCGCAGATTGCCAGGGCGTCGGCTGCGGTGTCGACATGTCTCTCGATATCGGCTAGGGCGGCGTCATCGAGGGTCGCCATGGCCCAGCGGGCACCAGTATGGTCGGGGCCGAGAATCCGCTCCGCCTGGTCGATCTTGGAAATCAACGCGATGATCTCAGCCGCAGGCGGGACCATGTTGGCTCCAGGGACACGTTGTCGGGCGCGTGCGATGCGTTTCTGCGTAGCCGAGGTCAGCAGGTTCCACAACTCTCGGGCCTCACCGTCCAATAGCGGCACACCTGCGGCGGCGCTGGCAGGCAACGGGTCGATCCAGCTATGCCGATCGCGTCCTGCGGCGATCAGTTCGACGAGTGTCGCCAAGGTGCCGGTGTATCCCGGGGCTACCGAAGGATGCGTCAGGTACTCCTGCTCGCGGACGAACCGTAGGTCTCGGACTGCCTGGGTGAGCGCGATGGTGAGGTCGTCGCGTCGGTCGCGCAGTTGTGCGATGTCTCGGCGGAGTTCATCTGGACTGACAGTTGCGGCTAGTTCCGACAAGGCGGTGATGCTGCGCTCGAGTTCGCTGGCACCGGCACGCTGCATTCCCGTCATGAGGACACAGAGTTGCCTCACGGCTGGTGGGAGCTGGTCTCGCAGTACCCGAAGTGCCTGATCTTTCTGACTTGTGATCAGCAGACGTTGACCGTCGGCCAGCAGGGCACAGATCAAATTCGCGATCGTGTGCGTCTTGCCCGTTCCTGGCGGGCCCTGCACGACGACGGTGGTGTCAGCACTTAGCTTCTCGAGCACCCTACGCTGCTCGCGGTTGCTGGCAAGGGGGAACAACGGATCACCGCTGACGCTCGGACGGTCACTGCTGCCTGCGTGTTTCAGCATGGTCAGCCGATGTTCCGGCTCAATGGAGGTGACCAGCTGCGCCAGTCCGAGAGGTGCCGGACTGTCCTGCCGATCGAGGCTGTCCGCGATCGCACTGTAGAACCTCTCCAGTCCGCTGCGGTCGCGAGGACGCAGGAACAGTGCGGGAGCCACTGTCAACTGGGCTTCGTCGCCCTCGGCGAGGGGCGGCGGCTCCCACTGATCCGCGGCGAGTTGAAGCGGTCGGTCCCAGAATCGCCGTTTCCACCCCGCCAACCACTGAGACAATTGCGGCGAAAACGGTTGCAGCCCGACGGCTTCGGTGTCGGACCAGGGCAGGCGGCCCCGGCTCGCCTTGTAGCCGTCATCAGCGGTGAGGAAATCCTGGTGCTCAACCCTTACCCGTTGGTCGACGGCAAGAACAACTTGCAGTGCGTCGGTTTCCGGATTGCGGGCAATCCTTACGTTCCAGATGAGCAGATGGCGACGAACGATCCACCGTCCCTCGAAGCAGGAGCTGAGAAGGCCGACACCCAGAACCAGCTCCTCGGTGTCAATTCGCTGCAGAGCTTCGCGTTCGAGCCGCTCCAGCTGGTCGTACCTCGCACGCTTCGCACGCGTGCCACGCTCATACTCAGCCCATCTCATCCAGCGGAGGAGCACGCTGTCGTAGGCTCGCTTCACGGAGTCAGACTGGACAGATTCAGCGGATACCGTACCGCTGAACCCATCGCTCAACTGGGGCGCAGGGCCTTCAGGGTTGATCCACTGCGTCTCATCGATCAAACCCCGCAGGGCCGTCGGCAGTACGGGAGGGTCGGACGGCGATGGGGAGTCAATCTCCACAAGCACGGGCGCGCTTGATTGCACTTTGGGCTCTTGCAAGGCACCCAACCAGTAGACGACACCGTCGTCGAGCGGATTCCGATCTTGTTGGCGGTAGGCCTTGACCTGCTCCAACAGGTAGGCCACAAGGCTACGGGTTAGTCGTTTCACGTCCGGACTCATCAATGACACAGGCTCCGACACACTGCCTCCTCGGGGCTAGCGCAGCCCAACAGGATGCACGCAGACCACCACGCAACGCAACATCCTCAAGGAGTGAAAATCGAGACCGCCCGCCTTTGAGAGCACCGAACGGAGCCAGCGGGGCACGAAGCGACCCTGCAGGGCCGTCCAGGATGGACTGGACAGTCGCTGCCCCTGCAGCCGACACAACCACCGCTGGCCGCAAGGGTCCTGCCATGGCCTCCACACCCCTGGGCAGCGGCCGCCTCCGTGCAGGCGCACCGCTTCCGGCCGAAGCTGTCACGCCGGCGGAAGGCGGTCACCCGGGTTCAGACGAAGATCCACCTCCGCGGTGAACGAGCGATCACCCTGCTCAAGACCTTGAAGCTCCTGCTCGTAGTCCGAGACTGGACTGTGCTTGACCGCGAGTTGCGCTTGATCAGGTGTACGTCCGTGAGGCTCTGCTGTCATAGGATGGGTGCTGTGACGGGTGTGGAATTGATTGTCGCAGCGCTTGCTGCCGGTGCGGCGGCGGGCTCGACGGACGTGACGAAATCCGCAATCTCGGATTCTTACATCGGATTGAAGAACCTGCTGCGACGGCGCCTGTTGGGTCGGGATCGGGCGCAGAAAGCACTCGACGCAGCGGAGGTCGAATCCGATCAATGGCAGGCGCTGCTCATTGCAGACCTGGCAGAATCCGGCGCTGCCGCCGACGAGCAAGTGATCACCGCAGCGCGCCGCTTGTTGAGCCTGGCAGAGCCGGACGGGGCAGCGGCGGCAAGCTACCAGGTGTCAGCCGACTATGCCAAGGGAGTTCAGTTTGGCAGCCACAACACCCAGACCAACACATTCAACTGAGCCACCGCCTCGGCAGCCACCTCGAACACGATGACGGACACGACACCCGGTTGGCGGAACGGCACGGTCGTCGGGTTGGACGCGGACCACGCCTACGGCGTGCAGGTTGGCGCGAACAACACGCAGTACAACTCGTACGGCTACGTGCCGCCGGTCGTCCGCTCCGCCTACGTCGAGCAGATACGCCGGATCGTCCCGCCCGATTTGAAGGGTCGGGACGCCGAATTGGCCGAGCTCGGGGCCTTCTGCACAGGCGAACCCGACTACCGCTATGCGTGGTGGCGTGCCCCGGCTTGGGCCGGCAAGTCTGCACTGATGTCATGGTTCGTGCTACACCCGCCGGTAGGAGTCCGAATCGTCTCTTTCTTCGTGACTGCACGCCATCACCAGCAGAACGACCGTAGGGCGTTCCTCGACAACGTCCTCGAACAGCTCGCCGACCTGCTCGAACATCGAGGACTTCCCGTCGGCCTGACCGAATCGACGCAGGAGGCGCACCTGTTGAACATGCTCAGTTCAGCTGCGGCCGCCTGCCAAGCGGCGGATGAACGGCTGATCCTTCTGGTCGACGGGCTGGACGAGGATCGAGGAGTCACGGGCGGGCCTGATTCCTACAGCATCGCCGCGACCCTCCCCCGACACCCACCGAGCGGTCTGCGTGTCGTCGTGTCCAGTCGGCCGGACCCGCCGCTGCCCCCCGATGTGTCGTCCGACCATCCGTTGCGGGTTCGATGCGTAGTCCGTGAGCTCGGGCAGTCGACTTACGCAGAGGTAGTACGGGCCGACGCCGAACGGGAACTGAAGAGGATCATGTACACCAACGGCACCGAACGGGCCATCCTCGGGTTGATCACCGCCGCGTCCAGCGGTCTGTCCGTGGCGGACCTTGCGGAACTGGCCGACGAGGACCAGTGGGTGGTGGAAGACTCTCTGACCAGTTTCACTGGACGTACCTTCAGCCGGGCGGGTGATTCCTACGTGCTTGCTCACGAGGAGTTGCAGTCCACGGCGAGGAAGCTTCTCGGCCCGTCGCGCCTACGCGACTACCGGCAACGGCTGCACGAGTGGGCTGACCGTTATCGCGAGCGAGGCTGGCCCGTCGACACCCCGGAGTACCTCCTGCTCGGCTATTTCCGGATGCTCTCCGACCAGGGCGACCACACGCGGATGGTGCAGCAGGCCACCGACGCAGGCCGGCACGACCGGATGCTGGACCACACCGGCGGTGATGCCGTTGCCTTGGACGAGGTCGCGCTCGCTGAGGAGGCGTTGTCGGCGGCCGACGACTGTGACCTGGCTTCGCTGTGCCGGCTGGCGTTGCACCGCGCCGACCTTGAGAGGCGCAACAGCCACATACCCCTTGACCTACCCCGCCTGTGGGCCGCCGTCGGCAACGTCACGCGCGCCGAGGCACTGGTCCGGTCGATATCCGAAGACGGTGGGATGCGCGGTGGCGCGCTCTCACTTCTCGCGCCCGAAGCTGCGGCGGCAGGCCACCACGCCCATGCCGAACGGCTCGTCAGCCTAATACCGTCTCGTCTCCTTGTAGCCGAGGATGAGCCTGGCAAAGCGATCGGCGAAGTCGCCCGCCGCCTCGCCGAGGGCGGTGAACGTGAGCGAGCGCTCCGGGTGGCGCTCAGCGCACCGGCGCCTTTCTGGCAATCGCGGGCACTCGCCGGAGTCGCCATCGGTGTTGCCCGCGCCGGCGCAAGCCTGGCCGAGGCGGAAGAACTGGTCTGGCAGACTCCGATGCCATACTGGCGAGCCCAGGCGCTGGGCACTCTGGGACAGGAGGCTGCCCGCTGTGACGAACCCGGCCTCGCTGACCGTCTGACCGACAGCGCTATGGCTGAAGTCGACGCATTGACGAACAGCGACGACAAGGCCCTTATTTACGCCTACCTGGCGGATGGGCTCATCCGCTCGGGTCGGCCAGACCGGGCTCGTCAAGTCGCGGACCACGCCATCCGGGAAGCCGCACGTGTGCATGAACCACGGCGGCGCATCGATTCACTGACAAAGATCGGCCCATTTCTGGCGACCATCGTTGACCGTGCCGAGTTGGCGAGCCTCGCTAGCCTCGCCGAGGCGGCACTGACCGATTTCCGAGACAAGGGGGAAGCCCTTCCGGATTACGTGTTAGTGCGGCTCGCCGCCGCCATTGGGTCGGCTTGGTACAAAGCGGGCGAGCCCGAACGTGCTGCAGCAGTGGTCAATTCCATCGTGGAGAACTCTGATCAGGCAAAGGCCATGCTCGAGGTGATCGGATCCGCTGCCGCGGCGGGCGATCTTGATTACGCCAGACGGCTCGCTGACGCCCTTCCCGACGCCGACGTCAGAGACCAGGCATACGGCAGGATCATCGTCCAAGCAGCTGATGAAGTCGACGACAAAGATCTGGCCGGATTGATAGACGCGATCACCAACCGCCGGAAGCGGGCGGCCGCGCTGACTAGTTGGGGCTATCGCATAGCGAGGCGTGGCGACAGGCAAACCGCGACCGAACTCGCCGAACGAGCGGAGACGATCAGCCGTTCCATCAACGACTCCCGAACCGAACTCGAGCTTCTCGTGCCCCTGGTCTCGGCACTCGTTACCTTGGGCCACGTCGAGTCCGCCCGCAAAACTGCTCAGCGCGCCACCTTACTCTTCCGGATGGGTCACAAGACGAGTCCAAGCAACTTAGACCTCGAGAAACTCGCCCGCGGGGCAGCCCTGACAGAAGATCTCGAGACAGCACTGGAAGCCACTGAACTGATCAGCGAACCGCAGCGCCAAGCGGCAATGTTGATCGAACTGGCGTCATCCACCAAAGGAACTCACAAGCTCCGGCTCGCCATCGGACCACTGGCCGCCGCCGAAAAGGCCGCCAAAAGCGGACAACACCTCCCTCACCGCGCGATGCAGAAGATCTTGACCGCGTGGTGGGTACTCGGCGAGGACGAACGTGCGGAAGCACTCGCAAACTGGATGGCCGACAACGAAGGCACCGACAAGCCCTCGCCTCCAATCACCACGCCGGTCAGCTGGCCGACGTTCAGTAGCACTACTGAACGGAAGACCTCGCTGGCGGCTCAGGCACGTGACCAAGGCCTGGCCGAGGCGGTCGATGCCGTGGCCCAGGCCGGAAACTTCACGCGCGCGGAGACGTTGATCAACTCTATTGTGGACCCGTATTTTCAGGCCGAAGGGCGAACGAGGCTCGTTGTATCCCTGGCTCGAGCCGGCCACGGTGACCGCGCTGACGTGCTTGCCCGGACCGGCGGTACTTCCTATCAGCAGGGCCAGTGCCTCCAGAAACTCGCCGAGATCTTCGTCGAGCAGGGAGCCACCGATGCGGCCGAGCGGGCCATCCAAAGCATAGAGGACGGGTTCAGCCAGGCTCGGGCATCGATCGCGGTCGCACGCAAGATTGAGCCAGCCCGGGCCAAGCCATTCCTCGTATCACCCATCCGCCAAAGGCGCCTGTCCGAGATTCTCGACCTACTCGCCATGGTCTGCCCGACGGCTGTTGAGGCTATCGCCGATCACATGCTGAGTGACAGAGCCACCCGAGCCAGGTCCCATCCAGGTTAGCCGTACGGCGAGAAAGGGGCCCCGCCGTTTCACCCTTTCTAACGACCTCGTGCACGATTGACTGTTGTGAAGAGCGGTTCTTCACCGGGGGATCAGCATCAGTCAAGCTGTCTACACAACACAACGATGACAACAAATATGCGAAAGCAAATTCGCGTTTCGTTACTGTTAGACGACGACGCTGTGCTCAGCGGAGAGCCGCTTGAGCATCCCGGCTGACGCGATGGTTAGCACCTCGGCGTACTCACGGGTGTACTCGAAGTCCTTCGTGACCTCGTCCTTGCGGCCCTCCCTGCTCATGGTGTTGAACAGGTCCTCCACCTGTGGGGACGGGGCGGGCGGCTTGAGGCCGACGCGCGGACGGACGAACGGCAAGGCGGGTGCTCGACACAACGGTGGTCCCTGAGTGGGGTGGCTCGTCTCGGGCAGGTGAGCGGTTGGGTGGGTGGGGGCCGGTAGCCTCAGGCGATGTCGAGCAGCGAGGCGTCGGACGGGCGGTCGGTGGCGACGGCGTTCATCACGGGCGGTGGCGGCTTCACTTTCGAAGACCGTGTTGGTGCGTGGCTCGCCGCTGGGATGGCCGCTGGCGAGATGCCGCTGGGCGTCGGGGTGGCGGTCCCGGTGGAGGTGCGGTTCCAGGGCGGTGCGTCGGGTTTCTTCCTCGACGATATGGTTGTCACCGGTGACGCGGCCCGCAGGCCGCGGTGGTCGGCGTCGGTGAAGTCCTTCGACATGTTGACCGGGGCCAGGCTGCACACGGAGTTCGTGCAGGCCGCTTGGCGCGACATTCTCGCCGACAGGTTCCGGCCCGCTGCAGACCGGGTCGGCCTGGTGTCAGGGTCAGCGGCGCAGGGCACTTGGGTCGAGCTCGGGGAGTTGATCGGGGAAGCCGCCGCCGACCAGGCTGGGATCGCCTCGCGGATCGGCGTGCCTGGCGCGTTCAACGAGGCGAAGCGCTCGCTGTGGGAGTCGGCGAAGTGTCCGACTGAGCTCGCCGAGCAGCGCGGGGTCAACGTGGACTCCTCTCCCGCCCGGCTGCTGGCCTTGCTTCTTCCTCTGCGTCTGGATTTCCTCACCCCTACTTCGCAGGCGATCTCGGACGCGATCCGGTGGTGCCGCGCCGCGCTCGTGCCGCAGCAGGCCGGGAGGGTCGTGGATCTGTGGACGGCGCTGCTCGAGGTGGTTGCCGACCTGCGGCCCAGAGGCGGGGCAGTCACCTGGCAGCTTCTGGCTGAGCGACTGGGCGGGCAGTTCGCGTTTCAGCTGCGTCCGGATGTCGCCCCCGACTGGAGCCTTCTCGCCACGCACACCGCCAGCATGACGGCCCGGGTCCGGGACCGGCTCGGCGACGACGTGGTCTTGGCCCGTGAGGACGTGACCGCCGTGCTCGCCAACGCCGGGGCGGTCAGCGTGCTGTCCGGGCCGTCGGGCTGCGGCAAGACCGTGGCCGCCAAGAGGTGGCTGGCCGCCCCGGGCACGCACCAGGCGGTGTGGCTGTCGGCTGCGGACCTGGAGGCCGGCGTCGGCGCGCGACTCAGGCTGACCCGGGGCCTGGAGGAGGTCCTGACGCTTGCCTCCGGAGAGGTCCGCCTCGTCGTCGACGGCCTCGACCGGGTCTACACCGACGAGCCGTTCGCCGTGACGGCCGCCCTGGCACGCCTCGCCGCCGCCACCGGCGGTCGGATCCGATTGTTGATCACCTCGCAGCAAGCGGAGTTCCCCCGAGTGTCGGAGCACCTTGTGCAGGCCAACGGCCCGCGGGCCGCCCCGCTCGTGATGGGGGACCTGTCTGACGCCGACGTCAATCTGGTGTTGCGCGGGCATCCGGACCTGGCTGCGGTGGTCGTCGCCGGTGGGCTCCGTGGTGTCCTTCGACGCCCGAAGGTCCTCGACCTGGTGCTGCGGATGCCCGGGGCTACGGTTGCCGCTATTCGTGACGAGCCGTCGATCGCTGGCTTGTGGTGGCAGCGGCTGGCTGGCGCGGGCCCGAACGGCGCCACCTGCCAGACGTTGCTGCGGCGAATCGCCGTCGAGCAGGCCGACCGTCTGCGGGCCCACTCTCCCCTGGACGACCTCCCGGTCGACGCCGTTGGGCTCGTTGACCAGCTGCGCGTCGATGGGATTCTCTCCGAGGTCGACGGCCGGGTCTCCTTCACCCACGACCTGTTCGACGACTGGACGCTGTTGCACTACCTGCGCTCCCGTGACGACGTCATCGGCGTGATCGCGGAGAAGGCGGCGCTGCCGTCGTGGCACCGAGCCATCCGCCTGTATGCCGCCGGCGTGCTCCGCGAGCACGGTGTCGACCGATGGGAGGCCGACCGGACTGCGCTGGACGCCGCTGACCAGCCGCTCGTGGCGGACTTGTACCTCGACGCGGTGTTCTACGCCCACGACGCCGACCGGCTTCTGGGCGAACTGTGGTCGCGCCTCGCCGCCGACAGCGCTCTGCTGGCACGGCTGCTGCGCAGGTTCAGGTTCTCCGCGACCGTGCCGGACTTCGGTTGGATCACTGTGCTCGCCGACACGCCGGACGTGGCGGTGTACGCCGCCGCGCAGTCGCGGCTGCCGGTATGGCCGCTGTGGCTCCCGGTCCTGCGCGTCTTGGCGGCGGAGCATGAGACCGCGGTCGCCACGGCCGCCACGGGGGTCGCCGCGATCGCCGACCTGTGGCTGCGACACGCTCCCGACACGTGGCCGGCCCGCGATCAGGCTGCTGTGATCGGCCTGGCGGTCGGACGACACATCGTCGCGCACATCGACGGCGGAGGCTTTTTCGACGACACGGTCGAGGCGGTGCTGTGGCGGTGCGTCATCGCCGCCGGCGCGGTCGAACCCGACGCCGTCGCCACCTTCCTTGACGCGCTGCTGCCCCCTGTTGACAGCCAGCTCGAGCACAGGGGCCAGGTCAGGGGCCGCCAGCGTCGCGGCCAGACGGGACTCCGTGCAGCCTTGCTGGACGTCGACACCGTGATGCCGTTGCTGCCGGCGTCCGCGCAGCTGGCCCGGGACCTGGTGCTGCGAGCAGCCGTCAACTCCGACTATCATCACCGCCACTACTCGCACCACCGGCTGCGTGACGGCCTCGGCATCGCCAGCGCCCCGCGCTCCTTCGATCCGATCCCCGAGTCCGGGCCGTTCCGCGCGATGCTCATCAACGCCGAACCGCAAGGCGTCGACCTCGTGCTCGCCCTCGTCGAACGAGCCACCACCCATTGGACACGCACCCGCAACGCCCCAATGCCAGGCGGCCAGGAACCCGCACAGGAGCGGCCGGCATTCGAGCTGCTCATCGACGGCGCGCCCGTCGCGCTGGTCGGTGACGCCACAGTCCTGGCCTGGAGCAACGGTGGCCACCGGGTACCGGACATCCTGGCGGCGGCGATGATGGCCCTGGAGGCTCACCTCTACCAGGCCCTCGACGACGGCCGCGACATCACCACGCTCCTCTCCCAGCTCACCGGCAGCCGATCGGTCGCGACGTGGGGGCTGCTCGCCGACATCGCTCGCCACACTCCTGCACTGCTGGAAGGCCCGCTTGCGCCCCTGGTCACCAGCGCCGACCTGCTCGATCACGACCGGATGAGCGTGCAGATGCACTCCTTCAGTTTGCTCCCGCTCGTCATGAATCCCACCCGAGCGATGCGAGCCCGCAAGTGGCAAACCATGGACCACCGCAAGACCCCGCTCCTGCACCTGGTGCACCTGGGCGCATTCGTCACCCGCCGGCTCACCGAGCAGCTCACCGCCGCCCGAGAGCACTGGGCCGCGACAGACGCGCACCGATGGCGGGAGATGCTCGCCGCGACCGACATCGCGAACTACCACGCCGTCCGCGCCACGGACGGAAAACCCTACCTCGTATACACCCCGCCGGCGGCCCTTGAGGAAGAAGCCCGCGAGATACGGAACCACCTCGACCGCGATCGCGCCTGGATGATGTTCGCCCACACCATGCGCCGCAACATCACCGACCATGTCCGCCCCAGCGACACCGAGCTCGAGGAGCAGTGGGCCATCGTCCAGCCCCAACTCGACGCTCTCGCCCCGGACGCTGAGTCGCCGAGCTCGATCAGCAGTGTGGAGGACCTGCGATGCGGGTACGCGGCATGGCTGGTGCTGTGCGCCCGCGACTGGCTGCGGAACCACCCCGAACGTGAGACGTGGTGCAAGACCGTGCTGCTGCGCCCCCTCACCGACCCGGCCGCCACGTGGTGCCACGCATACCCTGACAGCCCCTCCGACGATGAATGGGACGTCTTCTGCGCCGAAGGGCTCACCGCCCTGTGGGCCGAGACCCCCGACGACGTCACCGTGCGCGCCGCCATCGCACGGCTGCTGCTCGTTGCGCGTCGCCTCACCCTCACCACCGTGATGCGAACCGCCGCCGCACACCCCCACCTCGCCGACGACCTGCGCCGGCTCGAGCACCTGACGCTGCACCGCGCGCGGCTGTCGATGTGGGACCACGACATCGACCCATACTTTGAAGAAGCCGACGACCTCGACTTCGACACCGACCCGGAGGAAGCCGATGGACTCGACGTGGACCAAGAGGACGACGAGCCCGGTCACGGCCCGATCGACGACCTCCCGGAGCTGGGGGCGGCCGCCGAGGCCGCATTCGACGCCTTTGCCAACGGCAGCCTGCCCGCCGAGGTTCCCCGGCTGGCGGACTGGATCGCCACTACCCTCGCGACCAGATTCCCCGACGCCCGCGACGACCGCTCCCGCATACTGCGCACCCTCGACCTCGGCTACCTCGTCGCCTCCCGCCCGCACTTCGCAACCCTTGCTGCTGCGGCGGATACGCGCACGCGAGCCCGGGCGGTCGAGTTCGCCGCCGACCTCGCGACGTTCCTCGCCTCCGGGCTGACCCCGACCCCGGCCGCCAATCGTTCCCCCCGCTACCCCAACGACGAGGAACGTCGTGCTCTTGAGCTACTCGCCGACGTCACGATCAGCGCCAACGCCGCACAGGCCCGGACGATCTGGGAGCCGATCCTCACCCTCGGCGCCACCGCCTCCTCCTGGGTGGACAACTACCTGAGCCAGGTCTGGAAGACCGCCTGCGCGAAGGACCCGTGGCCAGCAGCCTTCCCCACCCTGGTCGCAGACATGCTCGACTTCGCCACCACCGCCAGCACCTGGCAGGGCCGCTCCGGCACCGGCGTCCTGGCGCTCGCCGTCGCCGGCCTCGGCAAGTGGGGGCACTCGCCGGTCAGCGAGCAGCAGACAGCCGCCATCCGCGCAGCCGTGCCGGCGTGGTCTACGTGGTTCGGCGAGCACATGGGCCACGACGACTTCGCCTACGCGGCCGTCCGCTTCTTTCAAGAGCCGGCCGCGGCAGCGTTCGTCCACGACGCCGTCGGCTGGCTCGCCGACCACGAACGTTCCTCCGACCCCACCAGTAAGCGGTTGGATACCGCAGTCACCGAGTTCCTGGTCACCATCTCCACTCGCACCCCGAACCCGCTGCGCGGCTCCGGCCCCACCCCGGACAACGGCCGGCAACTCCTCGCCCGCCTCCACGGTCGAGGCAACGCCGTGGCCGGCCAGCTCCTCAACAGCCTGACCTGACCGCATCCCACCACCGGCCAGCCACATTGGCGTTTGTCCAGGCAACGGCGGTGGGCCTGAGCCGGCTTGACGGACATCCCAGCTCAGAGGGGCTGTGTGCTCCTCGGGAGGATGTTCATCATGTAGACATGGGTAAGAAGCCGCGCCGGCCTCGTAGGCGTGCATGCCGGAGATTCAAGGCCAAGATCGTCGAGGTGTGCAGGCGCGGGGCCGGACGGTTGGTCAGGTCGCGAAGGATTTCGACCTGACCAAGACCGTGGTGCGGGACTGGGGGGAAGCAGCCGACCTTGATGCCGGTACCAGCGGGCCGACGGCCTCACCAGCAATGAGCGCGTCGACATCCTGAAACGGGGCTATGCGGAGCCCTGACGGCGTAGTAGCGGCTGGTGCCACGCCGGAGGCACCTCGGGCGTCCTTGCTTCATCACCCTCGATGAACGGCACCCCCTCCGAGCGCAGGAGGTCAGGCCGGCAATCGTGGAAGTGGCCGAGTCCTGCGGAGGGCCGCATCGTTGTCTATCCATATCGACGGCTGCAGCTGTTAGCGAAGCCTCGACATGGGGAGGGTCCTGATGCAGTACGCGCCGGAGTTGAACGGTCCTGACCTGCTCGGCTGGTGGCTCCGGCAGCCGGACCAGCGAGGCCGCCTACGGACACGGCGCCCGACATCACCAGATCCCGTGGGTATACGGTTCGCGTTCTACGGGCGGATGTCGACCCGAGACTTCCAGGATCGGTTGTCGTCGGCGCGGTGGCAGCGCGACTTCGCCGAGGAGATGATCGACGGGCGGGGCGTGATCGTGGCCGACTTCTTCGACGTCGGTGTCTCGCGGCAGGTGCCCTGGCCACGTCGCCCGCAAGCCGCGCGGTTGCTTGCAGCCCTGGCCGATCCCGACCGCGGGTTCGACGCGGTGGTCGTGGGCGAGTTCGAGCGGGCCTTCTACGGCAACCAGTTCCGCGACCTCGCGCCGCTGTTCAAGCTGTACGGGGTGCAACTGTGGCTGCCCGAGGTCAACGGCCCGGTCGACGCCGGCAACGAGCTTCACCTGTCACTACTGGCCCTGCTCGGCGTGCACTCCAGGCGGGAGGTCCAGCGTTCGCGGTTTCGGGCGAAGGCGGCCATGTGCGCCCAGGTGATCGAGCAAGGCCGTCATCTCGGCGGCCGGCCGCCGTACGGGTACCGCCTCGTGGCGGCAGGACCGCACCCGAACCCGGCCCACGCCAAGTGGGGACGCGTGGCCCACCGACTGGAACCCGACCCCTCCACCGCGCCGCACGTGCAGTGGATGTTCACCCAACGCCTCACCGGGCGCAGCGTCGCCGTGATCACCCGCGACCTCAACGACCGGCACGTCCCATGCCCGTCCAGCGTTGACCCCGACCGCAACCCGCACCGCAGCGGTACGGGATGGACACTGCGCACGGTGGCGTCGATCCTGGCCAACCCTCGCTACACCGGCCGGCAAGTCTGGAACCGGCAGCACACCGACCGCGGCCCGCTCGACTCCGCCGATGATCTGCTCGGTCAATCGGAGGTACGGCGTTGGAACCTGATGCAACAGTGGGTCATCTCCCGGGACCTCGCGCATCCGCCGCTGGTCAGCGAACACGACTTCGTCGCCGCCCAAAAGGCCGACGCCCGGCCCGCACCGGCCGACAACGAAAGCGGACGCTACCTGCTCACCGGACTGATCCGCTGCCAGGAATGCGGACGGATCCTCGACGCCCACTGGGTCAACAAGCACGCCGCCTACCGCTGCCGCCACGGCCACCGCAGCACCTCAACAGGTGACGCGCCCCGGCCACGCAACGTCTACATCCACGAAGCCAAAGCAATCACACAATTCGCCGAGTGGATCGGCATCCCTGCCGCCGACCCCCACACGGTCACCGACGCGCTACTCGAACACGAGCTCCACGTCACCTGCGCGATCGGCGGGACACTGACCATCACAAAGATCTCCGAGACGGCCACCACGCATCGACTACCCGCGATCCCGCGCCAGCGCAGGTCAGCAGAAACCCCCACCGAGTCGCTTCATCTACCGTGAAGACCACCCGTGGGGGTTAACGTGTCCGAGGGGGGACTTGAACCCCCACGCCCTATACGGGCACTAGCACCTCAAGCTAGCGCGTCTGCCATTCCGCCACCCGGACCTACTCGCCCAGCCTACCGTGTCGACCGGAGGTGGCCTAACCACCGTCGGCCGCCCCGGAGGGCTGCACGGGGCATTACTTTACACGGCCCAGGTGGATCATGCACATCACCTTCCCACCCACCCGTTAGCCCAGGTCAGAGGGCTGGCAACGGCTCCAAAGCGGCATGATCGGTGGGGCGGGTGGCGTCGGCCCGCCCTCTCCGGGCAGCATGACTGTTGTGTCGCAGCCCTCTCCCCTGGCCGCCCTCCAGCACCGGGCGCTCGCTCAACGCTCCGCCGGCGACCTCGCCGGGGCTCGTCGGCTGCTGGACGACGCGCTCGTACCGCTCCGGGCGAGCTACGGCGAGGACCATCCGGAGGTGCTGCACAGCGCGCACCTGCTGGCCCGCCTGCACCGCGAGGCCGACGACCTGACCGGTGCGCGGCGCGTACTGGAGGAGGCTCTCGCGGCCGGCGAGCGGCGATGGCATCCCGCCGACCCGCTGATGCTCGCGCTCTCCCTCGACCTCGCCTCGGTCTCCGAGGAGCTGGGCAACCGGCACGAGGCCCGTCGTCACTACTCCCGGGTCGCCAGCGCCGGGCCCGCCGTGCTCGGCGCGGACCATCCGGCGGTACGCGAAGCGCGGCACTACCTCAGTGGCGCACCCGGGTCGGCCGGACCCGTCCCGCAGCCCGACCCGTTCACCGCTCAACCGGGCCCGCCCGCCCCTCAACCCGGCCCGCCCAGGCCGCAGCCCGACCCATCCGCGCCCCGGCCCCCGGCCCAGCGTGGTCCCGAGCCGCAGCGTGCGCCGGCGACGCAGGGGGCCACGCCCGCGCCCCGGACTCTCCCTCCCCCGCAGCAGGCCGCTCCCCGCCTGAACCTGCCGCCTGGGCAGCCCGCGCCACCGTGGGCGGGGGCCCCGGCGGCTCCGCTTCCGGCGGCGCAGGTCCCGGCTCCCCCGTCCCCGACCCCCGGCGCCCGGCCCACGCCATCACCGCAGCAGCCGTACCCACCGGCGGTGCCGGCCCCGCGTCCCCCGGCCGGCGACAGCCGGCCGACGTCCGCCCCACCGGCGCCCCGCCCACGACCGGCCGAGCCCGCCGCACGCCAGCCCGTCGAGCCGACGCCACCGCCCGGTCCGACCCGCGGTTGGGACAAGCCCACCATTCCGGTACGACAGATCGACGCGCTCCTCCTGGAGGAGGCCGCCCGAACGGCCGGTGCGCAGGCCGCGCCGGTCAGCGGCGGACCGATGGCTCCAGCGAGTGGGCCGCCGGTGAGCGGCACCCCGATGAGTGGCAGCTTCGCGCCGCCTCCGCCGCCGGCTCCAACGGCCGACCCGGCTCCGGAAGTCGAATCGATCCGTCCGGCCGTCGACCCGGCGGAGGCCGGCCCGGTGTCGACGTGGCCCCGGTCAGACGCCCGGCAGGCGTCACCCGGACGGTCGGCCGAGCACGACGGGTCGGCCGAGCCGGGGCGGCAGGGGCAGGCGTGGCACGAGCAGCAGGGTTGGCGGGACGGCGACGACTACCCGTCGCCGCAGGAGGCCTGGCAGACGGCGTACCCGGAGGTGGGGAAGGCCGGGCGCGGCCGGACGGTGGTCGGCGTCGCGGTGGTGGTGGCCCTGGTGGTGCTCGCGGCCCTGGTCGGCGTCGCCGTGCTGGTCTTCGGCCGCGACTCGGCGGCTCCCCCGGCGGCGACGCCGCCGTCAGCGACGCCCGGCCCGACGCTGAGCGGTCCCCCGCCGGGTGACCTGAAGCTGCGCGACGACAGCAGCACGATCACCCTCACCTGGTCGGATCCGTCGTCCGGCGCGGTGCCGTTCGTGGTGGCCGGTGGGCGGGCCGGGAAGCAGCTGGGGGTGATCGCAACGGTGGACCCGGGGCGGACGAGCCACACGGTCAACGGCCTCAACGCCCGGGTGGACTACTGCTTCACCGTGCTCGCGGTCTACTCCACCGACACGTTCGCCACCTCCGGGCAGGTCTGCACGGAGCGGAACCCGACCGCGACCCCGCGCTGACCGGTCGTCCACAGCGCACACGCTGGGTGTCCACACTGGGACAGTGCGGGTTTCCCCTGTCTCAGCGTGGCCATATGATGGCACCCGGCTCCGGGGAGGGTCGCCGGTGACCGGCACGTCGCCGGGCAGGACGACACGGGAGGCAGCCGCTTGTGGCCACCATCGACGACGCCGTGAGCACCGGGCCGGCCGCCCCTCGCCGTCGCTGGAGGGGTGGCCTGGTCACCATCGGCACGGTGGCGGCGCTGCTGGCCGCGATGGGGCTCACCGTCCTCGGGCTGGGTGCCGCCGACAACGCGGTGGCCAACTACGACGCCAGCAGTTGGCTGTGGAGCGCGACGCGCAGCGAAATGGCCCGGGTCAACGGCGTTACCGCCCGGGTGGACACCCGGGTGGAGATCCCCGAGGCCCGCCGGCACCCGATGCAGGTCATCCAGACCGACCGGCTGCTGATCCTGCGCGATCTGCACACCGGGCAGGTCAGCTCGCTGGACCTGGCCACCCTCCAGATCACCGCCACCACCCGGACCACCCCCGGCCTGGGCGTCAACGTGGCGCTGCACGAGGACGCCGCGTTCGTGGTGGACGCCGTGCAGGGCATCGTCCGGCAGCTCGACCCGCGTTCGCTGGCCCCGGTCGGCGAGCCGGTGCGCTACCTGCCGGGCATCACCGGTGGGGCGTTCGACGGGAAGGGCCGGCTCTGGATCGCCGTCCCCGCGGAGGGCACCGTCTCCGCAGTCACGGCGGCGAAGCTGCCGGCCGAGCCCGCCTCGGCCGCGCCGGCCGACGCCGGTCTCAGTCCCAAGAAGATCGAGACGTACGAGATCGCCGATCCCGCCCACGAGCTGGTCGTCTCCACGCTGGACGACGGGGTGGCGATCCTCGACCGCACGGCCGGGACGCTGGTGCGGGTGCAGCGGGGCGAGGTCAGCCGGGCGCCGCTGACGATCGCGGGGCCGGGCACCCTGCCGGCACGGACCAGCGGGCCCAAGGTGCCGGTGACGGTGCCCGGTGACCGCACGGTGCACGTGATCGGTGCCGGCGGCGAGGAGCGGTCGTTCACCGTGCCGGGCCGTGGCGACAAGCTTGGCCCCGCCGTGGCCTGGGCGGATCGTTACTACTGCGCCGACGAGGCCACCGGCACGGTGTACTCCTTCGACGCCGGCGGGCAGCTCGTCAACACCATCGGCGGTAAGGGCTCGACCGGCCCGCTCGAGTTGGAGGTGCGGGAGAACCGCCTGTTCATCAACGCGCCGGACTCGTCGACCGCCCGGGTGGTCGACGACAAGCACCAGGTCCGCGACGTCGACAAGTACGCCAACGACGTGCTCGGGGGCGACCCGCCGCCGGTGCCCCCGCCGCCGCCCCCGCCGAAGAAGCCGAAGGTGGGCAAGCCGAGCGCGCCGGGCAGCGTCACCGCCTCGGCCGGCAACGCGCAGGCCCGGGTGGGTTGGCGGCCGGCCGCCGCGAACGGCGCCGAGATCATCCGGTACGTGGTGGAGGGTGCCGGCCAGCGTCGGGAGGTGGGCGCCAACCAGCGGTCGGTGGAAATCACCGGTCTGACCAACGGCGAGACGTACCGGTTCTCGGTGCACGCGGTGAATGCCAAGGGTGACGGCCCGGCGCGCACCAGCAACCCGGTCATGCCGACCGCGGCGGTGCCGGACCCGCCGGCCAGCGCCACGGCGGAGGCCCGCCCGGACGGCACGGTGCTGGTGCGGTGGCCGGCCGCGGACGGCCAGGGCAACACCATCGCGAAGTACGCGGTGACGGCAACCTCGGCCGGCGCGAACGCCCCGGCCGGGGAGTCGCGGCAGACCGAGCTGGTGGTGCCGGCCGGCGAGCTGGATTACGGCACGCAGTACGCGTTCACCGTCGTTGCGGTCAACGACCGGGGCGCCGGTTCGACGGCCTCCCCGGTGAGCAACACCGTGGTGCCGTTCGCCGCGCCCGGCCGGCCGGTGGACCTGCGGGCGGCGACCGTGCCGGAGAAGCCGGGCGCGGTGGCGGTGCAGTGGGCACCGGCACCGGCCAACGGCCGCCCGGTCACGAAATACCTGGTGGATGTGGGCGGCCGCGCGAGCGAGGTGACCGACACCCGGGCCACCGTGGACGGCCTGGGCGACGGGCAGAACGTCACCGTGACGGTGCGGGCGGTCAACGAGGCCGGTCCCGGCCCGGAGGCCACCGCCACCGCGCGCACGGTCGCCGAGCCCCGGGTCACCGTCACCGGCTCGTCGGCGACGGCCACGGCGGTCACGGTGGCCTTCACCGTGGACGCCGGGGGCGGGAAGGCGACCTGCACGGTCAGCGTCCCGGGCAAGGCGCCCGTCACCGCGAGGAACTGCGCCAGCGCGACCGTGTCGGGCCTGGCCCCGGGCACGAAGTACACGGCCACGGTGACCGCGAGCAACGCCGCCGGCCGGGGCACCGCGACCCGGGCGCAGGGCACCGACGCGCTCTACGGGATCGCGACCTGCAACAACGGGCCCGCCGACGACCAGCGGACGTACTGCGACAAGGAAGTGGACGGCCGCAACGGCAACGAGGTCTTCAAGGTCGCCCGGCAGGACGACGACCAGCAGGCCGGCTGGGCCAAGCCGGGCCGGCGGCTGAAGGCGTACTGCCGCGTGAAGGGCGAGGACGTCGACTCCTACGTCTACAACGACCAGAAGCGGAGCACCTGGTGGGTGCGGGTGGAGTTCGAGGGGAAGAACTACATCCCCTGGGCCTGGCTCAACCTCGAGGGCGGCGACAACATCAACGTCCTGCCCACCTGCTGACCGCGCCACCAGGCAAGGAGCACCACCGTGAACACCCAAGAACCGCTCACCCATCCGGAGGTGCAGGGCTTCGCCGCCCTCGCCGCCCGGCTGGCGGAGAACGTCAACTCGGTGGTGCTGGGCAAGCCGCAGGTGGTCCGGCTGGCGCTGACGGCGCTGTTCGCGCAGGGGCACGTGCTGCTGGAGGACGTGCCGGGGGTGGGCAAGACCACCCTGGCCCGGGCGATCGCCGCCACCGTCGAGGGGCGGTGGCGGCGCATCCAGTTCACCCCGGACCTGCTCCCCTCCGACGTGTCCGGGGTGACGATCTTCAACCAGGCCACCCGGGGCTTCGAGTTCCACCCGGGGCCGGTGTTCGCCAACATCGTCATCGCCGACGAGATCAACCGGGCGTCGCCGAAGACCCAGTCGGCGCTGCTGGAGGTGATGGAGGAGCGCACCGTCACCGTGGACGGGGTCCGGCACCCGGTGCCGCAGCCGTTCCTGGTGGTGGCGACGCAGAACCCGGTGGAGATGGACGGCACGTACCGGCTGCCGGAGGCGCAGCTGGACCGGTTCCTGGTGAAGCTCTCCATCGGCTACCCCGACGAGGCGGTCGAGGTGGAGGTGCTGCGCGGGGCGACGGTCCGCTCCCCCGAGGCGCTGTCCGCGATCACCGACACCGACACGGTCGGCGAGATGGTGCAGGTGGCCCGGCGGGTGCACATCGCCGAGCCGCTGTACGCGTACGCGGTCCGGCTGGCCGCGGCGACCCGCAGCCATCCGCAGGTGCGGGTGGGGGTGAGCCCTCGGGGGGTGATCGCGCTGACCCGGGCGGCGTGCGCGTACGCGCTGATCGACGGGCGGGGCTGGATCATGCCGGAGGACCTGAAGGCACTGACCGAGCCGGTCTTCGCGCACCGGCTGCTACTCACCTCGGACGCGCAGGTGCGCGGGGTGACCGCCGCCGAGGTGCTGCGCCAGGCGGTGGCCTCGGTGCCGGTGCCGCTGCCGTCGGGTCAGGTCGTCCCGGCCCCGGCCCAGGGCTGAGTCGGGCCGTACAGACGTGGGGATCACCGCCCGGGGCGTCGGGCTGCTCGTGGCCGCCGTGGCGCTGCTCGTCACCGGGTTCCGGTTCGCGTACCCGGAGCTGATGCTGCTCGGCGTGGCGGCCGCCGTCGCGGTCGGGTACGCCCTGCTGGTGGCGCTGTGGCGGCCCCGGCTGGCGGTGACCCGGCACGCCGACCCGGACCGGGTGTCGCGGGGCGCACCGGCGCGGATGGTGCTGACGGTGCGCAACGTGGGGCGGCTGCGGGCGGCGAACCTGCTGGCCGAGGACCGCTGCGGCGACCGGGGCGTGCCGGTGCCGGTGCTGCGGCTGCGCCCGGGGCGGGACACCACGGTCGGCTACGACGTGCCGACCGACCGGCGGGGGGTGGTGCCGGTCGGGCCGCTGCGGGTGACCCGGCGCGACCCGCTCGGGCTGGTGGCGCTGGCCCGCTCGTACGCGGGGACGGTGCCGGTGTGGGTGCACCCGCGCGTCCACCCGCTGACGGCGGTGCCGACCGGGGCGGGGCGCAGCCTCGACGGCCGGGTGGACGGGGTGCCGCACGGGTCGATCACCTTCGACTCGCTGCGGCAGTACGTGGTCGGCGATGAGCTGCGCCGGGTGCACTGGCGCACCAGCGCCCGGGTGGGCGAGCTGATGGTGCGGGAGAACGTGGACACCAGTCTGCCCCGGATCGTGGTGCTGCTGGACGACCGGGCCGCCGCCCACCCCGACCCGGAGTCGTTCGAGTCGGCCTGCGAGGCGGCGGCGTCGGTGCTGACGGCGGCGCTGCGCGCCGACCTGCCGGTGGTGCTGCTGCTGGTCGCGGCGGAGCGGCCCACCGAGGACGGGGCGGGGGCGCCGACCGGTGATCGACCGCGCGCGCGGTCGGCGGGACGGCCGAGCACCCGGTTCGCGGAGCGAATGAGCACACCGGTCGCGAAACGTCTGCGCGGCCGGGTCGCCGCGCCGGCTGCCGGAGAGCCGGTCGACGCGGGCAGCGGGCCGTTGGACCGGCTCGCCGCCGTGCGGCTGGACGCCGGGGACGCCGGGTCGGCGCTGCGCGCCGCGACGGCCCGGCTGCGTCAGCAACGGCTCGGCGACACGTTGGTCTTCCTCACCGGGCCGGATGGCCGGGGCGACCTGGGGCACCTCGGTGCGCTGCGCGGGGCGTACCCGTCGGTGCTGGTGGGGGTGTTCGGGGCGGCGACCCGGCCGGCGCCCTCCGCCCCGGCCGGGATGGTGGTCGTCGACGCGGCCGACGCGGCCGCGTTCGCGGCCGAGTGGGACAGGGTCCGCCGGTGGTGAGGGTGCTCCGGGCATTGCGGGCCGTGCCGCTTCCGCTCGCCCTGGTCACGATGGTCGCGCTGACCGGTGTGGTGCTCGGCCGGGTGTACGCGGGGGGCCTGCTGACCCGACTGGTGGTGCTCGCGGCAGCCGGCTCGGTGCTGGTCAGCGTGGCCGCCAGGCGGCTGCCGTCCTGGCTGGTCGCGCCGCTGTCGGTGGCCGCCATGGCGGGCTTCACGGCGTGGTCGCTGAAGTTGTCCGCCGACGCCGCCGGGCTGCCGGGTTCGCTGGCCGAGGTGTCGGCGGACGCGGCGCGCAACGGCATCCCCCGGCTGCTGACCGCGATGATCCCGGTCGAGCCGACCCCGGACACCGTGCTGGTGCCGCTGGTCGCGGTGTGGCTGGCCGGGCTGGCGGCTGCGGAGGTGGCGCTGCGGGCGGGCCGGGTGCTGCTGGGGTGCCTGCCGCCGACGCTGCTCTATGCCGGGGCGGTGTACGTGGTCGGGCCGAACGCGGACCCGGCGATCTGGCCGACGGTGGCCTTCGCGGCGACCGCCGCGCTCGGGTTGGCCGTGCCGTCCAAGGGGCCGGGTCCGTCGGGCCCGGACCCGACCGCCGGGCTGGCTCCCGGGGCACGGGCGGCGGTACGGGCCCGGCTCGCCGCGACCGCCGCCGCCGGGCTGGTCGTGGTGGTGGGGCTGGCCGCCCTGCTCGGTCCGGTGCTGGCCGGGCAGATCGACAAGCGGCCGGTGGACCCCCGGCGGTACGTGGAGCCACCGCAGGTGGAGTCGTTGGACGAGAACCCGCTGATCCGGATCTCCGGCTGGGCGCTGAACCCGGAGCAGAAGCTGCTGGAGGTAGAGACGCGGCGCCCCGACGCCCGCTCGGACGGCCCAGACCCAGACCCGTCAGCGTCAGGCGATCCGACGGGCGACGGCGATGCGGGCGACGGCGGCCCGGGCGACGGTGACGGCCCCGGGGGCGGTGACGAGCGGCGGTCGGTGCGGATCCGGCTGGCGGTGCTCAGCGACTACGACGGGGTGACCTGGCGGGTCGGTGCGACGTACCGCAACGCAGGCCGGATCCTCCCGGCGGTCGAGCCGGCGCCCGGGGCGACGGTGGAGACGGTCCGGCAGGAGATCACCGTCGCGGACCTGAGCGGTCGGCTGCTGCCCGCGGTGGCCACCCCGCGCGAGGTCAGCGGCGCCCGGGTGGCGTACGACCCGCAGACGGGGACGCTGATCCGGCCGGAGGGGCTGACGCCGGGGCTGCGGTACGCGGTCACCTCGACGGCCGAACGGCCGGACGACAACCTGCTCGGCATGGCCGACGTGCCGGCCGGGGAGGAGGTTGCCCGGGTGCTGCGGGTGGCCGACGGGGTGCCCGACCCGGTGCGCCGCCTCGCCGCCCAACTCGCCGAGGAGAACGGCGCACCGTACGCGCGGGCGGCGGCGATCGAGCAGTTCCTCGCCGAGCACTACCGGATGGTGGCGGATGCGCCGAGCGGGCACGCGTACCCGAATCTGAACTTCTTCCTCTTCGGACCGCGCAACGCGGGCGGCCAGCGGGGCACCTCCGAGCAGTTCGCGGCGGCGTTCGCCGTGCTGGGCAGGTTGACCGGGCTGCCGACCCGGGTGGTGGTGGGCTTCCGTGCCGCCGGCGACGGTCCGGTCCGGGCCGGCGACGCGTACGCCTGGCCGGAGGTGCTCTTCTCCGGCCTCGGCTGGGTGCCGTTCGACCCGCTGCCCCGGCCCGATGACGAGCCGCGCCCGGTGGAGGAGGACTTCCGCCCGAAGCCGGAGGATCCGCCCCCGTCGGAAATGCCGGAGCCGACGGTCGAGCCGACCGCGACGCCGGAGCCGGTGGCCGGGCCGGGCGGGCCGGCCGAGGCTGGTGGCCCGTCGACGGCGCTGCTGGTGGGCGGCGCGACGGGCGGCACGTTGCTGCTGGTCGTGGCCGCGCTGCTCACGCTGCTGCTGATGCGCCGGGCGCGGACCCGTGAGCGGCTGGAACGGGGCGACCCCGGCCAGCGGATCGCCGGCGCCTGGCGGGAGGTCACCGACGCGCTGCGGCTGGCCGGCCGGCCGGTCGGTGGCGACCTCTCCGCCTCCGAGGTCGCCGCCCATGCCCACCGGGCCGTCACCGACGCCGGTGCCGGACCCACGTCCGTCCCGGCCGCCGACGCCGGTGCCGCCCCGGCAGGCGTTGGCCCACCAGGCACCACGGCAGGTGCCGGGGGACTCGACGCACGGCTGACGGAGCTGGCCGGTCTGCTCAATCAGATGGCCTTCGCCCCCGGCACGGCCACTGCCGAGCAGGCCGCCCGGGCCGTCGCGACCGCCAACGACTACGTCGCCGCGCTGCGCGCCGGCCGCCCCCGATGGCGCCGCCTCCTCTGGTCCGTCCACCCCGGCCCGCTCCGCTGGCACCACTGAGCCCGCACCAACCGGGCCGCGAGTGGGATTACGGTCGAGCGACGGCAGTGCGCGGGGCCGCGACGCGGCGAAGCTAGGAGCGGAGGCGACGGACGAGCTTGCGGAGGCCGGACTGCCAGCCGTCCGGGTCCTCCGCCCTGCGCCGGGCGTAGTCGGCGACCTCGGGGTGCGGGAGGATGAGGAAGCGCTCCTCGGCGAGGCCGGCGACCACCGAGTCGGCGACCTGGTCCGCGGTGAGCACCGGGCCGGACGCGGCGATGACCCGGGCGCCCAGGTGGCCGGTGGCCAGGCCGTCGGCGAGCATCGGCGTGTCCACCCCCTGCGGGCAGAGCGCGCTGATCCGGACCCCCTCGTCGCGGTAGGTGATGGAGAGCCATTCGGCAAAGCCGACGGCGGCGTGCTTGGTCGCGGCGTACGGGGCGTCGCCGACGGAGGTCAGCACGCCCGCCGCCGAGCAGGTGTGCAGCAGGTAGCCGCTGCCCCGGGCGAGCATCGCCGGAAGCACCGCCCGGGCGGCGTAGACGTGGGAGAGCACGTTCACCCGCCAGAGCCGATCCCAGCCGGCGTCGTCGACCTCCATCCCACCGCCGGAGATGACACCCGCGTTCGCGCAGAACAGGTCGATCCGCCCGTACCGCCGCTCAGTGTCGGCGACCAGCGCGCGGACCTGCTCCTCGTCGGTCACGTCCAGCTCGACGGCGTGGGCGACCGGGCCGACGCGGTCGGCCACCGCGCGGGCCGCGTCGACGTCGAGGTCGGCCACCACCACGGCGGCGGCCCCCTCGGCGGCGAAACGGCGGGCCAGGGCGGAGCCGATGCCGCCGGCCCCGCCGGTGATCACCACGATCCGGTCGGTCAGGTTCACCGCGGCTCGCCCCCGCCCAGGCGCGCGATCAGGTCACCCAGCGCCGCCGCGCCGCCGCCGGCCAGCTCGGGGGTGGGCAGCAGGGCCAGCACCGGTACGTCCACACCGGCGTCGGCGTACCGGCGGACCTGCTCGCGGCAGTGCTCGGGCGAGCCGTGCAGCACCAGCGCATCGACGACCTCGTCGGGCACGGCGGCCCCCGCCCCGCGCCGGTCGCCGGCCGCCCAGGCCCGCCACATCGGCTCCAGCGTCTCCGCCCGGCCCAGCCAGCGGTGGAACTGCGCGTACGCGGGCACGGAGAGGTAACTGGTGATCAGTCGGCGGCCGAGTGCGCGGGCATGCGCGGCATCGGAGGTGGGACAGACGAAGATCCGGGTCACCACCTCGAACCCGTCCCGCCGCTGCCCCAGCTCGGCGAGGACGGTCGGCACGTCGTCGGCGGCGAGCCAGTTGAGGATCACCCCGTCCGCCTCGGCCGCGGCCAGCCGCAACATTCCCGGTCGCAGGGCGGCCAGCAGCAGCGCCGGCGGCACGGCGGGCGGCCGGTCCAGGGTGAACCGGCGCACCGCGAAGGTGTCGTACGCGCCGTCGACGCTCTGCCCGGCCAGGGCGGCCCGCAGGAAGCGCAGCACGTCCCGGGTGCGCTTGAAGGGCTCGTCGAAGGGCACGCCGTTCCAGTCCTGGACCACCACCGGCGAGGACGCGCCGATGCCGAGCGCGAACCGGCCGGGGGCGGCCTCGGCGAGCGCGGCGGCACTCATCGCCAGCAGTCCCGGCCCCCGGGTGAAGACCGGGGCGATCGCGGTGCCGAGCCGCAGGCCGGGCTGCCAGGCGGCGGCAAGCGCCAGCGGAGTGAACGCGTCGGCCCCGTTCACCTCGGACGACCAGACGTCGGTGAAGCCCGCCTCGTGCAGGGCCGCGTAGACGGCGGCGTGGTCGACCAGCGGAATGCCACTGAGCGGCACGGTCATGCCCCATCGATTCGTCACCGGTCGATCCTGCCCGCTGCCCGGGCTTCTCGGCAAGGCGCCGCCGGGTGGCCCGACGGCGCTAACCTCCTCGGGTGACCTTCTCGATCGTGGGCCGCTCCGCTGACGGCCGGCAGCACGGCGTCGCCGTGGCCAGCAGGTTCCTCGCCGCCGGGGCGCTGGTGCCGGCCGCAGCGGCACAGGTCGGCGCGCTGGCCACCCAGGCGCACGTCAACCTCGCCTACCGGGAGCAGGGGCTGGCGCTGCTGCGTACCGGGGCAACCGCCGCCGACGTGGTCGCCGGTCTGGTGGCCGCCGACCCAGGGCGCGACGACCGTCAGCTCGGCGTGGTCGGGACGGGCGGCGACGGGGCGACCTGGACCGGCCCGGGATGCTACGGCTGGGCCGGCGGCCAGGCCGGGGACGGTTGGGCGGCCCAGGGCAACATCCTGGCTGGCCCGCACGTCATCGACGCCGTCCGGGACGCCTGGCTGGCCGGGGCGGCGCTGCCGCTGCCGGCCCGGCTGCTCGCCGCGCTGCGCGCCGGTGACGAGGCCGGGGGCGACCGGCGGGGCCGGCAGAGCGCCGGCCTGTTCGTGGTCGAGCGGCGCGGCGGGTACGCGGGCACCGGCGACAACCTGGTCGACCTGCGAGTCGACGACCATCCCGATCCGGTGGCGGAGCTGGGCCGGCTGCTCGACGCGCACACGCTGCTGTTCGGCAGGCCGGACCCGGCGACGCTGCTCGACCTGACCGGCCCGCTGGCCGGGGAGGTCACCGCGCTGCTGGCCGCCGCCGGGCATCCGGTCGGGGCGGCCGGGGTGTACGACGCACTGGACTCCTGGGCGGGCGTGGAGAACCTGGAGCAACGCCTGGTTCCCGGCCGGATCGACCCGATCGTCCTGGCGCACCTGCGCCGCGCCGCCCCCGACAGCGTCTGACCGGAGCCCGGCGATCCCACCGCCCTGGCGCTACCCGGGCCATGCCCAGGCGGGCCAGGCCGGTAGCCGCCGAAGGCGGGCCAGCGCACCCCGGCGCCGGCGAGCACAGCTCGTTCCCGGCCGGTGAGCGGCACCCGGCCACTGGCCCCACCAGTCCCAGCGAGGTATCCGGCGGCGTCCACCTCGGCGACGCCGGGGGCCGGCGCGGCGAGCATGCCGGTGAGGCGGCCGGCTCCGGTGCTGACGTGGGCGATCAGCTCCCGTACGGTCCAGGGCGGGCATCCGGTGGGCCGGTCCAGGTCGGCGGGGCTCAGGCCGCGCAGGACCGCGCCCAGCGTCGCGCACTCGGCGCGGAACGCCGCCCGTACCGTCGGCATGGCCCTCCCCCGCGTCACCGGCGAACCCTCTCACGGGCCGTTTCGCGCCGTCCCCGGCGGGTAGGCGCGCCCGGACGAGGAGAGGGGCGCCCAGAGATGGCCGGCATCATGCTGCGCAGCACCGGGTTCACCGATCATGACCAGTTGCCGGGACGCTTCGCCCGCGACGGTGGGAATGTGTCGCCGCCGTTGCAGTGGGCCGACGTCCCGGACTCGGCGCGGGAGCTGGTGCTGCTCGTCGAGGACCCGGACGCGGGACGGGAGCCGTTCGTGCACTGGCTGGTCACCGGCATCACGCCGGACTCCGGCGGGGTGGCCGAGGGCGCGGTGCCCGACGGCGGGCGGGAGTGGCCGAACGGGTTCGGCGCGTCCGGCTGGGGTGGCCCGCACCCGCCGCAGGGCGAGGACGCGCACCGCTACTTCTTCCGGCTGTATGCGCTGGGCCAACCGCTGGAGCTGCCCGCCGCGCCCGCCGTAGGCGACGTGCACCGGGCACTGGACGGCCGGGAGATCGCCAGCGGCACCATGGTCGGCACCTACCGCCGCTGATCCACGCGGGTCAGCCCTTGATCCGGGGGACGAGCCGGTGCACGACGGCCAGCAGCAGCGCCGCGACGATCGCCATGGTGCCGGCGATACCGGCGGCGCTGCCGGCGTAGCCGACGAAGAGCGAGCGGCGGCCCATGCCCTCGGGATCCAGCCGGGGCAGGTCGACCAGCCAGGACAGCGCCAGCGCCGACGAGACCACGGCCAGTGCGCCGGCCAGGCCGAGCACCACGGCGGCGACGCGGTGGGCGTCGGCCGCCTCCACCTGGGCCTGTTCCCGCTGGGTGACCAGCAGCAGCAGGCCGGCCAGCGCCGCCCAGACCCCGACCACCAGGAACGCCGCCACGGCGTCGCTCGGGCGGTGCCAGCCGGCGGACAGGGTCGCCACCCCGGCGATGGCCGCGTATCCGGCGCCGACGAACGCGCCGAGCACCCGCACCGTGGGCGGGAGCACCAGGATCAGCGCGAGGGCCACGGACGCCGCCACGGCGGTGTGCCCGCTGGGCAGACTGTTGCCGGCGGCGGTCCGCTCGGGGTCGATGCCGAACTCGGGGCGCACCAGGGCGTGTTTCAGCAGTTGGGTGGTCACATTCGCCCCGGCGATCAGCAGCGTGGCGGTGATGGCCAGCGCGACCCGACGGCGGATCAACGCGATGAAGCCGATCACCGCGGTCGCCACCAGCAACGACAGCGCCGACATGGTGTTGAGGATGCGGTTGACCGGCGAGGCGATGGTGTCCTGGCCGATCTGGTTGCCGGTCAACGCCACCGTGTCGAGCCACTGGCCGAGCTCGGTGTGCAGAGCGGCCCGCCACAACACGACGAAAGCGGCCGTCTGGGCCAGGGCCAGTACGACCAACCAGACTGCCGTCCAACCCCTCGCCGTCGCACGCACCCGCACACCGTAGCGGCACGCCCGGGAGCGCCTCCCGGTGGCCCGCCGGCATCCTGGCGTTAGTTTGGGGCGGACCGACAGGAGGTTACCGGTGACCGCCACACCCACGCCCGAGGGGCCGTCCACCCGTCCGGCGCTTCCCGCCGACCGCCCGGAGTCGCTTGCGGACCTGCTCGGCGGCCGCCGGGGCGCGGTCGACGCCACCCTGCCGCCGGTGGCGTTCGCCGTCGGCTGGCTGGTCACCGGCCACTCGCTGCTCGGCGGGGTGGCCGCCGCCGTGCTGGCCGGCACGGCCGTGGCGGGGTGGCGACTGCGCCGGGGGCACCGGCCGCGCTCGGTGCTGATCGGCCTGCTGGCGGTCTGCGTGGCCGCGCTGATCGCGTTGCGCACCGGGCGGGCCGCCGACTTCTTCCTCATCCAGGTGCTGTCGAACGCGGCCAGCGCGCTGGCCTGGATCGTCAGCATCGTGGTTCGCTGGCCGCTGCTGGGCGTGGTGGCGGGTGCCGCGTTGCGCCAGCGGGGCCGGTGGCGGCGCGATCCGGCGCTGCTGCGGGCCTACTCGCGGGCGAGCTGGGTGTGGGCGGCCAGCTATGTGCTGCGGGTCGCGGTCTTCGTGCCGCTCTACCTCGGCGGGCAGGTGGTGGCGCTGGTGGTCATGCGGGTCGCGCTGACCTGGCCGCTGGTGGCGGCGGCGCTGGCGGGAAGCTGGCTGGTGATTCGCCGGTCGCTGCCGGCCGGGCATCCGGGGCTGCGGCACCCGGTCACCGCGCCCGCCCCGCCGTCGGCCGCGACGGGCGCTGCCGGGAACACGGCGCGGTTCTCCCGGGAACCCGGCGGGCCGCCGGATGAGCGGCGGGCCGGAACGTGAAGGAAGAGGACGGGACGTAAAGGGAGAGGCCGCCACGGGGGGAGCGGCCTCTCCGGTCACGTACGTTACTCCGTCGGGGACCGTCTCGTGATACCTCGACGGCCAATATTTTTCCCAGCATTTTCGCGGCAAGTTCGGCTTCGGGCGGTGGGACGGGCCGGCTGGTCCGCTGCGTCGGCCGGGCGGCCGGCCCGTCCCGGCCCGACCGTGGGGAGTCAGGCCGTCCGCCGGCCGGGCTCTCAGTTCCCCCGGGCCCGGCCGGACTCCGGGTGGGCGGGCCGCGCCGCCCACCCGGAGGATCAGGGTCACCCGTTCGGGAACAGGTTTCCGTAGTCGGCGTACGCCATGGCGACGTCGGCCTGGGCCCAGAACCGGTGGTAGTTGAACGTCGGCTCCGCGCCGCCGTTGAGGTATGCCTGCACCTTCGGCCAGTCGGGGTCGTTCTTGTAGAAGGACCGGATGTCGAGGAAGCTCTTGCCGGCGGCGATGGCGTCGCCGTTGGGCATCTTCCCGGTCCAGCCCGACGGGACGTAGAGGCCCTGGCCGGTGCTGGCGTCGTAGACGTCGTCGAAGCGCTTGTAGTCGCCGCGCTTCTCCGGCTTCGAGACGCCCTTGGCGTCGCTCGCCGCGTACAGCGCGTCGAGCAGGCCCTTGGCGGTGGTCTTGGCCGCCGCGTTGCCGGACTTCGCGGCGTACGCGATCAGGGTCCGGGCGTAGGCGGCGGCGACGCCGACGTCCTGGCCCTTCACGGTGACCTCGACGTGCAGGTTGGTGTTCGGCTGCGGGCTGGCCGGGTTCCAGTTGGTGGGCTGGCCGGTCCACTTCATGTCCGACGGGATGGACCAGTTGGTGCCCACGGTGGTGTTGGCGATCGCCCACGGCACCCACTTGTCGAGCAGGGCCTTGGCCTTCGCGTTGCCGGTCTGCAGGTACAGCTCGGCGATCCGCTGCATCGACCACGCCTGCATGCCGAACCACTGGTTCGACGGCGGGTCGTTGTAGACCGGATCGACGTCGTAGTACATGCCGTAGAAGGTGGCGGTGCCGGCCGGCGGCTGGGCGTAGCTGCCGTCCCAGCTGTTGGTGGCGCCACCGGCGATGCCGCCCTCGGCGGACTGGAGCCAGGTGTAGAACTCCAACTGCCGGTCGAGGCTCTTCTGCCAGTCCGCGACGGCGGTCGGGGACTGCGGCTTGAGCTCGGGCACGTTGGTCAGCGCCCAGGCTGCGAAGGGGTTCTGGTAGCCGAAGTGGTTGTGGCTGGAGCCGATGCGCCACGACCAGTTCTGGTTGGCCTCGTACGCGCCTCCCCAGGCGTAGTACCAGGACATCAGGTAGTGCGCCGAGTCCTTGCCGGTGCCGGCCGGGCAGGCGGAGGCCCCGACGCAGTTGCCGATCTTCTTGAAGTACTTGTCGAACATCGCGTACCGCAGGTAGTCACCCATCTTCGCGGCCTTGGCCACGGTGGCGGCGACGTCGGCCTGCTTGCCCTGCGCCTTTGCCCAGGTCAGGGCCCAGTACGCGGCCTGCACGGCGCGGGCGTCCGCGTCGGGGGCGTTGGTGTACTTCCACTGCTTGGCGGGGGCTGCGGACTCCTTGACGAACAGGTCGAGGTAGCCGTACTGGCCGCCGTGCTTGAACGTGTCGCAGGACGGCTGCGGCACGGTCTCCCACACCGACTCCTGGGTGCCCCGCTGGAAGGTGTTGATGTACGCCGGCTTGGTGGTGCCGTCGCCGCAGCGGCCGTAGCGGTAGGTGTTGTCGACGTCCAGCAGCCAGTGCATGCCGTAGATGTCGCCGGTGCCGTAGGTGGACTGGAGCTCCGCGCGCAGCGGGTCCACACCGACCGGGACGGACGCCTCCAGGGCCGAGGGGTACTGGCTGGGCAGGTTGTGCTCCGCGGCGTACTGCGGGGTGCCCGCCGCACCGGCGGTCGGCTGGTCGGCGTGCGACGGGATGATGTACTTCTCCATCACCGTCCAGGCGTTGTTGAACGGGGCCCAGTTCTGGGTGACCCGGCCGTACTGGGCCTCCAGCCAGAGCCAGAAGCTGAACGCCTCCGAGGTGGTCTCGTGGCCGTGGTCGGGCGCCTCGACGATCAGGGTCTCGACCGAGTGGTACGGCACCCCCTCGGGGCTGAAGTAGCCCGAGTTCTTGATTTTGCCGTACTGGTCGAGGAACCGCGTGATGTAGACGTTGTCCCCGCCGGGGACATCGTTGTCGATCTCCGTGACGGTGACGGCCAGGGGGGCGAGGCCGGTGCCGGCGGCGGTGACGGTGGCGGTGCCGCCGGCGGTGTCGGAGTCCTCGGCGGCGGCCACGGTGACGGTGACGCCGGTGTTCCAGTTGGCCGGCGTCAGGGTGACGGAGGCCGGCGTGACGGTGACGTCGGCGTCACCGGTGCGGGTCAGCGTCACCGGGACGTTCGCGCTGGGGGCCGCGCTGAGCTTCAGGTTGAACGCGGCGGTGCCACCCTCGTTGACGCTCACGGCCGACGGGGTGGCCACCAGCCTCGGGCCGGAGGCCGCGGCGACGGTGAACGCCTTCTCGGCGACGGCGATGCCGTTGGCGTTGTCGTAGGCCTTGGCCTGGACGGTGTAGCTGCCGGCCGGCAGGTCCTCCAGGGTGTAGCCGTACGGCGCGGTGGTGTCGGTGTTGACCAGCAGCCCGTTGCGGTAGAACTCGACCTTGCTGATCGTCCCGTCGGGGTCGCTGGCGGTGGCCGTCAGCGGGACGTCGGCCGGGGCCTCGAAGGGCCCGGTCGGCACGTCGAGGGAGACGGTCGGCGGCTGGTTGGAGGGGGTGCCGTTGCAGGCGACGCCGTTGAGGGTGAACGCCGTGGGCTTCGGGTTGCTGCTGGAGTAGCTGCCGTTGAACCCGATGGTGGTCGACGCCCCGGTGCCGAGGCTGCCGTTGTACGACTCGTTGGTCGCGGTCACCTCGCTGCCCGACTGGCTGTACTTCGCCGACCAGCCCTGGACCACCCGCTGGGTGCTGTTGGGGAACGTCCACTTGAGCGCCCAGCCGTTGATGGCGTCGCCCAGGTTCTTGATGGTGACGTTGGCGGTGAAGCCGCTGCCCCAGTCGTTGGTGGCGTAGACCACGTCGCAGGCCGGGGCGGCCTGCGCGGCGCCGGCCGGCAGGGCGACCCCGCCGACGACCAACGTGGCGGCGGCGAGCATCGCCGTTCGGCGACGTCTTGCCATGAGTCTCATGTGCGCGGTGTCTCCTCGGACCAGGCCGGGGCCGCGGGGCCCCGGCGGAGACGCCTCCACGTGCTGCTCGCACGGGGGGACGGAGGCGCTCGGGATGGTGGTCGATCCGGCCCGGCCGGGTTCGCAGGACGGTGGCGCCGGCGCCGGCACGCAGCGTCTGTCCGTCCTCCTGGGGTGCCGTCCGGAAGACCCGGATGCCCTCGGCGACCCGCGCTCACGCGAGCTGGCTCCTTGTCGCGGTGTTCGACAGTGTGGCATGGAAGCGCTCCCACAACAAGGAGCGCTCCGCAAGAAGCAGTTAGATGTTTCGATCTCGTTAGGGGTCTTTCACAAACCCGTGACGGGCGTTACAGTCGCAGCATCGCCGATGGGAGCGCTTCCATCGACGGAGATCCACAGATATGTCGACCGGGGTCGTCGTCCGCGGCGGTCTCGGCACACCACCCGAAGGCTGACGGCGGGCCAGCCCGGACGCCGCCGCCAGCCACCACCCACCGGCAATGGAGGGAGGTAGAACCAGAGCCACTCGCGTGGCCCGGCTCCCGCGCGACACGCACGGCAGGACGCCAATTCCACTCGTGCGTGTTTGCATCAAAGGTGGGGACGGGGGTTGCCCTCCTCCGTCCCCACACTAAACCCCCTGCCACGATGGGAAAAGAGGCCGACGGGTCAGGCGTCTCACGCCACCCGGCCGGCCTCGCTCGCTGTCGGCGCACGTCGGCGGACACCTCACCTCCCCCGACCGCCACCTCGGCAGCGCCTCGGTCCTCCCCCGCGTCCGCGCACGCTGGCCGCGCGGACCGTTCCGCCCAGACCAGAGCCGACCGCGCCCGCGGGCGCGGTCGGCCGCCCCCGCCTGCCTTATGCTGGGAGCGCTCCCGGCCGGTTGCGGCGGGCACCCACCACAAGGAGAACGCCCCATGTCGATGCTCACCCGGCAGCAGCTGAACAGCCGCGCCGCACTGTCCGCCACCGCCAGGGCCGCCGGCGCGGGCCCGCACGCCGGCGCCCCCGCGACCACCGGCGGCCCGGCCGCCGGCCGCGGGACCGGGTCGGACCCCGACGCCCAGCCGACCGGCGGGCCCCGGGGTGACCTGCGCTTCCCCACCGGCTTCGGTTGGGGCGCGGCCACCTCGGCGTACCAGATCGAGGGTGGCGCCAAGGAGGACGGCCGGGGCGAGTCCGTCTGGGACACCTTCAGCCGCGCCCCCGGCCGGACCCGCAACGGCGACACCGGCGACGTGGCCGCCGACCACTACCACCGCTACGCCGACGACCTCGACCTGATGCGCGACCTGGGGCTGCGCAGCTACCGGTTCTCCATCTCCTGGCCGCGCATCCAGGCCGACGGGACCGGGGCGCCCAACCAACGCGGCCTCGACTTCTACCGGCGGCTGGTCGACGGGCTGCACGAGCGGGGCATCTCCCCGATGGCCACCCTGTTCCACTGGGACCTGCCGCAGGCGTTGCAGGACGCCGGCGGGTGGGAGAACCGGGACACGGCCTACCGGTTCGCCGAGTACGCCGACGCGGTCTTCCGAGGCCTCGGTGACCAGGTGCCGGCCTGGCTGACCATCAACGAGCCGAAGACCGTGGTGCAGAACGGCTACCTCATCGGCCACCACGCCCCCGGCTTCCAGAACCCGCAGGCGGCATACCTGGTCGCCCACCACCTCCAGCTCGCCCACGGGCTGGCCGTGCGGGCACTGCGCGCCACCGGCAGCACCGGGCGGATCGGCCCCGCGCTCAACCTGCACCCCTGCTACCCGGCCGACGACAGCGCTGAGGCGGGCCGGGCTGCGCACCTCTACGACGGGTACGAGAACCGCCTCTACCTCGACTCGATCCTCAAGGGCAGCTACCCCGCCGACGTGCTCGACGACCTCGGCGCCGACAGCTGGATGGCCCGGGGCATCGCCGACGGCGACCTGGAGACCATCTCCTCGCCGATCGACCTGCTCGCCGTCCAGTACTACACGCCGTACTACGTCACCGGCGACGGCGGCACCGTGACGCGCTGGCCCACCTCGCAGGCGGACTGGCAGCAGATCTACCCCGACGGCATGTACGACATCCTGACCCGGATCACCCGGGACTACGGCCCCGTCCCGCTGACCGTCACCGAGAACGGCCTGCCGCAGGCGGACACCCTCTCCGCCGACGGCACCGTCGACGACAACGGGCGGATCAGCTTCCTGCGCGACCACATGGCCGCCGCGCACCGGGCCATCTCCGAGGGGGTGCCCCTGGAGAGCTACCACGTCTGGTCGCTGCTGGACAACTTCGAGTGGGCCGAGGGGTACGACCAGCGCTGGGGCCTGATCTACGTGGACTACCCGACCCAGCGCCGGGTGCCCAAGCGCAGCGCCCACTGGTACCGCGAGGTGATCCGGGCCAACGGCCTGTAGCCCGAGCAAAGCCCCACCGGGCGGGAGCGGCACGCCCCGCGTCCGCCCGGTGGGCGTCCGGCCCGCCCCACCCGGCGGGACCGGGCGGGGCGGGCCGGGCAGGCTCAACGGGGCAGCGCCTGCTGAAGCTCGGCCCGCAGCGCCGGGGTGAGCATCTCGCCGGCCTGCTTGGCCAGCCGGGCCATCTCGTAGCCCACCACCCCGATATCGGCGTCGCCCCCGGCCAGGGTGGCCAGGATCGAGCCGTCGCGGATCTGCATCACCAGGAAATAGCCGCGGCCCATCTCGACCACCGTCTGCTTGACGATGTCGCCGTCGAACATCTGCGCCGCACCGGCGGTAATGCTCATCAGGCCCGATGTCACTGCGGATAGCTTGTCGGCCTGGTCGCGGGGCAAGTGGTCGGAGATCGCTACCAGCAGCCCGTCGGACGAGACCACGATCGCGTGTGCCACACCGGGCACCCGCTGCGCGAACCCGCTCACCAGCCAGCTCAGGTCCCGGGCCTCCTGGCTCAAGGTCATCACTGTTGTCCCCCTTCGGTGGCGCCGCCGTCCGGCGGCAGGAAAATCTCGGTGGTCTCCTCCGCCTCGGCCCGCCGAACCCCGCTGTACAGCCGGGACAGCATGCCGCCGACGGCGTCCGGGTCCGGATCGTGGCGCGGGGTCTGTTGCTGGGGCCGCGCGGGCTGCGTCACGGCGGACAACTGCGCCATCGGTACCCGCATCGGCAGTCCGCGCTCGTTGATGCCGCCAGTGACCGGCACGGCCGGGGGCGCAGGGGCCGCCGCCGCGGTGCCCGCGGTCGGATGCTGCCGCGACCACCAGACGTCCCCGACGGGCGCGGGTCGCCCCTTGGCCGGGGCCAGCACGTCTTCGGCCCGGACCGGCACCGCCCGGGGCTGCCGTGGCACGATCCCGCTCCGCGGGCGTCGACCGGCCACCGGCAGCTCCTCCGGGTCCGCCGCCCCGGCGACGTCCGACCGCGCCGAAGCGGCCGCGCCGGCGTGCGCCGCGGCGGCCAGGTCCGACCGCGAAGTGGCGACGACGCCCGTCGGACGGGCCCCGCCGGGCAGCGTGGTGCTCAGCATCCGCCGGGACGGGAGCAGGCCCAGCTCCGCCGGTGCGGCGGTGGTGAGCAGGGCCGGCGGGATCCGGACCAGGGCCACCAGACCGTCCTGGCGGGGGTGCAGACGCACCTCGATCGCGTGCCGGGCCGCGAGGTGGCTGACCACGAACAGACCCATCCGCTCGGACGCCGCGACGTCGGCGGCCGGCGGAGCGGCCAGCACCGCGTTCGCCTCGGTCAGCGCGGTCGGGGTCATACCCAGCCCCTGGTCGGTGATCTCCACCAACGCGCCGAGGCCGTCGGGCCGGACGATGACCTGCACCATGGTGTCCGGCCGGGAGAACGCGGTGGCGTTCTCCAGCAGCTCGGCGAAGAGGTGCACCAGGTCACCGATGACGTGCCCGACGACGTGCAGGTCCGCCACCTGCTCGCGGTGCACCCGCTGATATTGCTCGATCTCCGCGCTGGCGGCCAGCAACACCGCGCCGAGCCCCACCGGCCGGTTCCAGCGCCGGGTCGACTCGCTGCCGGCGAGCACCAGCAGGCTCTCGTCGTTGCGTCGCATCCGGGCGGCGAGGTGGTCGAGCTTGAACAGGTTCTCCAGCTGGTCCGGGTCGCTCTCGTCGCGTTCCAGGCCGTCGAGGAGCTCCAGCTGCCGCTCCACCAGCACCTGGCTTCGCCGGGCCAGGTTCACGAACATCAGGTTGACATTGCGGCGCATGGTCGCCTGCTCCACCGCGACGCTGACCGCGCTGCGGTGCACCGCGACGAACGCCTCGGCCAGCTCGCCGATCTCGTCCAGCGAGCGGACCACCGCCGGCGGCACCTCGATGTCGGACACCCCGCTGTTGACCTGCCGCAGCCGTTCCAGGGCCTCCGGCAGTTCGATCTTGGCGATCCGCAGCGCCTGACCGCGCAGCAGCTGCATCGAGCGGGCGACGGACCGCCCGATCACCACCGAGATCAGCAGGGCGACCAGCAGCACCGCGCCGATCCCGCCGACCACCAGCAGGGTGGTCCGCAGCTGGTCGGCGCTGGCGTCGTCGGCCCGGTTCACCGCGTCGCCCAGGACGCTGGCCTCCAGTCGCCGCAGCACCTCCTGGCGGCGCTCGCTGGCCGCCCACCACTGGGCGGCGGGCAACGCCCGCGGCACGGAGCCGCCGATGGGTAGGGTCTGCTCCTCCAGCCTGATGGCGGCGCTGAAGGCCGGGTCCGCCGATGCGGCGTCGTACCGGCGGATCTGGTCGCTGGTGGCCGTCACCCGGAACGCGCCGAGCGCGGTGAGCTGCTGGGCCCGCAGGTCGGTCAGCGCGACCTGCTCCTCCACCCCGTAGCGGTCGGCGCGGGCGGCGGCGTAGAGCTCGGCGCGGACCCGTGAGGACAACTCCTTGACCCGGGCCAGGTGGACGTAGCGCAGCACGGCGTCGTTGAGCGCCCGCTGGCTCTCCCCGGGCGAGGGCTGGGCGAGCAGCGTCAGCAGCGAGTCGACGGCCCGGTGGTAGTGGGCCAGGATGTTGTCGCTGGCCAGCACCGCCGGGGGCACCGCCGACCGGATGTAGATGATCTGGTCGTACGCCTCCAGCACCTTCGAGTACGCGACCCGCCAGGCCGCGTCGGCGTCGGCCAGCGGGCCGGCAGCCCGTCGCAGGTCCGCCACGGCGTCGTCGCTGGCGGACTGCGACGGCTTCAGCGCCGCGACCGCGGCGTCCCGGTCGGCCTGACCACCCACCCGGCGCAGCCCGGCCAGCTCGCCGGCGGTGCGATCGCGTTCCTGCTGGAGCTGGTGCACCGCGGCGGTGATCTCCCGCCCGATGCCCACCTGCTCGGCGAAGTCGCTCAGCGCGGTGGTCTGCCCGACCAGCCCTCGGGTCTGCACGCCGGCCAGCACCAGGAAGGCCACCGAGGGAATGACGAGCACGGTGACGAGCTTGGTTCCCATCCGCCAGTCCCGCAGGCGCAGCGGAGAACGGCGACGGTGCACCACGACACGGACGTCGAATCGACGACGGCGGTTCGACCCCCCACTCCCCGCCGGGTCGGGACCTACGCCCACGCATGCCTCCTAGGTCCCTCGCGTCCGCCGCACCGGGGAGCGGGGTCCATCAAACCAGTCAGGACGGCGCTGTCAACGGGGTCACCTGAGCGATGGCTCAGGAAAGATACCGAGAGTCGCGCGGACCTGACAGGGCCGGTGAGGCAGTCTCATCCGTCCGGCCGATGTGCAGGAGCGCAACCGGCTCGTCCAGCCGCCCGAGCGCCACCCGGGCGGCGCCGATCGCGCCGATCTCCGGATCGGACTGGTAGCGCACCAGCCGGGGCGCCAGGGTGACGGCGAACGACCTGCGCCACCACTCGGAGGCCGCCATCGCTCCCCCGCCCAACACCACCTCGACCGCCCCGTCCACCGTCGACTCCAGCTCGGTGAGATCGGCGGCGACCAGCCCGCAGACGCTGGACATCAGGCCGGCCAGGATGTCGACCGCGCCGATGCCGAAGCTCAGCCCCCGCAGCGTCCCGGCACCGGCCGGGGCGTGACCGGGCGGGCGGTCCCCACCGAAGCGCGGGTTGGTCTCCGGGCCGCCGCCCGGGGGGATCCGGGCCAGCGCGGCCTCCAGCTCAGCGCCCTCGGGCAGCCGCAGCTCGCGTCCGGCCCAGGCGAACAGGTTCCCCCCGCAGGAGTACGCGGCCCCGGTCACCACGTGGTCGTGGTCGACCCGGTACCGCCACAGCCCGTGCGGCAGCGGCGACAACTCGCCACCGGCCGGCACCCGCTGCAACAGGCGCACCGCCGCCGAGGTGCCGACAGTCACCGCCACGCGGGACGGGTCCACGCACCCGGAGCCCACGTTCGAGGCCGCCCCGTCGCCCACCGGCGGCGCCCAGGGTGCGTCGGCGAGCTGCGGCCAACGACGGGCGTGCTCCGGCCGCAGCCGGCCCCGCCAGTCGTCGGGGGCCAGCTCGGGCAGCCGCCCCGGGTCCACGCCGGCGAGCTCGCACGCCTCGGCGTCCCAGGTCAACGCGTGCAGGTCGAGCAGCCCGGTGCCGGAGGCCTGGGAGACCGACATCGGCGCCGTGTCCAGCAGCGCGTGCAGCACGTATTCCACCAGGCCGACGAAACGGGCCGGCGGGGTCGAGGAGCGCTGCCGCAGCCAGGGCAGCCGCACCGACCAGTAGCAGCGGTGCCACCAGGTGCCGGTGCGCTGGTGGTACGCGGCGGGGTCCGCCGGTCCGGCCGAGGAGGCCGGCGGCTCGGGGCGGGTGTCCAGCCAGGTCAACACCGGCCCCATCGGCTCGCCGGAGCGGTCCACCGGCAGCACCGAGTGCCACTGGGCAGAGGCGGCGACCAGGCCGACGTCACGCAGGTGACCGCCGGCGGCCAGCTCGTCCAGGCACTCGGCGAGGCAGGCCAGGTAGGCGGGGCCGTCCAGGGTGCCGGCGCCGTCGTCGTCCACGGTGAGATGCACCTTGCGGCGGGCGAGGGCGCCGGGCAGCGGAGCCGCGTCGGCGTCCAGCACGAGGCCGCGCACGGAGGAGGTGCCCAGGTCCAGGGCGAGGATGTTCATCGTCGATCACCGTACCCGCAGGTTGGCCCGCCGGCCGGCCGGACCGCGTCGCCGCAGGTGGCTGCCGGCTGATCCCGTAAGCCGGGATCGGGTTCCCGGGAGGTGGCCCGGCGCGTAGGGTGATCGCATGCTCGCGCATCCGACCTGCTGGTGGCCCGCCGACCCGGCGGCCCACCCCCGCGCGTAGCTTCCCACGCGGCCGCCCCACGAGGCGGTCGCCGGTGCTCCCCCGGCCCAGGGCCGCCCCCGACGGCGGCCCGGCCCCCAGGAGACCCCGAATGACCCGCCCGCACGACCTGCTCTCCGCCGTCGCCGACGGCGTCGACCCCGGCCCCTTCGCGCTCGTCCGCCGCGAGGGCACCGACCACCTGGAGCTCTTCACCGGCACCGTACGCCCCGTCGACCGGCTCGCCGACGTCCCGCTGCCCGCCGGTCCGGCCGGGCCACGCACCCTCGCGCTGGTGCCCTACCGGCAGATCACCGAGCGCGGGTTCGCCTGCGTGGACGACGGCGCCCCGCTGGAGTGCCTGGAGATCGCCGAGCACACCCGTTTGTCCCTGGCCGACGCGCTCGCCGCCCTGCCCGACGCCCCGGTGACCACCACCGACGCCGGGTTCGACATCGCCGACGCCGAGTACGCCGACACGGTCGCCCGCGTGCTGGCCGAGGAGATCGGCCGGGGCGAGGGGGCGAACTTCGTCATTCACCGCGCCATGCGGGCCACCGTGCAGGGTTCCCCACTGGTTGCCGCGCTGGCCGCGTTGCGCCGGCTGCTGCTACGCGAGCGCGGCGCGTACTGGACGTTCGTGGTGCACACCGGCACCCGCATCCTGGTCGGGGCCAGCCCGGAGCGGCACGTCAGCGTCGACGACGGGCTGGTCATGATGAACCCGATCAGCGGCACCTTCCGGCACGGCGGGACGGTGGACCGGGCGTCGCTGCTGCGGTTCCTCGCCGACCCGAAGGAGGTCGACGAGCTGTACATGGTCCTCGACGAGGAGCTGAAGATGATGGCGCGGGTGGCCGAGGGCGGCGGGCAGGTGATCGGCCCGTACCTCAAGGAGATGTCCCACCTGGCGCACACCGAGTACCTGCTCGCCGGGCGGGGCTCGATGGACGTGCGGGAGGTGCTGCGGGAGACGATGTTCGCCCCCACCGTCACCGGCAGCCCGATGGAGAACGCCTGCCGGGTCATCGCCCGGCACGAGGCGACCGGGCGGCGCTACTACGCGGGGGTGCTTGCCCTGCTGGGGCGCGACGAGAACGGCCGGCAGACCCTGGACGCGCCGATCCTGATCCGTACCGCCGAGATCTCCCCCGCCGGCGAGTTGCGGGTGCCGGTCGGTGCGACCCTGGTACGCCACTCCACGCCCGAGGGCGAGGTGGCGGAGACCCACGCGAAGGCCGCCGGGGTGCTGGCTGCCCTCGGCCTGCGCCCGGACGCCCCCGACCCCGGCCCGGGTTCGGCGCACCGGCTGGCCGACGACCCGCAGGTACGGGACGCGCTGGCCGCCCGCAACGCGCCGCTGGCCCGGTTCTGGCTCGACCAGCGGCCCCCCGGGGCGGTGGCGCTGCCCGGACTGGCCGGCCGCCGGGCGCTGATCGTGGACGGCGAGGACACCTTCACCGGCATGCTCGCCCACCAGCTACGCGCCCTCGGGCTGACCGTCGAGCTGACCCCGTGGCACTGTCCCGTCCCCGACGACGGGCACGACCTGGTGGTGGCCGGCCCCGGCCCGGGCGACCCCCGGGCGGTGGGCCAACCGAAGATGGCCGCCCTGCGCGACCTGCTCGCCGGGCGGCTCGCCGACGGGGCGCCGACCCTGGCCGTGTGCCTGAGCCATCAACTCCTGGCCGGGCTGCTCGGGCTGCCGCTGCACCGCCGGGACGCGCCGTACCAGGGGTTGCAGCGGGACGTGATGATCTTCGGCGCCAGCCGGCGGGTCGGGTTCTACTCCACCTTCACCGCCGTCGCCGGCGCCGACCGGGTCGCCACCGCGTACGGGCCGGTGGAGCTGGCCCGCGACCCGGTCGACCACGCGGTGCACGCGCTGCGCGGGCCCGGCTTCGCCGGGGTGCAGTTCCACCCCGAGTCGGTGCTCAGCCGCGACGGCATGGCGGTCCTGGCCGACCTACTGGGGCACCTGCTGGCGGTCCCGCCGGGTCGGTCGCCGATCGCCGTCCACCCCCGGCCGGCGGCGCCGACGCATGGGCCGGCAGATCGGGGGTAGGGATGACGACGACCGGTGGTGCGGACGGGCCGAGAGCCCCCGTCCGCGCCGCCGGTCCCCCGGGCCGGTCAGCCGGCGGCCAGGCCCCGCTTCAGCGCCGCACCGATCCGCACCGCCCGCTTCGCGGTCAGCGCGGTCGCGCCCAGGGCCATGGCGTCGGGCGGGATCTCGCCGTTGTTGCTGGTGTGCGACGCGCCGTACGGGTTGCCGGCGACGAACTGGCTCGGGTCGGTGTAGCCGGGGGTGACCACGATGCCACCCCAGTGGTAGAAGACGGTGAACAGCGACAGCAGCGTCGACTCCTGCCCACCGTGCGACGTCGCCGTCGAGGTGAACGCGGAGTAGACCTTGTCCGCCAGCGCGCCCTGGGCCCACAGCGGACCGGTGGTGTCGATGAACTGCTTGAGCTGCGCGGCGATCATGCCGTACCGGGTTGGCGCCCCCATGATCACCACGTCGGCCCAGGTCAGGTCGTCGGGCTCAGCCTCCATGACGTCCTGGGTCTCCAGCCGGTGCGCCTGCCACCCCGAGTTGGAGCGGATCGCCTCGTCCGGAGCCAGCTCACGCACCTTGCGCAGCCGGACCTCCGCGCCGGCCTCGCCGGCGGCCTCGCACGCTGCCTGCGCCATCTGATACGTGATGCCGGTCGCGCTGTAGTAGATCACCGCGACCTTGATCTGGCCGTCCATCAGATGTTCCCTCCTCGATTCGGGCCAACTTCGGCGCCTACCCGGTGGTCGCGACGTCAAACGCCGGGGGCGGGGCCCCTCGGGAGGACGCTGCGGGGGCCACTCCGGCCGGACGGCCAGGGCGGACCGAGCCCGGCAGTCAGTCCTTCAGCTTGTAGCGCAGGTCTTCCACCCGCTGCTCCAGCCGGTCGACGGCCTTCTCGTTGTTGACGAAGGTGCTGATCCCGGCCACCAGTGCGAGCCCGAGCAGCACCGCCAGGGCGCTGAGCACCAGCCCGCCGATGGCCACCCCATGGCCGGTGACCCCGGGTCGGCGGGACATCTTCAGCCCGACGATGCCCAGGATCACCCCGATGATGCCCAACAGCAGCCCGACCCAGGCCAGGATCGCGGTCAGCGTGCTGAACAGCGCGGCGACCCCGAACACCAGGGCGAAAGTGGCTGCGGTGCTGGTCTTGGCCCCGGTGCCGGCATGGGCCGGTCGCCGGCCGGTGGTCGTGCCGGCACCCCGGGCCGGCTCGTTGGACGCGGTCATCCCACACCTCGCTCTCGTCACGATAATCCCGCCGGGGCTTCCCCACTGCGTCGCCACTCATGCCGCGCCGACCCGCCGGATCCGCCGCCCCGGCGTTCGATCGGCCCGCTGCTCCTATCCACCGCGGTCCCGGGGAATGTGCTTCCCGTCGCTCGGGTAGCCACGTCGTGACCACGAGAGGAAGGACAAGTCATGCGACTGACCGAACAGCAGATCCGTTCGCTGTACGGACAGGATGTCCAGGACCGCTCGGGCGCAAAGGTGGGCAGCGTGGGCCAGGTGTGGGCCGACGCCGTCGGCGAGCCGACCTGGGTCAGCGTCAAGACCGGGGTGATGGGCCACCACGAGTCGATGGCCCCGCTCGACGGGGCCCGGATGGAGCAGAGCAAGCTGCTTCTCCCGTACGACAAGGCGACGGTGCGCAGCGCGCCCAGCGTCGAGACGGGTACTGACGAGCCGCTCGACGCCGACCAGCTCAACCAGCTCTACGCGCACTACCAGCTCCAGCAGCCGAGCCCGGCGGACCGACAGCCAGCGGACCGGTCGGAGGTCACCCGCTCCGAAGAACGGATGCGGGTCGGCACCCGGAGCGAGCCGGCTGGCATGGCCAAGCTGACCAAACACGTCGTCACCGAGGACGTGCACACCACCGTCCCCGTGGAACACGACGAGGTACGGGTCGAGCACGAGCCCGTCGCGGCCGGCGACCGTGGCGCCCGGGCCGACATCGGCGACGAGCAGCGGGAGATGCAGCTGCGCGCCGAGCGGCCGGTGGTCAGCAAGGAGCAGGTCCCCGTCGAGCGGGTCCACCTGACCAAGGACGAGGTGGTCGAGGACCAGCCCGTCGATGAGCGGCTGCGGCGGGAGCAGGTCGACGCGAACGTGCCGGAACCGGCACGTCGGCGACGCTGACGCGCGACGGTCAACAGCCGACAGGACCGGGCGGGTGGATCCGTGCGGGATCCGCCCGCCCGGGCGCCTGCCCGTCCGGTGTCGGTGGGTGGCCCTATGCTCTCGCCGAACCGGACGGAAGGTGCTCTACCTGTGGAACTCACCGGCACGGACGCGCTCGCGCTACGGATGGCCAGCCTGCTGCTGCGCCCGCACCCCACCGCCCGCCCCGCCGACGTGGCCGGGGTGGTCGAGTGGTTCGGCGCGATGCAGGCCCAGGACCTGGCGAGCGGGCTGTGGTCGCTGGGACTGCGGTTGCCCGGGTGGTCCCAGGCCGACGTGAGCGCGGCGTTGGAGCGCCGGGAGGCGCTGCGCACCTGGCCGATGCGGGGCACCGTGCACCTCGTGCCCTCGCGGGACGCCCGGTGGATGCTGGAGGTCACCGGGAAACGGATCCTGGACACCGCCGGGCCCCGGCGGGCGGTCCTCGGCCTCAGCCTGGAGGAGACCGACCGGGCCGCAGACGTGCTCGGCGAGGCGCTCGCCGGTGGCGGCCGGATGACCCGCGCGGAGTGCCTGGCCACGCTCGGCGCGGCCGGCCTCGACACCACCGAGCAGCGCGGCTACCACCTGCTCTGGTACGCGGCACAGCGCGGCGTCACCTGCGTCGCCCCGCACGTCGGCACCGAGCAGACCTTCGTCCTGCTCAACGAGTGGGTGCTGCAGCCGCACCGCCCCGAGCGCGACGAGGCGCTGGGCATCCTGGCGCTGCGCTACTTCCGCAGCCATGGCCCGACCACCCGGAAGGACTTCGCCGGCTGGACGGGCCTCACCGCCGCCGACGCGAAGCGGGGCATCGCCGCCGCCGGCGACGCCCTGACCACTGTCACGGTCGACGGGGTGGAGGCGGTGGTCGACCCGGCCCTGCTCGACGCCCCCCGGCCAGCGGTCGACGACGTGCACACGCTGCCCGGCTTCGACGAATACCTGCTGGGCTACAAGGACCGGTCGCTGATGCTCGACGCCGAGCACAAGCAGGCGATCATCCCCGGGAACAACGGGGTCTTCCAGTCCACGGTGGTGCGCGGCGGCCGGGTGGTCGGCACCTGGAAGCGTGCGCTCGGCAGGACGAGGGTGAAGGTCGCGGTGCGCCCGCTGGTCGACCTCGACGCCGCCACCGGGGCGCGGGTCGACGCGGCGCTGGAGGCGTACGCCGCGTTCGTCGGGCTGCCGCTCGCCGTCGAGTGGGTCACCGCCTGACCCGCAGCCTTCGGTGGGGTCATTGCCGCGTCAGTCTGACAATGACGGCGAGGCGGGTGACGTCGGCGGCGGTGTGGCCGGCGCGGAGGACGGTCAGGGCGGTGCGTGCGGTGGGGCGGGTGCGGGTTTCGGCGGGGACGATGCCGTCGGCGGTGACCAGGGCGCGGCCGTCTCCACCCACCCATCTCGAGCTCGAAGACCCGCACGACTTTACCGTTGCGGTAGCGCGAAGGGGCCCCTGCTATCCAGAATGCGATAGCAGGGGCCCTTTCTTACTCACATTGCTGCCGCGCTAGACGCGGGTGATGCGGATCGCGTCGGCGATCACGTAGCCGGTGCTACCGGACCAACGGCTGATGCCCACCTTGTTGGCGTCCCCGGCGGCCAGGGTGAAGTTGCCCAGCGAGCGCCATCCGCCACCGTTGGCTGACTGGTTCACGTTGACCGTCTGGTTGCCGCTGCTGGTCGCCACGATGTACGGCGTGGTGGCGTTGTAACCGGCGACGGCCGGGTACCAGACCTCCACCCGGTAGGTGGCGGTAGCCGGGATGTTCACCTTGTACCAGGCGGCGTCGCTGGCCGCGACCGGGTTGGCGTACCGGTAGTCGGCGCCGTAGCGCTGCGCCGAGTACGACGAGGTGCTCCAGTTGGCGCTCGCGGTGAACCGGCCGGCGGTGGTGTTGTCCACGATGGTCGACCAGGAGGTCGGGGGCGGCGTGGTGCCGGTGACGAGCTGCATGTAGTAGGTCCAGTTCCAGTTCGGACCCGGATCGGTGTGCGTGGCGCCCGGCACCTGGTTGTGACCGATGATGTTGCTGCGGGTCTTCGGGATGCCGTACTTGTCGCACAGGAACCGCGTCAGCGCGGCCGACGACCGGTACATCGCGTCGGTGTACCAGGAGGCGTCGGCGACGTAGCCCTCGTGCTCGATACCGATCGACTGGGTGTTGTAGGTCCAGTTGCCGGCGTGCCAGGCGACGTCCTTGTCCCGCACCATCTGGGTCACCGCGCCGTCGGAGGAACGGAGCAGGTAGTGGGCGCTGGTGCCGGCGGCTGCGTTCTGGAACCAGCTGATCGAGCCGGCGTAGCTGCCCTGCATGGTGTGGATGACGATGTAGTTGATCGGGTACGCGGACTCGCGGCTGGAGGCCGTGTAGTTGGACGAGTTCGCCGCCACCCAGGCCGCCGGGCCGTAGTCGGTGCTCTGGGTGCCCATGTCGGCGGCGCCCATTGGCGCCACGTTGGCGTAGTCGCCCCGCTGGGGCGCGACCGGACGGCCGTCCACGGTGACCTGGCCGGCGGCCGTGGTCGCGCTGAAGCCGCTGCCGAGCAGGTCGTACACGGCGTCGGCGTACAACCGGGCGGTGGCCTTGTCCGACGAGCCGCCGTAGCGGGCGATCAAGCCGTACCACTGGTTGACGTCGTCGCGCTGCGCCGCGGTGAGCCCGGCCTGATCGGCGTACGAGCGGAGCACCGCCGCCGCGCCGGCGACGTTCGCCGCGTCACGGGTGCGCAGTTCGGTGCGGTCCAGTCGGGCACGGCGCACGGCCTCGTCGAGGGTCCGCACCTTCGGGTTGCTGGTCAGGTGCATCACGCCGTACCCGCCGGAGGCGCTGGGCTCGCCGTGGTGACCGTCCAGCCGGGTCTCCGCGTACCCGAGCGCGGCGAGCAGGTCGCGCGGCACATCGGAGCGAACCGCAGCCCGGTCGAAGGCGGCAGCCAGCGTCTCCGCGTCCTGCTGCGGCGCAGCCTGGGCCGGCTGGCCGGCCAGGCCGATCATCAGGATCATTGCGCCGCCGAGCAGTTGGCTCACCCGACGCGAGGGTTTCCGAACAGTCACCGTCACTCCTCGTGACTACAAAAGGGGCGACTGTGATCATGTCGCCCGGGTCGCCGCACCATACAGCGCGATATCTGTCTATGTCGAGACCTTGCATCGGCAATGACGATGGTGAAGAATTCCTTCACCCGACCGACATCAGTCAGCCACCGGGGGCCACCGTCGCCGCTGCGGTCCGGCCCGTCCCGCCGTACGCTCGGCCGATGGACGCCACCTTCTTCTTCGACCCTGCCTGCCCGTGGACCTGGCGCACCTCGCGCTGGCTGGTGGCCGTCGCCGACGCCCGCGGGCTGACCGTCGAATGGCGGTCGTTCAGCCTGGCCATCCTCAACGAGGGGAAGGTGGCGCCGCAGTTCGCCGAGGCGATGGCCGCCTCCGGCCGGGCGCTGCGGCTGGTGGAGGCGCTGCGCGCCGAGGGCCGGGGCGACGACACCGCACGCTTCTACGCCGAGTTGGGCACGCGCACCCACGACGCCAGCAACCCCATCTCCGACAAGCTGGTGGAGGCGGCCGTCGAGGCGGCCGGCCTCGGCGACGCCGCGCCGGCCCTCGACGACGACCGCTGGGACCAGGCGGTACGCGAGTCACACGCGCTGGCGTACTCCTCGGCGGGCCCGGACATCGGCTCGCCGGTGCTGACGGTGCCCGGCGCGGAACGCGGCATCCACGGCCCGATCCTGACGGAGGTCCCCGGCACCGAGGACGCGCTGACCCTCTGGGACTCGCTGCTGCCGCTGCTGCGGCTGCCGGCCTTCCACGAGATCAAACGCGGTCGCCGCTGACGATCACGGTGTGCGCCGCGACGGGTCGGTGGGTGTCGGACCCGGCCGACATGATGGCCGGATGATCGCGCGCTTCAAGGATCTCTGCATGGACGCCTCTGACATCCCCCGGCTGGCGGGCTTCTGGGCCCGCGTGCTCGACGGCGAGGTGGTCGACACCGGCGATGGGGACGCCCGAGTCGATCCGCGCGGCCGTCTCGGCGCCGAGTCGATCTGGGTCAACGGGGTGCCCGAGCCGCGCGCAGCCAGGACCCGGGTGCACCTCGACCTGCGGCTGGCCGGGCCGGAGCCGACGGAACTGCTGGCTGCGGGTGCCCGGCTGGTCCGCGAGCCGGACGTGGAGGTCGACTGGTGGGTGCTGGCCGACCCCGAGGGCAACCTGTTCCGCGCATTTCCGCCCGGGGAGGGCACCCGGCCTGGCCCGTTCGAGTTGGTGGTGGGGAGCGCCGACCCGGTCGCCCAGGCCACCTGGTGGGCGGGGATCGTCGGTGGCCGGGTGGAGACGACCGAGGAGGGCACCGCCTCGGTCTCCGACGCGGCCGGCTTCCCCTGGGAACACTGGGTCTTCGACTCCGTGCCGGAGCGCAAGCAGGTGAAGAACCGGCTGCACTGGGACGTCGACCTGACCGGCCCCGACGCCACCCGGCTGATCGTCGCCGGCGCGACGCTGCTGCGCGAGCCCGACGCCGACATCGGTTGGTGGGTGCTTGCCGACCCGGAGGGCAACGAGTTCTGCGCCTTCGCACCACGCCCCGCCTCCTGAGCACCCCGGCCCGACACGCCCCGGCCGGTGGGCGCGGCGAGGCTGCCCCGACCGGTGGGAACCCGATCGGTGGGAAATCAAGCGAACCCCCGCTGCCGCATCACCGGGTCGGCAGGATCGTTGTCGACGAGGAGGTGCCGCCGGGCTGTGGTTTGACCGACGCCCGCGTTGGGGTACCGCGGACGCCGACGAAGGGAGCGCCGATGTCGGAGCCACATGTCACGCTCGACCCGAGCGGGCTCGACCCCGTGCAGCAGAAGCTGCGGGGCCCACTTGAGGATCAGCTGACCTCGGCCCTACAGGCGGCCACCGGGCGGATCCGGGCGAGTTACGCGGGTGAGCCGGTCGAACAGGTCTGTCAGCGACTGCTGGAAGAGACCCGCTCGGGGCTGCATCCGGACATCGCCGCCGGCTTCCAGCCGGACATGGACGAGTTCTGCCGGGTGGCCGTGGCGATCGTGCGGGACGAGATCGACTGACGGCCCGGCGGACGGGTCAGCGGACGGGTCAGGACCGGGGCCGCAACTCCCCGCCCTGACCCGCCAGCCCGTCCGGCAGCGCAGCGGAATTCCGCCACGACGAGCAGTGTGGGCGCGACATGCTGCCGCCCACACTGGGCTCGACGCGGCGAGTCAGCCCGCCCGCACTCAGCTCCACGGTGCTCCACCGCCGGACTTCGGCACGTTCCCGGCTCACCCCCGAAGAGCCCCGAACGCCGGACCAGGCTAGGCCCGTCGTCGCAGCTGGGGCAAGGTTTCCGCCGACCCTGCGGCGGTGATTGATGTCTATGCGCCGAACGGCGTGTCGCGGTAACACGGCCGTCGTGGCCGGCGCTGTTCGCGTGGCCTGCGCTGTTCGCTGAGCCGAGATGTGCCGCTCCTGCGAGCAGTCCTGCCGGGACCTGCTCGCCACGATCAGCTGACCGGTGAGGACCGGTAGCTGGTCTGGCGTGAAGCCGGTCGGTCAGGCGGGCGTTGAACTGCGTGGTCTGGTGCCGGTCAGCGGCGCAGGGTGAGGATCAGGTCGGCGACCAGGGCCGTCCAGCCGGTCTGGTGCCACGCGCCGAGTCCCGCGCCGTTGTCGCCGTGGAAGTACTCGGGGAAGCAGATCAGGTCCCGCCAGTCCGGGTGGGTCTGGAAGAGCTGGGCGGCGCCGTAGATGGGCCGGCGGCCCCAGTCGTCCTGGGTGAAGAGCGAGATCAGCCGGGCGGAGAGGTCGTCGGCGATCTCGTCGAGGGTCCGCTTCACCCCCGACCGGGTCGGGTACTCCACCTGGAGGTCGTCGCCGAAGAACGCGGCGTAGTCGCGTAGCGCGCTGATCAGCAGGAAGTTGGTCGGCATCCAGATCGGGCCGCGCCAGTTGGAGTTGCCGCCGAAGAGGCCGCTGGTCGACTCGGCGGGCTCGTAGCCGACGCTGAACTCCTGCCCGCCGAGGGTGACGGTGAACGGCTTGTCCAGGTGGGCGCGGCTGAGCGTACGCAGGCCGTACTCGGAGAGGAACTCGTCGGGGTCCAGCATCCGGGCCAGCAGCCGGACCACCTGCTCCGGGCCGACCATGGAGAGCAGCCGCTGCTGACGGCCGTCGGAGCCGATCCGGCGGGCGCCGATCACGTCGGCGTACTCGGGGCGGTGGGTGAGGAACCAGCGCAGCCGGGCCCCCAGCTCGGGCAGCCGGTGCAGGGTCCGCGCGGTGAGCCGGGTGGTGGCCGCCAGCGGCAGCAGCCCGACCACGGAGCGGACCTTCAGCGGCACCTGACTGCCGTCGGCCAGCCGCAGCACGTCGTAGAAGAACGCGTCCTCGTCGTCCCAGAGCCCCTGCTCGTACGCGGCGGCGGCGATGTAGGCGAAGTGTTCGAAGAACTTGGTGGCGGTGTCGTCCCAGGTGGCGTCGTGTTCGGCCAGCACGACGGCCATGTCGAGCAGGTTGAGCGCGTACATGCCCATCCAGCCGGTGCCGTCGGACTGTTCCAGCGTCCCGGCCACCGGCAGCGCCGCCGAGCGGTCGAACGGGCCGACGTTGTCCAGGCCGAGGAAGCCGCCCTCGAAGACGTTGTTGCCGCCGGTGTCCTTGCGGTTGACCCACCAGGTGAAGTTGAGCAGCAGCTTGTGCATCACCCGGGCGAGGAACTCGTGGTCGCGGGAGCCGTCGATCTCGAAGACCTTCAGCGCCGCCCAGGCGTGCACCGGCGGGTTCACGTCCCCGAAGGCCCACTCGTACGCGGGAATCTGCCCGTTGGGGTGCAGGTACCACTCGCGCAGCAGGAGCAGCAGTTGCGACTTGGCGAAGCCGGGGTCGACCCGGGCGATGCTCACGCAGTGGAAGGCCAGGTCCCAGGCCGCGTACCAGGGGTACTCCCACGGGTCCGGCATGGAGATCACGTCGAAGCTGGTCATGTGCCACCAGTGGCTGTTGCGCCCGTGCCGGCGACCGGCCGGCGGGGACGCGGAGCCGGGGTCGCCGGTCAGCCACCGCTTGACGTCGAAGTGGTAGAACTGCTTGCCCCACATCAGCCCGGCGATGGCCTGCCGGGCGACCAGCGCCTCGTCCGGCGTCGCGGCGGCCGGGATGACGCTGTCGAAGAACCGGTTCGCCTCGGCCCGCCGGGCCCACACCACCGCGTCGAAGCCGTCGCCCAGGTCGGCCCGGGGCGGCGGCGGCGCGGCGGGCGGACCGGCGGTACGGGTCAGCCGAAGCCGGATCTGCCGCTGACCGCCGGCCGGCACGTCGAACACGTAGTGCAGCGCGCCCTTGGTGCCCTCCAGCTCCGGGTTGACCGTCGCCGCGCCGTCCACGACGTGGTCGTTGATCCCGTCCTTCGGGTACGGGGAGCGGCCGGGTAGCCCCCACAGCCGCTCAGCGTTGCTGTCGTTGTCGCAGAGCAGCGGGACCGGGTCGCCATCGCCCTCCAGGACGATCTGCCCGAGCACCCAGTGCTCGCCGACCAGCCGGGCGCCCGCAGAGGTGCTGGTGCCGACGATCCGGGGGACCCGGTCGCCGCCGGGCAGCCCCCACGCCCAGGTGTTGCGGAACCACAGGGAGGGCAACACGTGCAGCCGCTCGGCGGTGTCCCCCCGGTTGGCGACGGTCACCACGATGCACATGTCCGTCGGGGACGCCTTGGCATAGTCGACCGACACCGCCCAGTACCGGTCGTCGTCGAAGATGCCGGTGTCGACCAGCTCGTACTCGGTGTCGTCCCGGCCGCGCAGCGCGTTGACGGCGACCAACTCGTCGTACGGAAAGGGCGCCTGCGGGTAGTGGTAGCGCCAGCGCATCCAGGAGTGGGTGGGCGTGGAGTCCAGGTACCACCAGTATTCCTTGACGTCCTCGCCGTGGTTGCCGCCGTCCCCGCCGAGGCCGAACATGCGCTCCTTGAGGATCGGATCGCGTCCGTTCCACAGGGCGAGAGCGAAGCAGAACGTCTGCCGGTCGTCGCAGACGCCCGCCATGCCGTCCTCGTTCCACCGGTAGGCTCTGGACCGCGCGTGGTCATGGGGGAAGTAGTCCCACGCCGTGCCGTGCTCGCTGTAGTCCTCCCGTACCGTCCCCCACGCCCGCTCGGACAGATAGGGACCCCATGCTCGCCAGTCCTGCTCCCCCGAGCCGGCCTGGGCCAGCCGGAGCCGTTCGGCGTCGGGTGCGGACGCGGAGGAAGGGGGCACGTCGGTGATCACCTGCCTATCTTCGACGCCGCTGGGGTACTTCACCACAGTGGCCATCTTCGTCGTGGCGTGTCACACCTCGCCGCCGCTGGAGGAAAGTTGATCGACATTCGGTTCGGCCCGCAGGTCTGCGGCGAGCTCACCGCCGGGGCCAGCAGGGAGTGGCTGGTCCCGGACGGCCTGGGCGGGTATGCGATGGGCACCGTCAGCGGGCTTCGCACCCGCCGGTACCACGGGCTGCTGGTGGTCCCCGGCCAGACACCGGCGTCCCGCAGCATGGGACTGGTCAGTCTCGACCCGGCGCTCACCCTGCCGTCGGGGGCGCGGGTGCGCCTCGGTGCGCACGAGTGGTCCTCCGGCGATATCGACCCGCGCGGCTTCGAGCTGCTGGAACGCTTCGACCTGACCGACGGTCTGCCGCGCTGGCGGTGGCGGATCGGCGACGTGGTGATCGAGCGCGAGGTGGCCATGGCGTACGGGCGCTCGTGCGTGGCGGTGGTGCACCGGCTGGTCTCCGGCGGCCCGGTCCGGCTCGACCTGTCGGCGGCCTGCACGTGGCGGGACGCGCACGGCGAGCGGCGCGCTGATGGCCCGGCGCCCCGGGTCGAGTCGGTCGACGGCGGCGCGGTGGTCGAGGGGGCGTTCCGCCTCGCCGGGCCCGGCTGGGCCCCGGAGGGGCAGTGGTGGCTCGGCGTGCACCACCGCGAGGAGAAGGCCCGGGGCCTGCACCCGGACGACGACGTCTGGTACGCCGGGCGGTTCTACGGAACCCTGGAGCGCCCCGGCGACACGGTGTCGGTGCTGGCCTGGGCCGGCGACCTGGCCAGCGGGCCGCCCCCGGCGGAGCAGATCGTCACGGCGGCCCGGCGCCGCAACCGACAGGTGGTGGCCCAGGCGGGACCGGCCGACGCGGTGGAGGCCACCCTCGCGCTGGCCGCCGACGCGTTCGTGGTGCGCACCGGCGTCGGCCCGGACGTGGTGGCCGGTTACCCGTGGTTCGGCGCATGGTCGCGGGACACCATGACCTCGTACGAGGGGCTGTTCCTCAGCACCAACCGCGCCGACGAGGGGCGGGAGTTGCTGCGGGCGCACGCGGCGACGCTCTCGGAGGGGATGCTCGCCAACACCGCCGACACCGGGCGGGTGGAGTACAACACGGTCGACGCGACGCTGTGGTTCCTGCACGCGGTGAGCCGGCACGTCACCGTCACCGGCGACACCGACCTCGGCGACGAGCTGCTGCCCGCGCTGCGCGGGATCGTCGACGCCTACCTGGCCGGCACCCGGTACGGCATCGCCGTCGACCCGGCCGATGGCCTGGTGACCCAGGGTGGCACCCCGGGGATGGCGCTGACCTGGATGGACGCCCGGGTGCACGGGATGCCGATCACCCCGCGCGTCGGCAAGCCGGTGGAGGTCAACGCGCTGTGGGTAAGCGGCCTCGCGGGGCTGGCCGAGCTGACCGAGTTGGCCGGGGCTGACGCGGGCGAGCTGTGGCGGCTGCACGCCCTGGCCACCGCGTCGTTCGCCGAGCGGTTCCCCTCGCCCGTGGGCTGGCTGCACGACGTGGTGGACACGCCCGCTCCGGCGTACCCGCTGGGTGGGGCGCCGTTGCACGACGACGACCTGCTGCGGCCGAACCAGCTGCTGGCCTGGTCGCTGCCGTACGCGCCGCTGGTGCCGGACGAGCGGACCCTGCGCCGGATCGCCGCCGGGCTACTCACCCCGCTCGGGCCGCGCTCCCTCTCCCCCGACTCCCCCGGCTACGTCTCGCGGCACCGGGGCGGGCCGCCGGAACGGGACGGCGGCTACCACCAGGGCACGGTCTGGCCGTGGCTGCTCGGGCCGTTCGTGGACGCCGCCCGGCGGGCCAAGATGGACGTCGACGGCCTCTTCGTGGGCGTCGACGCGCACCTGACCGAGTACGGCCTGGGATCGGTCAGCGAAACCGCCGACGGGGCGGCCCCGCACGGCGCGACCGGTTGCCCGTTCCAGGCGTGGTCGGTGGCCGAGGTGCTGCGGGCCCGGCGGGTCCGCCGGTAGCGCCGCGGGCTGAGCGCCGTCCACCCGGCCGTGGGTCGTTCCCCGGGCGCGCGATGCGGGAGATTGTCGGCTCCCCCGGATACGGTGCGGGAGACGCGGGCACGTCGCCGGTCACCCGACACTGTCTTAAGTGGACCGTCCGGGTGATTGCCTCCCGGCGACGGCTCTGCCAGAGTGGCGTAGTTTTGTCGATCAAGATCCCTGGGGAGGGCGAGGCGTCATGATGGGACCGTCCCACGCGTTGTCAGGCGCGGCGGTGTGGCTGACCGGGTCCTGGGCGCTCGACCAGTTCGCCGACTATCAGCAGTCGCCGCTGGCGCTGGCGGTCGGCACCGCGGTCTGCGCCGGCGGGGCGCTCTTCCCCGACCTCGACCTGTCCGGCAAGGTCACCCGCAACCAGGGCGGCGCCACGGTGGCCCGCACGTTCGGGGTGTTCAGCCTCTTCGTCGCCGAGGTGATGGAGAAGATCTCGCTCGGCGTCTACTACGCCACCAAGCTCAGCAAGGATCCGCGCCGCAACAACGGCCACCGCACGTTGACCCACACCATCCCGTTCACCGGGCTGGTCGGCTGGGGCACCACCGCGCTCTGCACCGCGTACGGCAAGTGGGCTGTGGTCGGCATCCTGTTCTTCATGTTCGGGCTGGCCCTGCGCGGGCTGTTCGACAGGTGGGCGGAGCGCGCGGGCTGGGTCATCGTGACCCTGACCTCGGGCGCCGCCGCGTGGTTCACCTTCGCCAACCTGCCGGGCGACCGGGGGTACCCGCTGATCGGGCTGGCCGTCGGGGTGGGCTGCTTCGTGCACATCCTCGGCGACATGATCACCCGGGCCGGGGTGCCGATCCTCTGGCCGATCCCGATCAAGCGCCGGATGTGGATGATGGTGGGCCTGCCGAACAGCATCGCCCTGCGCACCGGCAGCAAGACCGAGGTGGTCGTGCTGCGCAGCGTGCTGACCGCGATCTCCGTGCTCGCCACGGTGGGACTGGTGGCCCCCTCCGTGCTCCGCAGGTTCAACATCGAAATCTGAGCCCCGCCCCGCCGCCCTGCCCCGCCGGCTCGCCGGACGGACAGGCGGGCGACGGTGCCGCCGGTCGAACTCCGGCGGCACTGTCCTCGGCTCGACGGCCTCAGGTGACGGGGTTCGGCACCACCGCGACGGCGACTTCCACCAACGGCCCACGCACCGACCGGCCGATGCGCCGGGCCTCGGCCAGCACGTGGGCGCGCCAGTGCCGCAACAGCGGGGCCAGCCGGGAGGTCACCAGGACGACGTCGAAGGCATCGTCGGGCAGCACGGTACGGATGCCGACGGCGTGGTGGGCCGAGTACCCCGGGTCCGGGGGCAGCCGCTGGAGCAGCGTCTCGTCATAGTCGAACAGGTGGGCGGGCGGGAACCCGGCCGGCAGGTCGCCGCCGCAGCCGAACACGGCGATCCGGGTGCCCAGCGGCACGGTGTCGCGCAGGTGTGCCAGCTCCGCCGTGACGTCCACCCTGCGGGCCCGGTTGACCGCCCGCCGGATGGACGGTAGCTCCAGTCTGACGTGCCAGGCTCGGCTGTCTTCGAGCTGCGGCAGGTGCCGGGAGTACCAGGCCCACAGCAGTTCCAGCACCGGCTCGGGATGCTTGTGCAGGAACGTGAGCATGTTGCTGCGATTGTCGCTAAGGTCCGGCTCCGATCGCCGCGGGTGCGGGGTGTCAACCGCCCAACCCTCGCGGCTGACTTCGAACGACAGGCCTTGCCGAAACAGGCGGAGTCCCAGCTCGGTGTCTTCGGAGCCCCAGGAGCGGAAATCCTCGTCGAATCCGCCGACGGCCCAGAAGTCGCTGGCCGCAACGGAGACGTTGCACGTCCAGAAGAGCTGCCAGGGCAGCATGGTGCGGGAGAGGCTGAACCGGTTTTCCACAAAGAGTGAGTGCCGGGAGTCCTGGAACGCCGCAACAGCCCCGTAGTCGCGGACGGTCTCCTCGGGTGTGTGGGTCCGCAGGATCTCCGCCAACCCGGGAGTCGGGTCGTCGGGACGGAAGCCGTAGGTGTAGCCGAGCACCACTCGCGCCGCGCCGGGTTCGCGGTGTGCGGCCAGGTGCCCGGCCACGAAGTCGGGGCCGGGAAGAATGCCGCTGTCCACGAAGGCCAGGATCGGGCCGACGGCGAGGCGGGCGCCGGCGTTACGGGCGGCGGCGGCCCGGAAGCCCAGGTCCTCCTGGAAGTGGTACCGCAGGCGAAGCCGGTCGCGGAAGGCCTCCACCGTCTGTCGGGTCTCGTCGGTCGAACCGTCATCGGCGACGATGACCTCGAAGGCGTCCGCCGATATCCGCTGGTCGGCCAGGGCCGTCAGGGTGTCGTGCAGCAGGCGGGAACGGTTGTAGGTCGGAATGATCACGGAGATCAACGGCGTTGCGGCGCCAGTTGGCATCGTGGCGGCTCCACTGTGGTTGGGCGTCAAAATCTAGTTGCCGCCGAACGCCCGGAACATCATACGTGAGGATTTTTTCATTTCTCTCCACGACGATTGCGGCCGGGCCGAATCCGGTCATCCCCAACTTTCCGCATTGCCCTCCCGGGAGGTCCGAAACGCCGCGTCGGACCGCACCGGCGACCCCGCTCGCCATCGACTGTTGACGCCTTCGTAACGGGTGGCCTACGGTCTGTCGAAACGCTTCGACTGGGCGTTTCGAGCGGTCCGGGAACCACCGCCGCGACGGTGGTGATCATCGCCTGCACCGTCGTCCAGAGCGTGCGCACGCTGAACCGCGGCATCACGGCAGGAGCCGAGACGTGAAGTTCACCGACGGGTACTGGCAACTGCGACCCGGGGTCAGCGTGCTGCGCCCCGGCACGGTCGAATCGGTGGAGCCGGACGCCCGCGGCTTCACCGTCTTCGCGCCGACGGGTCGGATCACCGGGCGGGGCGACACCCTCAACATGCCGGTCGTCACCGTCCGGTTCTTCTCCCCCGCCCCCGGCGTCGTCGGGGTGAGCATCGGCCACCACCTCGGCGGGCCCCCGGAGCAGCCCCGCTTCGCGCTCTCGGCCGGCGACGACCACCCGGTCACCGTGGCGGTCACCGGGGCCAGCGCGTCGCTGACCACCGGCGAACTGACCGCCCGGGTCACCCTCGTCGACCGGTGGCGGGTCGACTTCCTGCGCGGCGGCCACCCGGTCACCTCGTCCACCGAGCGCAGCATCGGCATCGTCACCGACGGCGCGGGCCGCACCTTCGTCCACGAGCGGCTGGCGCTGGGGGTCGGCGAGACGGTGTACGGGCTCGGCGAGCGCTTCGGTCCGTTCGTCAAGAACGGGCAGGCCGTCGACATCTGGAACGCCGACGGCGGCACCGCCACCGAGCAGGCGTACAAGAACGTGCCGTTCTATCTGAGCAGCGCCGGGTACGGCGTCTTCGTCGACCACCCGGAACACGTGTCGTTCGAGGTCGCCTCGGAGGTGGTGTCGCAGGCCCAGTTCAGCGTCGAGGGCCAGTCGCTGACCTACCACGTCATCGACGGGCCCACCCCGAAGGACGTGCTGCGCCGCTACACCGCGCTGACCGGCCGGCCCGCCCGCGTCCCGGCCTGGTCGTACGGGCTGTGGCTGTCGACGTCGTTCACCACCTCGTACGACGAGAAGACCGTCACCGAGTTCGTCGACGGGATGGCCGAGCGGGACCTGCCGCTGTCGGTGTTCCACTTCGACTGCTTCTGGATGCGGCAGTTCCACTGGGTCGACTTCGTCTGGGACCCGGCGACCTTCCCCGACCCGGAGGGGATGCTGCGCCGGCTGCACGAGCGCGGCCTACGGGTGTGCGTCTGGATCAACCCGTACATCGCCCAGCGCTCCCACCTGTTCGAGGAGGGCCGCCAGGCCGGATACCTGGTGCGCAACCCGGACGGGTCGGTGTGGCAGTGGGACAAATGGCAGGCCGGCATGGCGCTGGTCGACTTCACCAACCCCGACGCGGTGGCCTGGTTCTCCGGCAAGCTCAGAGCCCTGCTCGACATGGGCGTGGACTGCTTCAAGACCGACTTCGGCGAGCGCATCCCCACCGACGTCGTCTGGCACGACGGGTCGGACCCGCAGCGGATGCACAACTACTACACCCACCTCTACAACCGGGCGGTCTTCGCGCTGCTGGAGGCCGAACGCGGGGTCGGCGAGGCAGTCGTGTTCGCCCGGTCGGCCACCGCCGGCGGCCAGCAGTTCCCGGTGCACTGGGGCGGCGACTGCGAGTCCACCTTCGTGGCGATGGCCGAGTCGCTGCGTGGCGGGCTGTCGCTGTCCGCGTCCGGGTTCGGCTACTGGAGCCACGACATCGGCGGCTTCGAGGGCACCCCCGATCCGGCCGTGTTCAAGCGGTGGATCGCGTTCGGGCTGCTCTCCTCGCACTCCCGGCTGCACGGCTCCGGCTCGTACCGGGTGCCGTGGGCGTACGACGACGAGGCCGTCGAGGTGCTGCGCCACTTCACCCGGCTCAAGCTGCGCCTGATGCCGTACCTCGCGGCGGCGGCCGAGGAGGCGCACCGCGACGGGGTGCCGGTGATGCGCCCGATGGTGGTGGAGTTCCCCGAGGACCCGGCCGCGGCCTACCTGGACCGGCAGTACATGCTCGGCCCCGACGTGCTGGTGGCGCCCGTGCTGAGCGCCGACGACCAGGTGACGTTCTACGTGCCGGCCGGCACCTGGACCCACCTGGTCACCGGCGAGCAGCTCACCGGGCCGGCCTGGGTGACCGAGAAGCACGCCTTCGACAGCCTGCCGGTGCTGGCCCGCCCCGGCTCGGTGATCCCGTTCGGCGCCACCGACGACCGGCCCGACTACGAGTGGGCCGACGGCATACGGCTGCGGCTCTTCGCGCCCGGGCCGGGGCAGCGGACCCGGGTGCGGGTGCCCTCGCCCGGCGACGGCCCCGGCGCGGAGTTCGAGGTCCGCTACGCCGACGGCGCGGCTGCCGCCGAACTGGTGGCTGGCAGGTCGACGGGGTACGACTGCGACGTGGTGGGCGCGATCCCGGCGGCCGGGGACGGCCCGGTGTCCTCGGGCCGGTCCACCGGCCAGGAGTGACGTCCGGCCGGGCCGGGCCGGGAGCGCCGCACGGCCGGCCGGGTCGGGAGCGCCGCACGGCTAGCCGTGCCAGGAGCGCCAGAGGGCCGCGTAGACGCCGCCGGCCCGCACCAGCTCGTCGTGACTGCCCAGCTCCACCACGCGGCCCTCCTGGAGCACCGCGATGCGGTCGGCGTCGTGGGCGGTGTGCAGCCGGTGGGCGATGGCGATGACGGTGCGCCCCGCCAGGACCGCCGACAGGGACCGCTCGACGTGCCGCGCGGTCCTCGGCGCGAGCAGCGACGTCGCCTCGTCCAGGACCAGCACCTGCGGATCGGCCAGAGCCAGCCGGGCCAGGGCCAGTTGCTGGGCCTGCGCGGGTGACAGGGCCACCCCGCCCGCGCCGACCGCGGCATCCAGGCCCAGCCCTGCGACCCAGTCCCCGGCGTCCAGCGCCTTGAGGGTCTTCTCCAGCTCCTCGTCGGTCGCCGACGGCTTCGCCATGACGAGGTTCTCGCGCAGGGTGCCGGCGAAGACGTGGTGCTCCTGGGTGACGAGCGCGACCCGGCTGCGCAGGTCGGCCAAGGGCAGGTCGGCCAGGACAGCGCCGTCGATGGTGACCGTGCCGGACGTCGGCGGCGCGATCCCGGCGACGAGCCGGCCGAGGGTCGACTTGCCGGCGCCGGTGGGGCCGACGACGGCGAGCCGCTCACCGGGCTCGACGTGCAGGGTGACGTCGCGCAGGACGTCGTGGCCCGCCCGGTAGGCGAAGCTGACCCCGTCCAGCGTCACCCCGCCGCCACCGGCCGGGGCCACCGGAACCGACGCGCCGGCCGGGGCCACCGGAAGCGACGCGCCGGCCGGGGCCGCGCCGCGTACGCCGAGGGTCCTCGCCAGCGACGCGCCGCCGATCTGCAGCTCGTTCATCCAGTACAGCAGGATGTCGACCGGGACGATGACCTGCTGCACGTAGAGGGTGGCGGTGGTGACCGCGGCCAGGGTGACCAGGCCGTCGAGATAGAACACGCCGCCGAGCACCAGGGTCGCCGCGACGGGCAGCACGTACGCGACGTCGCAGATCGGCAGGAACACCGAGCGCAGATGAAGGGTGTAACGCTCCGCCTGGTAGGACTCGGCGATGTCGGCGTCGGCGCGGGCCGTACGGCGGTGCGCGATGCGCAGGGCCTCGACGGTGCGGGCGCCCTCGGCGGTGTCGGTCAGCCCGTCGGTGATGCGCGCGTACGAGGCGCTCTGCCGCAGGTAGCCGTCGCGGGCCCGGCGCAGGTACCAGCGGGTCGCCGCCCAGAGCACCGGCACCGCGACCAGGCACGGCAGGGCCAGCAGCGGGTCGACGAGGATCAGCGCCCCGACGGTCAGCACGATCGTCGTGCCGGCGAAGAGCGTGTCCGGCACGGCCTGGCGCACCGCCCGGGAGAGCAGGTCGACGTCCCGGGTGGTGCGGTTGACCAGGTCGCCGGTGCCGGCCCGCTCGACCGTGGCCAGGGGCAGCGCCAGGACGTTGTCGACGAACTCCTCGCGCAGCTCGGCCAGGACGCTCTCGCCGAGGCGGGCGGAGGCGTAGACGGCGGCAGCCAGCAGGACCGCCTGCGCCATCACGAACACGAGGATGAGCACAACGGCGTGGGTGACGTCGGCGGCGCCCCGGGAGACCTCGCCGATGAGGTCACCGAGCAGCCGCGGCGCGACCAAGCCGGACGCGGCGGTGCAGGCGTGCAGGGCGAGCGCGCCGAGCAGTGCGCCACGGTGCTGGACGGCGAGGCGGCGGGCCTGGGCCCGGACCTCCCGCGCCGACGCGACGGGCAGGGTGGGCACGGGGTCGCCGGTGTTCACGCTTCGTCCTCCCTGGCAATGATCGGTCGGTACCGGGCGTCGCCGCGCAGCCCCTGGTGGGCGCCCTCGGCGACGACCCTGCCGTCGACGACGACGGCGACCCGGTCGGCGGCGTTGAGCATGATCGGGCTGGTCGTGAAGACCACGGTCGTGCGCCCAGCGCGGGCCTGGCGCAGACGCTCGGCGATGCGCGCCTCGGTGTGCGCGTCGACGGCGCTGGTCGGGTCGACGAGCACGAGCACCTCGGGGTCGGCGTTCAGCGCGCGGGCCAGCCGCAACCGCTGCCGCTGCCCGCCGGAGAACTCCTGCCCGGCGCCGACGACCGCCTGGTCTAGGCCGTCGGGCAGTGCCTCGATGATGTCCCGCGACGACGACGCCTCGAGCACGGCGGGAAGCCCGTCGGGGCGGTCGGCGGGGTCGAGTTCGGTGCGTAGCGGGCCGGCGAAGAGCCGGTCCTCGTTGGTGGTGACCAGGATGCGGGCGCGGACCTGTTCCAGCGGCACGTCGCGCAACGGCACCCCGCCGAACGTGACGGCCGTGCCGGTGTGTCGGCCGAGCCGGTCGGCGAGCAGCGCAGCGTCGGACGGGGTCGCGCAGGCGACCGCGACGAACCGGCCGGGCTGGATGGTGAGACCGGCGTCGGGATCGACGAGCTCCAGCGGGCCGTCCGGCAGCGCGGTCGTGCCCGAGGCGTGCTCGGGTTCGATGTTCAGCAGCCGGACCACCCGCGCGGCGGCGACGTTTCCTCTGGTGAACTGGTCGGCGCCGTCGGCGACGCGGCGCAGCGGGGTGGCGAGGAAGACCGCGTAACCGTAGAAGGCGACGAGCTGCCCGACGCTGAGCCGGCCGTCGAGGACCGACTCCGCGCCCAGCCAGACGACGGCGACCAACAGCAGCCCTGGCAGGAGGGTCTTGGCGGCGTCCAGGGCCGCCTCCACGCCGGCCACCCGGACACCGGCGCCGCGTACCCGCTGCGACATCCGCCGGTAGCGGCGGGAGAACTCGGCCTCGCCGCCGATGCCGCGCAGGACGCGCAGGCCGCTGCTGATGTCCACGGCGTGAATGGTCAGCTCGGCCTGCTGGTCACGCAGGTGCTGCTGACGGCCGTGCAGGGGGCGCAGGAGTAGCCCGACGGCCCAGAGCATGGCCGGCACCCCGACGAGGACGACGAGCCCCAGCTGCCAGGACGCGCTCAGCATGATGCCGGCCACCACGACGATCACCACGACGGCGCCGGCGAACCGGCCCGTCGTCTCCAGCGCGGCACCGAGCTGGGTGATGTCGGCGACGCCGACGCTCACGACCTCGCCGGTGGATGCCACCGTGCGCAGCGTGCCGCCCAGCCGGGCGGCCTGCGCGGTGACGAGTTGCAGCGTGCGGTACGCGGCACCGAGCGACGCGGTCAGTCCGCAGCGGTCCTGCCCGAGCCCTGTCAACGCCTGCACCACGCCGAGGACCAGGATCACGCCGCCCCACCAGAGCAGTGCCGGCCGGTCGCGGCCAACGATGCCGGCGTCGATGGCCTCGCCGAGGGCCGCCGGGATCAGTGCCTGCGCGACGGTGCAGGCGATTCCGGCGACGGCGCCGAGCAAAATCGGGGTACGGAATCCGCTGGCGAGCCAGCACAGATATCGCAGCGACGATCGGCAATCCGGGGTGACGACTGGGGGTTCCGGGAAGTTTCGCACGCACCCTCTTATCAGGGAGAAGCGGACGGTGACAGGAAAGAATGTTCACTATTCAAACATGGAAGCGGCAAAAGGCCGCGCTCGCATCGTCGTGTGTCTTGTCGTCCGGGTCGACGGGGGGATCGGCCCGTTCCGCCGCCCGGGTCGCGGCGATCACCGCAGCCGGACCACCCCGCCCGAGTACGGCGAGCAGGTCGCCCCACGTCCAGCCGAAGCGCTCCACGAGCCGGGCCGCCCCGTCGGTGAGCACGGCGGCGCAGTCCAGCTCCGCGACCGCCACCGAGCCGGTCAGCGCCTCGGCGGCGGCGTCCGGCCGCGCCCCGACGACCCAGAAGCCGCCGGGCACGTTGCGCCTGCCGTGCAGCTGCGACCAGGGCAGGTGGTGGAACCGGCGAAGCCGGTCGTCGGTGACCACCGTGACCGCCCCCCGCCGGTCGCGCAGCAGCAGCACGGCGTCGCCGAGGACGAGGTGCTCGACCCGATCGTCACGCAGCCGCAGCATCGCCACGGTCGCCGACGGGCTGCGCGGGTCGTCGAGGTCGCAGGTGTCGACGTGGGCCGTGCGGACCGCCCCGGCGGCGGCACTCAGGAGCACCGGCAGCGGCCCGGCGGCGTCCGCGCCGAGGAGCCGGCCCAGCTCCCCCGCGACCGAGCGGGCGAACCAGCGGACCCCGTGGCGACAGCCGGAGGCAACCCCCGGCTCGGCGGTCGCGCCGTCAAGCGCCACCGCGAACGTGTCGCCGGCCGCGACGGCGTCCTCGTTGTCGACGTCGGGCGCGGCGCGGCTGCACATCGTCACCTCCATGCTCACCGCCACCCGTCCGCCTCGTAGGCCAGCCACTGACCGACCGTGCGGATGCCGTCGGTGAGGCGGATCCCGGGCCCGTCCCGCCCCGCCGTCCCCGGCGGGGCGGTCAGCGGGGTGTCGCCGTCCAGGACCGGCACCGGCTTGACCGTCCGCGAGACCAGCACGGCCAGCTCCGCCGGGTCCACGAGCGATCCCGCGTCGGGCGGGTCGACCGGCGTGCCGTCGAGCGCCCGGGCGACCTCGGCGGCGATGTCCCACACGTGTGAGTAGGAGGTCGCCCGGCAGTCGCGGTCCACAACGATCGGCTGGGCGACGAGCGACCGGGCGACGTAGTCGTCGAGCGGCTGGCAGGGCACACCCGGGCCGTACGGCGTGCCGGTGCGCAGGGTCACGGTCCCCGGTTGCGGGCCCGTGCCCGTCACCCGGACGGCGTCGTCGGCCGCCACCACCGTCACGTCGTGGCCCCGGTCGGCGAGCTCGCCGGCCAGGGCCTGCCCGAGCGACGGCGCCACGGGCGGCGCGCAGGGCACGACGACCACCCGCCGGTGCCGGCCACCGGCGCGACGCCCCGCCGCCGGGCGGACCCCCGCCGGGGCGCGCAGCCCAGCGACGACCCCGGCCAGGGCCAGCTCACCGAGCGGTTGCCGCAGCGCCAGCAGCTCGTGCCCGCCGACACTCAGGCAGAGGCCCCCCGGGCCGATCGACTGCGCGGCCCGCACCACCAGCGGGTCCGCCGCCAGCGCGGACACGTCCTGTCCGGGCCGACGGCCCACCGCGCCCGTCGCGTACGCCGTGCGCCACACCCCGAGCAGCACGTCGTCGTCGAACCGCTCGCGCAACACGGCGGACCGGGCCAGGGCGGCGGCGAAGGTCGTGGCGCAGTCGTCGACGTCGACGCCCAGCCGGCGGGCCCAGCGCTGCGGGCCGACAGTCGACCAACGGCCCGCGTCGCCGCGCACGGCACAGAGCGCGAGTCCGAACTTGTAGAAGGGCAACGCCGCCGGCTCCACCGCGCCGGTGATCGACCAGTCCGCGCCCGGCGGCGGCTCTCCGTAGCACGCCGAGAGCCGCAACCCGTGGGCGTCGTTCTCCGCGACGCTGGGGAAGTCGCCGTGCTCGACGAGGTTCGGCACGGTCACGTACGTCCGGACACCCCGTGCCGCGAGGTAGCGGGCCATCACCACGTCACCGGCCCAGTCACCGGCGTGTTGCCGGGCGAACGCCGCGAACCCCGCCCCGACGGCCGCCGGCAACATCAGTGCGACCGTCGGGGTGTACTCCCGCGCCGCGCGCACCCACCGGGCCCCGGCCAGCGCGCCGAGGCGGACCGCCGCGCCGGTGCGGGAGCACCAGTTGGCGTGGAACACCACGGCCGCGTCCGGCGCCCCGGTCGCGGCCCGCACGGCGTGCTCGGCGAAGCCCGGCACCAACAGCGCGTCGTCCTCCAGCACGACGTGGTGCGTCGAGCCGGCGGGAATCGACGACCACGCCCGCATCGCCGTACGCAGCCCGGTCGGCGGCCCGTCCGGTTGCGGGTCGAGCACCAGCTCCAGCAGCCCCGGCGGGGTGGTGGCCAGCAGCTCCCGGCCGGGCCCGAGCCGGCGCGGATGTGCCATGACCCCGCCGGTGAGCCGGATCGCCGCGCTCACCGCGGGGCCACCACGGCGCACGGCTCCCCGGGCCCGTCGATGAGCTCGACCAGTGCCCGCAGCTCCTCGACGCCGAGCCAGTCGGAGTTGAGGTCGGAGCGGTAGCGGAAGCCCTCCTCGACCCGCCGGCACCCCTCCGGTGCGAGGTAGCCGACCCGCCGGATGGTCGGCATGACGACGTACCGGTCGGCGGACTGGAACGTACGCTGACTGTCCTCGGCGGCGATCAGTTCCTCGTGCACCTTCTCCCCCGGGCGGATGCCGACCTCGTAGGTGGGGCAGCCCGGCGCGATGGCCTCGGCCAGGTCCGAGATGCGCACGCTCGGGATCTTCGGCACGTACAGCTCGCCGCCGCGCATCACGTCGAAGGTCTCCACCACGAACCGGACCGCCTCGTCGAGGGTGATGAGGTATCGGGTCATTCGCTTGTCGGTGATGGGCAGGCTCGCGCCGGTGCGCGCCCCCAGCCGCTGGAACAGCGGGATGACCGAGCCCCGGCTGCCCATGACGTTGCCGTACCGCACCACGGAGAAGCGGGTAGGCCCGCCGTCGCTGGAGGTGAAGAGCTTGTCCGCGACCATCTTCGTCGCGCCGTAGAGGTTGATCGGGCTGGACGCCTTGTCGGTCGAGAGCGCCACGACCTGCCGCACGCCGTTGGCCAGCGCGGCGTCGATGACATTCTGCGATCCCACGACGTTGGTCTTGACGAACTCGAAGCCCTGTCCCTCGGCCGTGTCGACCTGCTTCAGCGCGGCCGCGTGCACCACGAAGTCCACGCCGCGCATGCAGTGGGTGAGCCGGTCGCGGTCGCGGATGTCGCCGATGACCGGACGCAGCCGAGGCTCAGCGGGGAAGTGCTGGCGGATCTCGTACTGCTTGAGCTCGTCGCGGGAATAGACGAGGACCAGCTCGGGGTCCAGGAACGCCAGCGCGTGCTGGACGAACGCCTTGCCGAACGACCCGGTTCCGCCGGTGACGAGGATGGTGGAGTTACGAAGGACGCTCATGGACATCATTCCTTTTCGGGCCGGCCCGTCAGGTGCACAGTTCACGGATCAGGACGAAGGGCTCCGCGTAGGCCCAGCCGACGCCGCTGCCCCAGCTCTCCGCGTTGGACCTGATCGCCCGCGACGACCGTGGGTGCGGCCACGGCCGGGTCTCCGTCTGGTAGCAGGAGAACGCGGACACCTTGTCCTCGATGGTGGCGGTGACGTCAACGAAGACGTTCGGCGCGAACGACGCCTCGAACGGGGGGGTCCACTCGATGCCCGAGGTGGTGGCGTAGCTGAGCACCCGCCGCACCGAACCGCCGGCGTAGGGGCGCGTCGCCACCATCACCGAGTGGAAGACCGTGCGGTGGTCCATGTTGACGTCCGGGTGGACCGTGTAGACGGTGTCGGGCCCGAACTCGTCGACCGCGTCCTCCACGACCCGGTTCACCTCGACGTGGCCGACGGTGTCCAGGCGCATGTCCGGCAGCGTGCGCTGCACGCAGTGCGTCACCCCGAGGGTCTTCGCCGCCGCCTCGGCCTCCCGGAACTTCTGCTGGGCGATCCGCTCGTCGCCCGGGTACTGCGTCGAGCTGCCCTCGGAGACCCAGAGCACGGCGACCTCCGCGCCCTCGTGCAGCGCGTGCTTCGCGATGGTCCCGCCCATGCCGAGGATCTCGTCGTCGGGGTGTGCCGCGACCACGAGGATGCGCCGCCGTGCCATCAGCTCTCTCCTGTCTCGTCGGTCCGGTCCTTGCGCACGACGAAGTCGCCGACGGCCAGCACGTCCAGCCCGGTGGCGAAGAACGTCCGCAGCGCGTCCTCCGTGCTGGACACGATCGGCTCGCCGCGCACGTTGAACGACGTGTTGAGCACCACCGGAACGCCGGTGAGCTCGCCGAAGCGCTCGATGAGCCGGTGGTAGCGGGGGTTCGCCGACTCATGCACGATCTGCGCCCGAGAGCTGCCGTCGGTGTGCACGATCGCCGGTGCGTCACGGCGCAGCGCCTCGCTCGCCGGGAACGCCATGGTCATGTACCGCGAATCGGTGTGGCGGGTGAAGTAGCGCCCGGCCGCCGAGGCGGTCATCGACGGGCCGAACGGACGCCACAGTTCCCGCTGCTTGACCGCCGCGTTGACCCGGTCGCGCACCTCGACGCCGCGCGGGTCGGCGAGGATGCTGCGCTGCCCGAGGGCGCGCGGGCCCGCCTCCAGCCGCCCCTGGCACCAGGCCACGAGCCGGCCCGCGACCAGGTCGGCGGCGATCGTCTCGCAGATGTCGTCGCTGCGGGTGTACGCGACGCCGGCGTTACGCAGGACCGCCTCGATCTCCTCGTCGTCGGACTCCGGGCCCCAGGCGACGGACGTCAGCGGCGGTGGCAGCGCACCGGTCTCCCGGTGGCAGGTGACCAGCGCGGCGCCCGCCGCCTGGCCGTTGTCGGCGCAGAGCGGGTGGGCGAAGACGTCGGTGACCTCGGGCAGCGCGAAGATCCGCGAGTTCATCTTCACGTTCAGCCCGACCCCGCCGCCGATGCACACCTCGGAGACGCCGGTCTGCGCGACCCCCCAGCGGATCAACCGGCAGGCCGCGTCCTCCAGCGCCTGCTGCACCGCGAAGGCGAGGTCCATGTGCCAGCCGGTGAGCGGGTCACGGGGCAGGCGCGGTGCCCCGCCGAGCAGCTTGACGAGCTTGTCGGTGAACCGCCGCGAGTAGGAGTGCTCCCCGTAGTGGATGTAGGACGGGTCGAGCCGGTACTCCACCCCGTCGGACGCCGGGAGCAGCACTTGGCCGACGAGGTCCGCCAGGGCCGGGTCGGGCCCTCCGTGCGCGGCCAGGCCCATCACCTTGTACTCGCCGTCGTAGGCGTCGAACCCGAGATACTCGGTGAACGCGGCGTAGAACCAGCCGAGGGAGTGCGGCATGCACACCTCGCGCAGCGGCGTGAGTTCCGCGCCCCGCTTGAGCCACAGGACGGTGGTGTGCTGGTCGCCGGAGCCGTCCAGGGTCAGCACGACGGCCGACTCGAACGGCGACTCCATCGCCGACTGGAACGCGTGGGTGTAGTGGTGCGGCGCGAAGCGGATCGGCGGGAACGCGATGTCGCCGTACTGCCGCCGCCAGTGGTAGTGGTGCTTCGCCGTCTGCCCGGCGATGTCGAACTCGCGCAGGCAGCCGCGCTGCCAGTCCAGGGTGGCCCGGTCCAGCGGCCACTCCTGCGCCATGCCGTCGAAGAACCGCCGCATCCGGCCGTCGGTGTAGGCGGCCAGGTCGTAACCGACGGTGACCGAGGCGACCTCTTCGAGCCGTACCCCGGCGGTTGCCAGGCAGTAGCGCAGCGCCCGGTCCGGATAGCGGCCCGGCGCGTGCTTGGTGCGCAGGAACCGTTCCTCCTCGGCGTACGCGACGACACGGCCGTCGACGACCGCCGCCACCGCCGGATCGACCTCGGCGGTGGATATGCCGAGAAAAACCTGGTCAGACATGCTCGACACTCCTCATCTGCGGGGTGGGCCGGACGGCCTGCGCGACGCTGTCGGCGTGGGCCTGGACGCGGCGGATAACCGCGCAGATCCTGTCCACCACGTCGTCGGTCATCCCGCTGTACAGCGGCACCGCGAACACCGCCGAAGCGCGGGCCTCGGTGTTCGGCAGCGGCCCGGACACCGCCTCGCGGTAGGCGGTCTGGCGGTGCACGGGTGGGTCGAAGTAGTTGCGGGTCGGCACGTTCTCCGCGCGCAGCGCGACGACGAGGGTGTCGCGTTCGATGCCGAACAGCGCCGGGTCGACCGTGAGGGAGAGGTCCTTGTGGGTGCTCGTCGCGCCGGGCGGCACCCGGGGGAACTCGATCCCAGGCACGTCGGCGAGGGCGGCGCGGTACCGCTGCACGAGCGCCAGCCGGCGGGCCAGCAGGTCCGGGAAGCCGGGTAGCTGGTGCCGGGCCAGCGCTGCGGACAGCTCCGGCATCCGGGCGTTGAGGCCGACGAAGAGGCTGTCGAAGCTGCCCGGGTTGCCGTACTCCCGGGCGATGCGCAGCTCCCGGGCCAGGCTCTCGTCGGAGGTGGTGACGATGCCGCCCTCACCGGCGGTGAACGGCTTGGTCGGGCTGAGGCTGAACACCTCGGCGAGTCCCTTGCCACCCACCCGCGTGCCGTCGGGGTAGACCGCGCCGAAGGCCGGGGCCGCGTCGAGCAGCAGCGGCACCCCGCGCGCTGCGGCGACCTCGGCCAGGGCGTCGGCGTCGCACGGGGTGCCGAAGACGTGCACCCCGAGGATCGCCACGGTACGGTCGCCGGTCGCCTGCGCCGCAGCCGCCGCCGACAGGCCGAAGCCGCCGGGGTCGATGTCGGCGAAGACCGGCCGCAGGCCGTTCCAGCGAGCGGCGTGCGCGCTGGCCATGAATGTGAAACTGGGCATGACGACCTCGCCGCCCGCGCCCAGGACACGCATGAGCAGCATCAGCCCACTCGTGCAGCTCGACACCGCCACCGTGTGCGCGACGCCGAGGAACTCCGCGAGTTCGGCTTCCAACGCGGCGAGGTGACCACCTTTGGTCAGGGTGCCCCCGGCGACGATCTCGCCGAAGACAGCCAGGAGGTCGCCGTGCTCGCGCAGCAGCGGGGGCCGCGCCAGCGGCGGCGTCTCGGTGAGCAGCGGCGAACCGCCGAGCAGCACCGGCTTGTCGACGGACATCGTGGCGTCCCCTCTCAGCTCGGGTCCTGCGGGAACAGCGACGCGAGCCGCTCCTCCAGCACCCGGATCGCGTCCATGTCGGGGGCGACGGCGCAGTACCAGACCGACCCCGCGTCCGGGTCGTAGGCGCTGCAGAACAGCGCACCGGTGCGGGTGGCCGGGTCGTAGGCCAACCCGGCGGCCTCGACTGCCTCGCGCGCCTGCCGGAACGACGGCGCCCGCCAGCCGACCCGCTCGAAGAGCACCCGGTCGCGGGCGAAGTCCGGCCCGACGACCCGACGGCCGAGGATCTCGTGCAGGTGCGTGGAGCCGGTGACCCGGCCGTTGTACTCGGTGAAGTAGACCGCGCCGGCCGGGGTCACGATCGCGTCGGCGGAGAGCCAGCCCCGGTAGCCCATCGCGCGCAGCGGCTCGCACAGCCGCCGGGCGTGCCCGGTGACCTCGGCCATCCGCCCCGCCGGTTGGTTCGGCGCCGGGATTGCCTGCGCGTTGGCGATCGGCACGTAGAACATCTCGCCGTCCGCGCCGAACTGGATCCCGCCGTCGGTGATCAGCAGCTCGGAGAAGACCGCCCGGCTGCCCGGGAAGTACTCCTCGACGACGAGGCGGTGCCGGCCCGCGCTGGTGAAGCTGTCCCACTCGGCGACGAGGAACTTCGCGACCGCCGCGCGGTCCGGCACGACCGACACGCGCGGAGCGCCGTAGGGCTCGACCCCCTCGACCCGGCTGAGGATGTGGTTGCCGACGCCGCCGGAGTAGAACTCGTGCTTGATGATTACCGTGCGGTCCTCGACGAGTAGGTCCCAGATCGCCCCTTCGGCGTCGGTCGGGTTGGCGCAGACCGCCCCCGGTGGGATCGGCACGCCGGCCCCTGCGGCGACGGCCCGGAAGACCGCCTTGCTGTTGACCAGGGTGCCGCCGCCCTGACTGGTGAACGCCTGGCCGGGCAGCGTGTCGAGCAGGCCGACCCGGCGGGTGAGGGCGACCACGGAGGCGTCGGGCCAGGTCGCGAGGACCTGCTCGACGGTACGCCCGGCGAGGGCCGCCCCGAGGTCGGCCAGGAACGACGGGTCGGCCAGGCGGTCCCCGGTCAGCCGGGCCGACCCGTCGACGCCGGGCGGCGGCACCAGCAGCCGCAGCGACCCCCGGTCGACGCCGAGCACGCCGGTGACGTAGTCGACGTAGTCGTCCTCCGGCAGCGCAGGCAGCACCAGCACGTCGCCGTCGCGGGCGAACCAGACCAGCCGTTGGGCCCACCAGGCCGCCCCGGCCTTCTCGAACTCACCGACCAGGTCGATGTTCGTGCTGTTGCCGATGAGCAGTCTCACCGCGTCACATCCTCACTCGTCCGGTTGGTGGTTGGCCGCGCGGCTGCGCCGGGCCCGTCGTGGCGCGGGGGCAGCCGACGCAGGAACCGGGCCAGGCGGGCGACGCCCTCCTCGATCCGGTCCGGGGTCAGGTAGCTAGAGGACAGCCGCAGCCGGTTAGGCCGCCGCCGTCGGGGTGGAAACCCGCTACAGGTAGTCCTCCGGCCCGCCCTCGCGGACGGTGTCGAGGGTGAAGCAGTGGAAGCCGCCGCCGAAGAGCCGCCGGTGGCGGTGCCGGACCGGCACCACGGTGAACCCGTGCCGCTCCAGGGTCCGCATGAGGTCCGGGCAGGCGTCGTTGACCAGGACCGTGTCCGGGCTGACGCTCAGCACGTTCAGGTCGATGAAGGGGCTGGTCAGGACGAGGTCGTCGTCGTCGTACCGGGGGAAGGTGTTCTCCGTCGGCGGCGGCGGGACGATCGTCTTCCAGGTGCGCAGTGGCTCCGGCAGGGCCTGCGCGACGGCCTCTGAGCGCACCAGGAGCACACCGGGGCGCAGCGCCAGGACCATGCTGTCGATGTGGCTGTCGCTAAGCCGGTGGACCCGGTGGATGCGGAAGCGGCCCTCCAGGTGGCGCTCCAGCCAGTCGCAGGCCAGCGCGTGGTTCGCGGTCGAGATGTTCACCACGATGTCGCGGCCGAGGCGCAGGCACTGGGCGCCGTCGAACATCATCTCGTAGCCGACGTCGTAGGCGGACTCCTCCGGGTCCTCGATCACCTCGGTCGGGCCGCCGGCGGTGCTGTTGGCGTACGAGAGGTCGAACGACGCGTCGGTCATGATCGGCCGGGGCATGACGGTCCAGCGGGCGCCCTGGCGGAAGTACTCGGCGAACACCGGGGTGAGGAACTGGGTCTCGAAGTATCTCGACCGGATCATCGGCGGGGTTTCGATGATCTCGTCGCCCAGGATGATGCTGTTGTCCCGAACGTTGAGCGGCGGCACCACCGCCGCGGACCAGGCGGGGGTGCGGACCTGCGTGGTGGCCGCGTCCAGGCGCAGCGGCCGGTGCACCCGCACGTCGAGCGACTCCAAGGTCTTCACGATGCCCTCGATGTCCTCGGTGAGCTCCTCGACGTAGCGCTGCTTGATCGTCGACCGGGTCGGCCCCGCCGTCGAGGCCGAGGCCGTCGACAGCCTCGGGTAATACCATTCCGTCCGTACGATGTTGTCGTGGAAAAACAGATCGAACGACAGTTCACGCTCATGTGAGGTGTAATTCTCAGCAGATCCGACAATCACCTCCCTGAGCGGCGACCACTCATCATAGCTATTGAGCTTCATCGACTCCTCCTGAAGATGCGCAGGCTAATACGCGGCACGAGCCCAGGGGCGGCACGTGTCGATGACGCTAAGCACCAGCGATGGCCGGACGGCGCTTGAGACCGCCGCCCAGCAACCGGAAGGGTTGGCAATCAGGGCTGGATGCCCAAAACCGAAGGGAGTGTTCGACCAGCTCCGGGACCCTCAGGCCACCACGGAACACGCTCGGACAAATGCATGGCACGCCCCCCCGTGGAACGTCAGCAGCAACTGTTAGGAACGCTAACTGGATCACCCCTCCCCGTCAAGGCATTGGCGTGCTTGATTTCCAAGCCATACGCTCCGGCACTGAACGGGGAATTAGTTACGGCTACCACTGAAACGTGGGCCACTGATCCTTACGCCCTGCGCGGCACCGGCCGCGCGACCGGACGGTGGCTTTCCGATGGCTTCCGAGAGCGCCCCCTCGGCGTTTCCGGCAGCGTCCTGCGGTGGTGGGCGGGCCTGCGACTGCGGGCCTGCCGACGCCCCGTGACCACGCCCGATCGGCGATCAGGAGCGAGCGCGACGTGACAAACCGGGTCTCCAGCTACGCGTCGCGTACCCGGCCCTGCTGCGTCGGTTCCCCACCCTGCGCCTCGCCGTGCCGCCGCAGGATGTCCGGCTCTCCGGCGACATGGGCTTCTACGGCGTCCACCACCTGCCGGTCACCTGGTGACCGGCGGCCCCCACCCCTCGTCGAAAGGAACAGCATGTCCCCCGCAGAGGCTCCGCAGGACCAATCGGCGTACGAGCGGTTCCACCTCATCGTGAACGGCCCGGCGCTGTTCAGCGCCGTCGTCACCGGGCTCGACCTGGGCGTCTTCACCCTGCTGCACCGCTCGATGGCCGCGTTCACGCTACGGACGATGCCGGGGCTGCTGGACAACCCGGAGGTCGCCACCGTCCGGCATCTGCTGGACGTCGGCGGCGGTGACGGCACGACCGCGCGGGCGTTCGCCGAGCGGTACCCGTCGGCCGAGGTCACGATCTTCGACATGCCGAGCGTCACCCGGCTCGTCGACACCCCCGATGGCGACCGGGTCCGGCTCCATCCAGGGGACCTGTTCGCCGACCCGCTGCCGGTCGGCGCGGACGCCGTGCTGTTCAGTCACGTCCTGGAGGTCTTCTCCGGCGAGCAGATCCGGACCCTGCTGAGCAAGGCGCACGCGGTGCTCCCGGCCGGCGGGCGGCTGTTCATCTACGGCTTCCCCGCCTCCGACGACGAGGAGGAGGGCGTCTACTCGGCCCGGCTGTCGCTCTACCTCAACGTGCTCGCCACCGGCGCCGGCATGACGTACCCGGTCGGCGACTACGAGCAGTGGGCGCGGCAGGCGGGCTTCGGCGGGGTCAGTTCGTTCACCGGCCTGCCGTACGAGCACGGCCTCGTCGTGGCGACGAAGGAGTAGCCGAACCCGGGGTGGGTCCCCTCGTGACGCGGCGGCCGGCGGGGGGATCACCCGCCGACGCGGCGGGCCGGATCACACGCCAACGCGCTGGGGCGGGACGGTCAGCCCGTAAAGGGCCATCAGCTCCGGGCTGTCCACCCGGCTGCCGTCGGCCACCGCGTCGCAGGCGATGTCCACGATCTGCTCCTTGTGCGCCAACAGGTACGGCCGGGCGCCCACGTCCGCGCTGGCCAGGGTGGCGATCCCGGGCCAGTGCCGGCGGCCGAAGAGCATCGGGTACCCGCGCAGCCCGTCATAGGTGGCGCAGACCAGCACGTCCGGAAACGGCAGCGCGACCACCCGCCGCACGGCCGTCGGGGTGAGCCCCGGCATGTCCACCGGGACCACCACCACCGCCTCGACGGCCTCGTCGGTCAGCGCCGCGAGGCCGGCCCGGATCGACGAGCCGACCCCGGTGCCCCAGGCCCGGTTGACCACCACCGTGGCGCGGGACAGGTCGGCGGTCTGCCGGACCTGGTCGGCCGCCGCGCCCAGCACCACCACGATCTGGTCGCAGCCGGCCTCGGTCATCGTGTCGATCATCCGGTCCACGAGGGGCCGCTCGCCCTGGTGCAGCAGCGCCTCGGGGCCACCGAGACGGCGTCCCCCGCCCGCCGCGATGATCATTCCTGCGATACGCACACCGGGTGCAACGAGTACTCGGTGGATGAGTGTCGGGGCGGAACGGGTATTTGCCGCAAAGGTCAACACCGCCTCCGGCACCTGCGGTGGTCACCGCGCCGGCTGGAGGCACCCCACCCGACCAGGCAGGCCCGCCCGCCCGCCGGTCAATCGGCGTCGGCGTAACAGTCGACCACCGACACGTCCAGCGGGAACCGGACCGGGGTGTCGCCGAAGAGCAGGGCCGTGGCCCGCCCGCCGCTGGCGCGCACCGCCCGCGCCACCGCGTCAGCCTGCGCGGCCGGGCAGTGCACGACCACCTCGTCGTGCTGGAAGAAGACCAGCTCGGCGGCAGTGTCGGCCAGCGCCGCCCGCAGGGTGGCCAGCAGGGTCGAGGCCCACTCGGCGGCGGTGGCCTGGATGACGAAGTTGCGGGTGAACCGGCCCCGCGAGCGCGCCGCCCGGGCCCGGGGGCCCTGCGGGTCGGCCACCGCGCCGGGTTCGACCCCGGCGTCCTCGCCGTCGGCGAAGCCGAGCACGCCGGGCGGGCACGTCCGCCCCAGCCAGGACCGGACCAGCCCGCCGGCCTCGCCGGTGCGGGCCGCCGCCTCGACGTACGCGAAGGCAGTCGGGTAGTTGCGCCGCAGCACCGCCAGGGCGGGGACGGCCATCCCGCCGGTCTGCCCGTACATGGCGCCGAGCAGGGCCACCTTGGCCCGTGCCCGATCCCCGCCGAAGGAGTCCCGGGCGAGGGCGGCGTAGAGGTCGCCGGCCCCGCCTGCCGCGGCGAGTCGTGCGTCACCGGAAACGGCGGCGAGCACCCTCGGCTCGAGCTGACCGGCGTCGGCGACGACGAAACGCCAGCCCGGGTCGGCCACCACCGCGCGCCGGATCACCTTCGGGATCTGCAACGCACCGCCGCCCCGGGTGGCCCACCGTCCGGAGACCACCCCGCCGGGGACGTACTCCGGGTGGAACCGGCCGCCACGCACCCAGGTGTCCCGCCAGGCCCAGCCGTGCGCCGTCCAGATCCGGTAGAGCTCCTTGCGCTCCAGCACCAGCGGCACCGCCGGGTGGTCGACCCCGCGCAGCACCCAGGCCCGAGTGTTGGGCAGCTCGAACCCGACCCGGGCGAACGCCCTCAGCAGCTCGGCCGGGGAGTCGGCGTGCAACTGGCGCACCCCGAACGCCTCGGCGATCCGGGCGGCCAACTCGACCAGCCGGCGGGGCGGGCCGCCGACCGGGGACGGCTCGCCGAGCAGCTCGGTGAGAATCTCGTCGTGCACCTCAGCCCGCCAGGGCAGCCCGATCGCGCCCATCTCGGCGGCGATCAGCGCGCCGGCCGACTCGGCGGCCACCAGCAGCCGGAACCGGCCGGGGTGCTCGGTCGCGGCGATCCGGGCGACCTGATCGGCGTACACCCGGGTGAGGGCCTCGATGCCGGGGCCCGGCGGGCCGGGCAGCGTGTCGAAGAGCGCGCCCTGGCCCTGGCCGGGTGGGTCGGCGGGTCGGGGCGGCGGGTCCGGCGGCACCGGGGCATTGGTCAGCCGGGCCCAGGCGGCGGCCAACGAGCGGGGCTCGCCCCAGCGGCCGGCGTGCCCGAGCAGCAGCGATTCGGTCAGCTCGACGTCGTGGCAACGGTCGAGTCGGACCCCGGCGCGCAGCAGTGCCGGGTAGACGGCGGCGCCGGAGCTCCACACCCAGCGGGGATGCTCGGCGGCCTCCCGGGCACCTACCGCGGCGGCCAGGTCAACCACCGGCTCGGCCGAACCGACGACCCGGCCGGCGGGCTCGAGGTCCTGCAACACTCCCCCACCCCGCTCACCCACCACCACCGCCACCACCACGAACGCGATCCTCCCTCACCCCTATGACACCCCACGCCGCCCCGACACCCGAAACCCGACACCGCCGGCCCGCTGGCCGGCCCCACTTTCACGGAAAGAGTGGCCATTCGCGACGGAATGGCCACTCTCTCCGTGAATCTGCGCCCGCAGGAGGTGGGGCGGGGTGGGGTGGGGGGTTATTTGCCTGCGCCGGCCGTTAGGCCGGACTGGATCTGGCGTTGGAAGATGGCGTAGACGATGATCATCGGCAGGATGGCGATGGTCAGGGCGGCGAAGAGGCCGGACCAGTCAGCCTCGTACCCCGCGTTGACCGAGATGTCGGCGATGCCCTGGGTAAGCACCCACTTGTCCTTGGCGTTGGAGAGCAGAACCAACGGCAACTGGTACTGCGCCCACTGGCCGATGATGTTGAAGATCGCGACGCTGATCAGGCCGGGCTTGGCCATCGGCAGCATCACCTGGAAGAACAGCCGGGTGTGCGAGCAGCCGTCAATCATCCCGGCCTCGGCCACCGAGTTCGGCAGCGTCCGGAAGAACGCCGCGAGGAAGAACACGGTGAACGGCAGCGAGTACGCGGTGTAGACCAGGATCACCCCGGTGTGGGTGTCCAGCAGGCCCAGGTTCTTCACCACGAAGAAGAGCGGCACCAGGGCCAGGAAGACCGGGAACGCCAGCCCGGAGACGAACAGGTAGTACACCGCCCGGTTGCCCCAGAACTTGTAGCGGGCCAGCACGTACGCGGCCATCGAGCCGAGCAGCATGGTGCCGAAGGTGCTGCACCCGACCACGATGACGCTGTTGACGAAGTACCGGCCGACGTGCGCCTTGGTCCACGCCCGGCCGAAGTTCTCCCAGCGCAGCTCGGCCGGGAGGGTCCAGGGGCTGCTGAAGATCTCGCCGGTGTTCTTGAACGCCGCGAGGAACGTCCAGAGGATCGGCACGATGACGATCACCGCCCAGACGGCGAGCGCGATGTGGCCGAGGCCGGAGAGGAATCGCACCTCCGAACGACGGGCCTTCGCGGCCGATCCGGTCGCGGTGGACTTCCCGACAGGGGGCGTCGGCACCGCCGGCGCCGACGGCAACGTGGTCTTCATTGTCAGTACTCCACGCTTTCCCGCTTGGTCAGCCGCAGCGTCAGCGCCGCGAAGGTGAGGGTGAAGAAGAACAGCGCCACGCCCATCGCCGAGGCGTAGCCGTACTTCGAGTAGACGAACGCGTTGCGGTAGATCTCGTTCGCCAGCACCGTGGTGGCGCCGTCGGGGCCGCCGCTGTCCACCGAGAGCACCGCGACGATGGCGAAGGCATCGAACGCGGCGATGCCGAGGTAGACCCAGGCCACCTGGAGGGTGTCCCAGAGCAGCGGCAGAGTGACCCGGAAGAAGAGCGTGACCCGGGTCGCCCCGTCCACCTCGGCGGCCTCGTAGATCTCGCCGGGGATGGAGGCCATCCCGGCCGAGAAGAGCACCACGTAGAAGCCGACGGCCTGCCAGACCAGCACCGCGATGATCGACCAGAGCGCCAGGTTCGGCTTGACCAGGAACAGCACCGGGTCGAAGCCGAACTCCATGAGCACGCCGTTGATCAGCCCGGACTCGTTGGGCCGGTAGACCATCTGGAACAGCACCGCGATGATCGCCACGGCCAGGACCTGGGGGAAGAAGAACACCACCCGGTAGAACTTCGACCCCCAGACCCCCTGACGCTGGCCGCCGACGCTTCTACCGCCCACGTTGAGCTGGAAGGAGAAGAACAGCGCGATGGCGATCGTGATCAGCGGCAGGGCAAGCAGCAGTACGCCGTGGTGCTGGACCGCCTTCCAGAAGCTGCCGTCCTCCAGCAGCCTGCGGTAGTTGTCGAAGCCCACCCACTGTGGGGCGGACAGGCCCCGCCAGTTGGTCATCGAAATCTGGAACGCCTGGGCGTACGGCGCGATGACGAAGACGACGTACAGCGTGACCGGGGCGAAAAGGAACCCGATCACGAACGGATACTTGCCGTGCCGCATAACCCCGCTCCGATCAGCGCTTGAACTTGGTGACGGAGCTGTCCTTCTTGATGGCGTCGGCGCGCTTCTGCACCCGCTCCACGAAGGCGTCCGCCTTGATCCGACCGAACATCAGCTCGTTGGTGGCGGTGCGCGCCTCGGTGTCGAGCTCCTTGTACCAACCGTCGAAGTAGATGTTGAACACGTCCTGGCCGGCCGCCTTGAGCGCGGTCTGCGAGCTGGCCACGCCGGGCGGGAAGGCGTATCCATCGGAGCCGGCGGTGACCACCGTCGGGGCCTTGACCACCTCGGTGAAGCCCTTCGCGCCGGCCGTGGAGAGCATCTGGCGCATGTACTCCATGCCGCCGCGCGGGTTCTTGCTCTTGGCCGAGACGAAGTAGCCCTCACCGGCGGTGGCGCGCAGGGCCGTGCCCGGCAGCTTGTCGGACGCCGACAGGCTCGGCACCGGCATGAGCTGGTACTCGAAGCCGGCCGGGGTGTCCTTCTTCTGCTCACCCTCCAGCCAGTCGCCGCTGGGGTAGAAGGCGACCTTGTACTGGTTGTGCCGGAGCTGGATGTCGGTGTGCTTGAGCCCCTCGAAGCTCTTGTCCACGTACTTGGCGCCGACCTCGGCCCATGCCGCGGCGGCCTGCTTCACGGCGTCCTGCTGCCAGGCGCCGTCCTCCAGGTTGTCGATGTTCTTCAGCACGTCCGCGCCGCCGATCTTCGCGGCGTGGGTGAGGATCACGTTCCACTGGTAGTACGCGGCGTTCGCGCCCGCGTAGCCGTACGGGGTGATGCCCTTGGCCTTGATCTTGTCGAGCAGGGCGGTGAACTCGGTCCAGTCCTTCGCCGGGGCCCAGCCGTTGTCCTTGAACAGCTTGCCCGAGTACCAGATGCCGAAGACGGTGGAGACGTAGTAGAGGACGTACGGCTTGCCGTTGAACGAGCCGGCCTCGACGGTGCCGGGGACCACGGTGTCGCGGACCTTCTTGCTCGGGTCGTCGACCGACGGGGCGTCCCACAGCTCGGTGAGGTCCTGGAGCTGGCCGTCGGCGACCAGCGAGCCGAAGTCGATCAGCTTCTCGCCCGAGTTGTTGACGAACTCCGGCGGGTTGCCGGAGGCGAACCGGGGCTGCAGCACCGTGGAGACCGCCTGGGTCGCCTGGTGCTTGACCTCCGCCTTGGGGAACGCCTTCTTGTAGAGCGGCTCGTGCACCTCGGTGGCGTACTTCTCGCCGTAACCGCCGTTGAAGATGACCACCTCCAGCAGGGCGTCGTCCTTGACGCCGAACGGGTTGGTGGCGCTCTTGGTGCCAGTCTCGGCCTTGCTGTTCTCCTTGTCGGGCTCGCTGGTCGCGCAGGCGCTGAGCAGGCCGACGGCCGGGGTGGCGAGCAGCCCCACGGCGGCGGCGCGGCGCAGCAGGGTCCGCCGGCTCAGGTCGGCCGGGTGCTCGGGGGTAACCGACATCTTTGTCACTCCTTATGGTGTCGAATCAGGCGGTACGTCGGAGACGCCCGGCGTACCGCGACTCGAGGGCGAGGTTGTGCTCGTCCCCACCGGGGACGTTGGCGGAGAGGTAGACAGGGGGAACCTCTCCGGCCTGGTGGAACCGTCGTACGACCTCGGCGGTCAGCAGCTGCGCCAGCAGCGCCGCGGTGACCGAGGAGACCGCACAGACCGCGCCGCCGCCGGAGAGCGGCAGCAGTGCGTCGCCGTACGGCGCGCCGTTGTCCAGCACGACGTCGGCGAGGTCGGCGAGCCGGTGCCCCGACGGGTGCCGGGGGGCGACCCGCGTGGTGTGCTCGACGGAGGTGACCGCGATCAGCGGATGGCCGTTGCCGGTGACCAGCGTAGCCAGCTCGACCACCGAGCCGTTGATGCCGGACTGGGAGGCGATCAGGAAGACGTCGGCCGGCTGCGGGGCGGCCAGGGCGTAGAGCTGGTGGGCGACGGCCGGGTCGCGTTCCAGCTTCGGGTCGGCGAGCACGTCGCGGGGTGCGTCGCCGTGCAGCACCAGGTCGTGCAGGGTGATCCGGTTGGTGGGGACCAGCCCGCCGGCCCGGGCGACCAGCTCGGCGGCGAATGCCTCGGAGTGCCCGGCCCCGAACGTCTGGAGCACCCCGCCGGCGCGCAGGCCGGCGGCGATCAGGTCGGCGGCCCGGCCCACCGCCGGGGCCTGGGAGTCGACGAGCCGGTCGAGGACCGGTCGGACGGCGTCGGCGTACCCCTGGGCGCTGATCATGCGGTGGTCCTCTTCGCGGCCTTGTGCCCGTCAACGGCCTGGGCGGTGCGCCGGAAGGCCGCGTGGGCGCGGTCGTGGGTGCGCTGCGCCACGGCGATGTAGAGCAGGTCGAGCACGACGAGCTGCGGGTGCCGGGCGGAGAGCGCGTCCGGGCGGAAGGTGGTGGCCTGACTGGCGGTGAGCAGCACGATGTCGGCCAGCTCGGCCAGCGGCGAGCGGGGGAAGCCGGTGAGGGCGATGGTGGCCGCGCCCCGGCTGCCCCCCTCGGCGAGCATCTCGATGGTCTCCCGGGTCTGCCCGGTGTGCGAGACGCCCAGCGCCACGTCGCCGGGGCCCAGCAGCGCGGCGCTGGCCAGCCCCTCGTGCACGTCGCTCCACGCCCAGGCGGCCACCCCGATGCGGTGCAGGCTGAACTGCATCTCCGCGCCGACCAGGGCGCTGCCGGAGGCGCCGAAGATGTTGACCCGGCTGGCGCCGGCGATGGCCACCGCCGCCCGCTCCACCTCGGCGAGGTCGAGCAGCGCCGCGGTGTCGTGCATGGCCCGGGTGTCGGCGGCCATGATCTGGCCGAGCACCCGCTCCAGGGGGTCGCCGGGCTGGATCTCCCTGCCGATGTCGACGGTCCAGCCCGCGGAGCGGGCCCGGCCGGTCTCGGCGGCGATGCCGAGGCGCAGGTCCGCGTACCCCTCGAAGCCCATCGCCCGACAGAACCGGGTGATGGTGGCCGGGGAGGTGCCGCTGCGCTCCGCCAGCTCTACGATGGTCGCCCGGGCCGCAGCCTCGGGGTCGCTGAGCACGTGCTCGGCGACCCGGCGCAGCGCCCCCGTCAGCTCCTCCGCGCCGGCCCGGACCCGGAGCAACACGCCGTCGGCGGGACGCCCGCTTCGCCGGTCGGCAACGGCTGCATCGACCACGACGGTCCCCGTGGGGACGTCTACCTCGTGATCCATGCGATGGCCTTTCGGAAAGAGTGTTAACTGTTAGTGGTAAAATTTCTTACTAAAGACCCCCCCGTGTCAAGACCGTGGGCGAAGTTTTCAAACTGTTACCTGAGCCACGACCGCGGGCGGGGCCCGACCTCTTGCCTCGCGCACCCGGGTCGACCAGCATGAACCCGCCGGCTGGCACAGCTACAGGGAGGCCCAGCGCATGTCCGACACCGTCGTGGTCGGTCTCGACGTCGGGGGTACGTCGACCCGGGCGCTCGCCCTCACCCTGACCGGGGAACGCCTCGGCACCGGGCGGGCCGGCGGGGGCAACCCGACCAGCCACGGCGCCGAGCGGGCCGCCGGGGAACTGCTGACCGCCCTACGCGGGGCGCTGCTGGGAGTGGACCCGACCCGGGTGCGGGCCGGCACGATCGGGCTTGCCGGGGCGGGGCGGCTGCTCGCCGACCCGGCCGGGAAGGCCGCCTTCGACCGGGCCTGGCGGGACGCCGGGCTGCGCTGCCCCTGCACCGTACTCGGCGACGCCCTGGTGGCGTACGCCTCGGGCACCGCCAGCCCGGACGGCACGGTGCTCATCGCCGGCACCGGCGCGATCGCCGCGCAGGTCCGTGACCTGCGGCTGGATCGCGTGGCCGACGGACACGGCTGGCTGCTCGGCGACGCGGGCTCGGGCTTCTGGTTGGGCCGGGAGGCGGTCCGGCGGCTGCTGGCCGACCTGGACTCCGCGCGGGCACCAGGGCCGCTGGGCGCCCGGGTGCTCACCGAACTGGTCGGCTCCGACCGGGTGGCCGCCCGCCCCCGGGAAACCGTGGACAGTTTGGTCCAGGCCGTAACCCGCCGCCCGCCGGTGGAACTGGCCCGGCTCGCGCCGCTGGTGGTGGCCGCCGCCGTCGCGGGCGACCCGGTCGCCACCGGGCTGCTCGACGAGGCCGCCTGGCAGTTGACGGAAAGCGCCGGACGGATCCGTCCGCCCGGCGCTGTCGACCCGGTGGTCCTCGGCGGCGGCCTCCTCACCGGCGACACCCCGCTGGCCATCGCGGTTCGGGCGGAGCTGGGCCGGCGATGGCCGGACGCGCCACTGCGCACCGCCGGCGACGGGGCCGCGGCGGCGGCCTGGCTCGCCGCCCGGGACCTGCCCGAGGTCACCGACCCGGCGGCCCTTCATCCGCTGCTGGTGCCGCCGACGACATGACAGCGCCGGTCGAGCACGACTCCACGCCCGCCGGCGCTCCGGCTGCTCCCCCGTTTTTCCCGAGCAGCCGGAGCGATTCAATCCGGAATTACTGAAAGAGCTTCGTCATCAGATTCACCACCCGTTTCCATCCGTACGCGGGGGCGCCGGCCTGAACGGCACCCTCTGGACGTCCCCCAGGTGGCCGACGTATCCCATTCGACCGGGTTCTGCTCACGACCTGATGGCCGCCGGGGTCCGGGCCAGCCTCGATGAGCTGGTCTGCGCCGAACTGGACCCGGACGGCCCCCGAACCGGCTGGCAGCGACGGCAGTCCGGGTAAGCAGACCGCGCGGCGGGTCGGCCGGCACCATGTCAGCCGGGCCGGCCCGCCGCGCGGTGGGTGCGGCCGCCGCGCCAAAACCGCTCGTAGCGGCTACCGGTGAACTACTTGAGCTGGCCGGCGGTGAGCCCGGACTGCACCTGACGCTGGAAGATCAGGTACACCACGAGCACCGGGATCACCGCGATGGTGAGGCCGGCGAAGAGCTGGGCGTAGTCGCCGGCGTACCCCTGGCTGATCGACAGGGCGGCCAGGCCCTGGGCGAGCATCCACTTCGACTCGTCACCCTGGAGCAGCACCTGCGGCAGCAGGAACTGGTTCCAGTGGCTGAGGAAGTTGAAGATGGCGACGCTGATCAGTCCCGGCCGGGCCATCGGCAGCATCACCCGGAAGAACAGCCGGAAGTGGCCGCACCCGTCGACCAGCGCCGCCTCCGCGACCGAGGTGGGCAGGGTGCGGAAGAACGCGGTGAGGAAGAAGACCGTGAACGGCAACGAGTACGCCGCGTAGACCAGCACCAGCCCGGTCCAGGTGCCGAACAGCCCGGCGCTGCGGACCACGAAGAACAGCGGCACCAGGGCCAGGAAGACCGGGAACATCAGCCCACCGACGAACAGGTAGTAGGCGAACTGGCTGCCTCGGAACTCGTACCGGGCGAAGACGTACGCGGCGGTGGCCCCCATCAGCATGGTGAGGGCCACCGAGCCGGTGACCACCACGGCGCTGTTGAGGAAGTACTGGCCGATGTGCGCCCCGGTCCAGGCCCGGGACCAGTTGTCGAACCGCAGCGCGCCGGGCAGGCCCCACGGGTCGGCGATGATCTCGGCGTTGCTCTTGAACGAGCTGATGAACATCCACAGCAGCGGCAGCACGGTCAGCGCGCCCCAGAACAGCAGGAAGCCGTGCGAGAGGAAATTCACGACTCCCCGTTCGCGGCGCACCGGCCGGGGTTCCCGGGTCTCCCGGTCACCGTCGACAACCACGTCGACGGGCCTGTCCAGAGCGGTCATGACAGCTCGATCCGTTCCCGCCGGCTGACCCGTAGCGCCAGGACGGCCACCGACAGGGTCAGGAAGAACATCACCACGCCGATCGCCGACGCGTAGCCGAACTTGGTCTCGCTGCCGAACGCCGTGTCGTACATCCGCACCCCGATCACGTCCGAGGAGAAGTTGGGGCCGCCGTTGGTCATGAGCTGCACCAGGATGAACCCGTCCAGGGCTGCGACGGCCAGGTAGATCCAGGCGACCTGCACGGTGTCCCAGAGCAGCGGGATGGTGATCCGGCGCAGGGTGGCCCACCGGGACGCCCCGTCGAGCAGCACCGCCTCGTATATCTCCTTCGGGATCGCCGACATGGCGGCGCCGAAGAGCACCACGTAGAACCCGACGCTGGACCACACCATCACCGCCAGCACGGCCCAGAAGGCGGTGCCCGGGTCACCCAGCCAGGCCGGCCCGGACACCCCCACCGTCCCCAGGATGCCGTTGATCAGGCCGCTCGTGGGGTGGTAGGCCTCCTTCCACAGCGCCGCGATGATCACCACCGAGAGCACCTGCGGGAAGAAGTAGACGGTGCGGTAGAACGCGCCGCCGCGCACCCCGGTGACCCCGGCCCGGCCCCGGCGCCCGCCCATGCTGAGCATGGTGGCGAAGAACAACCCGAACGCGATGGTGAACACGGGCACCAGGGCGAGCAGGATCGCGTTGTTCTTCAGCGCGTTCCACACGTAGTCGTCGTGCCACAGTGCCTTGAAGTTGGCCAGGCCCACCGAGTTGGACTCGGCCGAGTAGCCGAGCCAGTCGGTGGTGGAGATCTGGAACGCCTGCAGGTACGGCGACACGACGAAGACGACATAGAGCAGCAGGGGCGGCACCAGGAAGGTGACGATCAGGGGGTAGCGGCCGTGCTTCACGCCGACCGCTTGTACTTCTTGATCGAGGTGTCGGCGGCGATCGAGTCGGCGCCCTTCTGGCACTGGTCGAGGAACTCCGCCGGGCCGATCCGCCCGCTGAAGAACTCGCCGCACGCGGCGTCGACTAGGTTGCGCTCCAGCTTGCGGTAGTAGTTGTTGTAGACCCAGTTGAACCCGTTGCCGCCGGACGCCTCCAGGGCCTTGACCACGGTGGTCAGCCCGTACGGCAGCTCGACGCCCTCGGTGGCCCCGGCGACCACGGTCAGGCTGGAGACCTTCTTCGTGAAGTCCTGGGCACCCTGCTTCGACAGCATCGTGCGGAAGTACTCCAGGCCGCCGGCGACGTTCTTCGCCTTGGCCGGCACCATGAACGGCTCGCCGGCGGTGCCCCGGACCGCCTCGAACGGCAGCTTGTCGCCGCTGCCCAGGCTGGGCGTCGGCGCCACGGTCATGTTGAACCCGGCCGGGGTGACCGCCTTCTGCTCGCTCTCCAGCCAGGAGCCACAGGAGATGAACGCGGCCTTGCCCTGGCACCACGCGGTCTGCGACTGGACGTGGTCCAGGCCGGGCGTGCCGTCGAGGATGAACTTGTCCTTGACGATCTGGTGCCAGGCGTCGGCCGCGGCCTTCATCCCGTCGGACTTCCAGGCGTTCGGCTCCAGGTTGTCGATCGCGGTGGCGACCGAGGGGCCGCCGAACTTGATCGCGGTGGAGATCACCGGCCAGCTCATGTAGCGGGGGTGCTTGCCGGCGTACGTCCAGGGGGCGATGCCCGCGGCCTTGATCTTCTTGCACAGGGCGATGTGCTCGTCCCAGGTCTTCGCGTACTCCCAGCCCCGGTCGGCGAAGAGCTTGGTGGAGTGCCAGATGCCGTAGACGGTGTAGGTGTAGTTCATCACCAGGAACCGGCCGTCGTACGAGCCGACCTCGACCGCGCCCGGCAGCAGGGTGTCCTTGACGGTCTTGCCGGGGATGTCGAGGCTCGGGGCGGCCAGCAGCTCGCCCAGGTCGGCCAGGGCGTTCTGGGAGACCAGGCCGTTGAAGTCGATCTGGCCGGCGCCGGAGTTGTTCACCACGTCCGGCGGGGTGCCGTCGACGAAGCGCGGCTGGAGGGTCTTGCTGATCTCCGTGGTGGCCGAGTGCTTGATCTTGGCCTTCGGGTGCTTCGCGGTGTACATCGCCTCGTGGGCCTTGGCGTAGTCCTCGCCGAAACCGCCGTTGAAGATCACCACCTCGAGCGGGGCGTCCTCGGCGACCCCGAGCGGGTTCTGCGCGGACTTGGTGCCCTTGTATGCCTTCGCGTCGGCGGAGTCGTCGCCGCCGGAGGAGGCGCAGCCGGCGAGCAAACCGGCGGCGGGGGTGGCAAGCAGGCCGGCGGCGGCGCTGCGCCGAAGGATGTCGCGCCTGTTCATGGTCTCTCCTCGGGTCGTTACGGGTGGCCGCCGATCAAGGGGGTGGCGGCTTCCGGACGAGGCGTGCGGTGGGGGTATCTGTTGGTTGTCTTCAACTAAGCAGATGCTGCTGAAGAATTTCTACGACAGGAGGGCGTCGACTTCAAGCCTGTCCGCCGAACCGTTATCACCACCGGCCACGCCGCCCTGGCATAGCCTGGGCCCATGCGCCGGCTCCGGCAGCTCGCCGACCACACGCCGGCCGGGCGCGAGCGCTACGTCGACCTGCTCCGCGCGGTCGCGATCGTCATGGTCGTCATCGGTCACTGGAGCGTCACGGTCGTCGGCCGCGACGCCACCGGCCGACCGACCGGCCACTCGGCGCTCGGCGACCTGCCGTGGGCATACCCGCTGACCTGGGTCGCCCAGGTGCTTCCGGTGTTCTTCCTGGTCGGCGGGTTCGCCAACGCCGCCTCGCTGACCGCGCGCCGGGCCCGGGGCGGCGACGCCTCCGGCTGGCTGCTCGACCGCAGCGCCCGGCTGGTGGCACCGACCACCGCCCTGCTGGTGGTCCTGGCCATCGGCGCGGCGGGAGCCAGCCTGTGGGGCATCGAGGCAGCCCAGCTCCGCCAGGTGGTCTGGTCCGCCACCATCCCGCTGTGGTTCCTCATCCCCTACCTGGCCGCGGTGGCCCTCACCCCACTGACGCACGCGCTGCACCGCCGCTTCGGGCTGGCCGTGCCGGTGGCGCTGGTGGGCCTGGTCGCCCTCGGCGACCTGGGGCGACTGACCGGCCCGACGGCGCTGGCCACCGGCAGTTACCTGGCCGGCTGGCTCGCCGTGCACCAGATCGGCTTCGCCTGGTACGACGCGTATGCGGGCACCCGCCCCGCCGAGGGCCGGCAAGCGGGCCGCGCCCGGCACCCCCTGCCGACCTCTCGGCGGGCCGCGGTGGCCCTGCTGGTCGGCGGGTTCGGGGCGCTGCTGCTGCTCACCACGCTCGGGCCGTACCCGGTGACCATGCTGCACGTGCCCGGCCAGCGGCCGGACAACACCAGCCCGCCGAGCCTGGCGCTGCTCGCCCTGGCCACCGCCCAGCTCGGGCTGATCCTGCTGCTTCGGAACCCGGCGGAGCGGTGGCTGCGCCGGCCCGGCCCGTGGCGGGCGGTGATCGCGGTCAACTCCGTGGTGCTGACCGTGTTCCTCTGGCACCTCACCGCCGCCCTGCTGCTGATCGGGCTGTTGGACGCGGTCGGCCTGCTGCCCACCCCGGCGGTCGGGACGGCGGCGTGGTTCGCCTGGCGGGTGCCGTGGCTGCTGCTGCTCGCCGTGGTGCTGGGCGGGCTGATCGCCGTCTTCGGGCCGATCGAGGCACGGTCCGGCCGGCACCCCCCGGCCGAGGGCGGGGCGACTGGCCGCCCGGCCCGGATGACGCCGGTGGCCGCCGGGTACGTCGCCGTGACGGCGGGCCTGCTGGTCAACAGCATCACCCCGGAGGCCACGCCCGAGCCGGTGGGGCTACCCGCCCCGGCGCTGGTGGCGTACCTGGCCGGGGCGGGGCTGCTGCGACTACTCAGGTCTGGGTGGGGAAGCCGAGGTTGACCCCGCCGTGGCGGGGATCCAGCCACCGGCTGGTGACCACCTTGCCCCGGGTGAAGAAGGCCACCCCGTCTGCGCCGTGGGCGTGCAGGTCGCCGAAGAGGGAAGCTTTCCAGCCGCCGAACGAGTAGTACGCCATCGGCACCGGGATCGGCACGTTGATGCCGACCATGCCGACCTCCACCTCGTGCTGGTAGCGCCGGGCCGCGCCACCGTCGTTGGTGAAGATCGCCGTGCCGTTGCCGTACGGGTTGGCGTTGACCAGGTCAACCGCCTCGTCGTACGACCTGACCCGGACGACGCCGAGCACCGGGCCGAAGATCTCGTCGGTGTAGATCGACATGTCGGGGGTGACCCGGTCGAACAGCGTCGGGCCGAGCCAGAACCCGTCGGGGTCCCCGTCCGGGGTGACGTCCCGCCCGTCGACCACGGGGACCGCCCCGGCGGCCACCCCGGCCTCGACGTAGGAGCGCACCCTCGCCGCGTGCGCGGCGGTCACCAGGGGGCCCATGTCGCAGCCGCGCCGCCCGTCACCGGTGCGCAGTCGGGCCATCCGCTCGGCGATCCGTGCCACCAGGGCGTCGGCGACCGGCTCGACCGCGACCAGCGCGGAGATCGCCATGCACCGCTCCCCCGCCGAGCCGAACCCGGCGCTGACCGCCGCGTCAGCGGCCAGGTCCAGGTCGGCGTCGGGGAGCACCACCATGTGGTTCTTCGCCCCGCCGAGGGCCTGCACCCGCTTGCCGGCGGCGGTGCCGCGCTGGTGCACGTACCGGGCGACAGGGGTGGAGCCCACGAAGGACACCGCCCGCACGTCGGGGTGGTCGAGCAGCGCGTCGACCGCCTCGGCGTCGCCCTGCACCACGTTGAGCACCCCGTCGGGCAGGCCGGCCTCGGCGAACCACTCGGCCAGCAGCAGCGCCGCCCCGGGATCTTTTTCGGACGGCTTGAGCACCACCGCGTTGCCGCAGGCCACCGCGACCGGGACGAACCACAGCGGCACCATCACCGGGAAGTTGAACGGGGAGATCACCGCCACCACCCCGAGCGGCTGGCGCAGGCTGTACGAGTCGACCTCGGTCGAGACGTTCTCGCTGAACCCGCCGCGCAGGGCCGAGGAGATGCCGCAGGCGTACTCGATGACCTCCAGGCCGCGCTGCACCTCGCCGGCGGCGTCGGCGAGCACCTTGCCGTGCTCGGCGGTGATCACCTCGGCGAGCCGGTCCCGGCGGGCGGCGACCAGCTCACGGAAGGCGAACAGCACGGCCGTCCGCCGGGCCAGGGAGGCGTCCCGCCAGGTCCGCGCGGCGTGGCCGGCAGCCCGCACCGCGACCGCCACGTCCGCGGCGCAGGCCAGCGCCACCTGCGCGGTACGCCGGCCGGTGGCCGGGTCGAAGACGTCCCCGCGCCGGGTGGACGTGCCGTCGACCCGCCTGCCGTCGACGAAGTGGCCGATCAACGGCCCGCCTGCCGGTGCGGTCACGCCGTCACCCTCGCCGTGGCGGTCGTCGCGGTCGCGGTGCCGGTCGCGGTATGGATCGCGTCGACCAGGATGGCCAGGCCCTCGCGGGCCTCGTCCTCGGTGAGGGTCAGCGGCGGGCCCATCCGCAGCACGTTGCCGTACAGCCCGCCCTTGCCGACGAGCAGGCCCCCGGCCCGGCACGCCTCGAAGACCCGCGCGGTCAGCGTCGGGTCGGGCTCGGTGGTGCCCGGCCGGACGAACTCGACGCCGAGCATGAGGCCCTTCCCGCGCACCTCGGCGACGTGGTCGAGGCTGGCCACGGCGGCGCGCAGGCCGTCGGCGAGGATCGCGCCGGTACGGGCCGCGTTGGCCTGGAGGTCATGGTCGAGCAGATAGTCCAGGACGGCGTTGCCGGCGGCCGTGGAGACCGGGTTGCCGCCGAAGGTGGAGAAGCTGATCGCCGGCACCGACTCCATGACGTCGGCGCGACCGACCACCCCGGCCAGCGCGTAGCCGTTGCCGATGCCCTTGGCGAAGGTGATCAGGTCCGGGGTGACGCCGTGCGCCTCGTACCCCCAGAAGTGCTCGCCGGTGCGCCCCCACCCGGTCTGCACCTCGTCGCAGACCAGCAGGATGCCGTGGGAGTCGAGCACCTCCTTCCAGGCGGCGAGGAGGCCGTCCGGGCCGTGCACGAAGCCACCGACCCCCTGAATCGGCTCGGCGATCAGGCAGGCGACGTCCCCGGTGGTTTGGGTGGCGAGGACCTCGCGCAGATCTTCCACCGCCGCGGCGACCCGGTCGGCGGGGTCGAGCCGGGCCAGCAGGCCGCGCAGCCGCTCGCCGGAGTGCAGCCACGCCACCTGGAGCGGGTTGAGCGCGCTGGCCGACCAGCCCCGGTTGCCGGTGACGCCCATCGTCGCGTACGACCGGCCGTGGTAGCTGTTACGCACGGCGAGGATCTGGTGCGAACGGCGGTGGTTCGTGGCGGCCAGCAGGGCGGCCTCGTTGGCCTCGGTGCCGGAGTTGGTGAAGAAGACCCGGGCGTCCGGGATGCCGGAGAGCCGGGCGATCTTCTCGGCCAGCTCGACCTGCTGGCGGATCAGGTAGAGGGTGGAGCTGTGCACGATGCCCGTGCGGAGCTGCCGCTCGACGGCCTCGCGGATCTCCGGGATGTCGTAGCCGATCATGTTGGTCAGCACGCCACCGAAGAAGTCCAGGTAACTGCGGCCCCGTGCGTCGGTGACCCGGCGACCGGAGCCGGAGACCAACTCGATCGGCTCGGCGTAGTAGAGCGGCATCCAGGACGGCAGCACAGCCCGGTGTCGGGCCAGCAGATCGTCGGTCATCGTCGCACCCTCCAAGGGCGGTTGGCGGTCCCCGCACACTCCCATCGCGGCAGGGCGGAGACAACTGCCACTGTGTAGTGCACGCCCGGTCACCGCCTGACAGGGCGTCAACCGGTCGCCACGATTTCCGGGGCCTGATGGCTACTTCGTTGGCGATTCCGGTGGCCGGTGGTGGATTCGGCGACTCGATCCGCAGCGGGTGGCCGGCGGCACGCCGACCGCACGCCGCCGTCACGACCGGGCCCCCGATCGCCGGTACGATCCGCCGGGTGCGGATCATCCCCGACGTGCCACTGCCGAACGGCGAGGCGGGCACGACCCCGACGGAGATCCTCGACGGCGTGCGGTCCTGGGTGACGTCGGCGCCGCTGCGCGAGCTGGTCGGGCACTTCGGCGGGACCTGGCCGGCCGGTGACCTCGCGACGGTGCTCACCGGGCTGGACGACTTCTCCGCCGGGCACTGGGACTTCCGGGGTGGCCGGGAACGTCCCGAGGCGCGGGAGCCGGCTCTCGCTCCCCGGACCGCGCGGCTGGTGCTCGCCGTGTCGGCCGCGCTCGGCCTGGTCCGCCCCGTCCCGCCGAACCGCCCGGCGTACGCCCACCTGGCCGTGCTCGGCGGGCTGGCGCACGCCTGCCTGCGGCGGGTCGCCTACGCCGCGCACCTGCTGCGCTCCGGCACAGAGGTGGCCGGCGAGGTGGCCGTGCTGGGCAGCTTCCGGCCGCTGTCGGAGGCCGAGCTGCGGATGCTGGCCGAGGCGGGCGTCGCGGGCTGCGACACCGAGGTCGACGCCCTCGACGCGGCGGTCCGGTTGGCGTTCGGGGTGGCCGAGCCGGCCGCGTCCGACGGGGTGGACGCCGGGCACCCCCACCACTGCTGGTCCTGGCGGACCTACTGGCCGGCAGGGCTACCTCCGGTGCGGGTGCTCGCCGCCCCGTCCAGCGAGCCGGACCGCCGCAGGGCACACACGGCCGACACCCAGCGGTTCTGGGCCGAGCACGTGCGACTCTCCCCCGGTGACCCGGTGCTGACGGTCACCGCGCCGATCTACGTGCCGTTCCAGCACTGCGACGCGCTGCGTACCCTCGCCGTGCCGTACGGATGTGGAATCGAGACCGTCGGCGTCGACCCGGCGGTGCCCGACCTGGCCCGGCTGCCCGAGCCGACGCTCACCCCCGGCCGCCACCTCCAGGAGATCCGCTCGACGGTCCGGTCGATGCGTGCCCTGCACGCCGTTCTCGCCGCCGGCTGACCGGCACGGCACGGGCCGGCGCCCGACGGGGTGTCGGACGCCGGCCGTGGGTGTGCGATCAGTTCACGTAGACGGTCGCGCCCCCCTGGGTGGTGTCCTTGACCGGGGAGTACGTCGCACTGAAGTACGCCGTCCCGAAGCAGGTGCCCGGCCCGGTGGACTTGGTGAAGGGCTGGTTGGTGAAGGCGATCGAGGTGGTGGCGTTGGCCGCCGCCCCGGTGATGCTGCTGGCCTTGTAGACGCAGGTGATGTTGCCGAGCAGGGTGCGCAGGGAGACGGTGCTCTGGATCGAGCCGGTGAGGGTGACCACGCCGGCGCTGGTGACGGAGACGGAGTACGGCAGGTTGTTGATGACCACGCTGTTCACCCCGAGCGTGCCGATCACGTTGGTGGTGCAGGTGCCGAAGGTCTGCCCGGTGAGGCTCTCGGTGGCGGTCCCCGGCTTGATCGGGTTGGTCAGCACCTTCGCGGTGAAGGCGGACGCGGCGCACTTCACGCCGCTGGTGCCGGTGGCGGACGAGTAGAAGGTGGCGAAGCTGCTGGCCTGCAGGTTGGCCTGGAGGGTGTCCCCGACCGCGACCGCGGTGCCGCCCGCACTGCCGGTGGTGAGCACGTTGCTGGCGAGGGACGGGTCGGCGGCAGCGGGGGCCGCCGCGACGAGGGAGCCGAGCAGCGCGACGGCGGCGAGGCCGACGGCGGCGCGTCCGTACTTGATCATGGTGGTTCCTTCCGGGGGTGGTGGGATGACGGTCGGACCGGCGGATCATCACGCCCGGCACGAACCGGGCGCGGCCGGACGACCGCTGACGGGCGGCCTCGGGAGACGCCCGCGGCCGGTGGCCCGTCGCCGGGAACGGCGACGACGGGGTGAACGCCGCCCGGTGTGGGGCGACGGGGTGAACGCCGCCTGGAGCGGGCGACGGGATCGACGCCGCCCGGGGTGGGCGACGGGTAGAGATCGGGTACGGGGTCGGCGGGCCGATGCGACGGAACCCGGCAAGCCGGTCCGACGGCCCTGGCCGGTCAGCGACCGAGGCCGGCTGGCGCACTGCGACGCAGCCGCGCCACCTGCGTCTTTCCGCCCTTGGGGACGCGCCTGCCGTCAGCGATAATGACGACCATCGAGCCCTCCCTCGGCACTGCCCGGTGCGGCCATCCGGCAAAGATGACCATGGGTTAGCTAGCGGGAACTGAACGTGATGAAGTTATAAACCCCCGAGAGTCGCAAAGTCAATATTCAGGAAGGTCGATGTAAATGTCGGTCGCACCGCACCCGGCGCCTGGTACGACGCCACTGCCGGGAGCCCGCCTCGGGCGTGATCCTGAGCGGGCGATCAAACGCGGTCCGCGCCGCCTGTCGGCCGAGGCGGTCGCGGCGACCCAACGCGACCGACTCTTCGACGGGCTCGTCCACGAGGTGGCGGCCAGCGGGTACGACAACGCGCGGGTCACCGACATCTGCCGGGCGGCCGGGGTGACCCGGCCCGCCTTCTACGCCCTCTTCGCCGGCAAGGAGGACGCCTTTCTGGCCACCTACCGGCACGGCACGGCCGTTCTGCTGCGCCTGATGGACGACGCGTACCACGAGGCGGGGCCGGAGTGGACCGACGCCGCCCGGGCCGCCCTTCGGACGCTGCTGGAGGTGCTGGCCAGCGTCCCCGGCTTCGCCCGGATGGCGCTCGTGGAGATCGACGCCGCGGGTCCGGCCGCCCGGGGTGAGCGCGATCTGCTGCTGGCGGAGTTCCACCGGTTCTTCCGCCCGGCCCGCCCCCGCGCGCCGCTGTCCGAAGCCGACGGCGAACTGCTGGTGACGGCGGTGGTCGGTGGTATCCACACCACCGTCCGGCAGCGGGTCGCCCAGGGGCGCGCCGCGGAACTGCCCCAACTCCTGCCGGCCCTGACGTACGCCATGACGGCCCCGTTCCTCGGCCCGGCCGCCGGCGGGCGGGCCGCCCGGGCCGCCGACGCGGACGCCACGCCCGGTGTCACCGCACCCTGCGCGGCCGACCCGGCACGCCCGCCCCGGCGGAACGCCTGACCGAACCGCCGATCTCGATCAGAAACCGCCGCGGTTTCTCACCATTGGCAATATTTCGCAGATCGACCGGATCCACCGGGCATCGAAGTTGACCCGACGTTTACTCGGCGGTAACTTCGCGGTGCACCGACCTCACCGCACAACGTGCAGGCAAATCAGATCATCCCCGCGATCGGCGGCGTCGCTCGCATTGTCGGGGATAACTCGATCTCGAAGAGGAGCCGTCATGTCGGACGACACCGTATCCATCGAGCCGGGCCCGCCCCAGAGCGGCGTGCGCTGGCGGCGGTTCGCAGTCAGCCTGGCAGCCGTCGGCGTGGGTGCCGCCGGAATGGTGCTGCTGACCGCCCAGGGGGTGCTCGGCGCGCAGTTCGCGATCTCCGGAATGCCCTTCGTCGTCACCGCCGACAAGCTCGACGGAACCGGGTTCGAGCAGTTCGCCACCCTCGATGAGATGATCGAGGACAGCCCCAACCAGGGCGATACGGGCGGCCAGGTCATCGTGATCGTTTCGGCGATCGACAAGGCCGAGCTGACCAATCTCTGCCAGAGCATCAACCTCGGCGGCATGTACATGAAGATCACCGCCGGCAACAACGGAAAGCCGGTGAGTGCCCGCACCCTGGTCGTGGACTCGGACGAAATCGCCGGCAACGCCTCGTTCAAGAAGATCAGCATCGGTCAGGACGCCAGCACCCTGGACAAGGTTCCCGGCGTCCGGGGCAACCCGGGTGTCTTCGGCCAGCAGGCGGACACGGTGGTCATCAACGACCTTCGGCAGAACAACTACGCAACCACGGCGGCGGTCTTCACCCTGCCGAACCTGCGGATGCGGTTCACCTCCGAAGGGTGCTGAGATGACCGACGCTGGCGCGGCGCGCACCGCCGAGGACGGCACGGTGTACACCGCCGGAAACGGCAGGGTGCACACCGCCGGAAACGGCACGGCGCGCAGTGGCCGGGCGAAAGGCCGGTTTCGGGCCTGGCGGCGCACCCGCCCCTTCTGGGGCGGGTTCCTGGTCGTCCTCGGCGGCGCCGAGATGCTCGTGACCCTACGCGCGCCGCTGCCGGTGATCCTGCACATCGGGCCGCAGGGGCTGGCCGGCTACCTCGTGCCGGTCATCCTGCTGCTCTGCGGCGTGCTGCTGGTGGCCCACCCGCCCCAGCGGGTCTTCTATGCGCTGATCTCCCTGGTGCTCGCCCTGGTCTCCTGGCTGACCTCGAACCTGGGCGGGTTCTTCGTCGGGATGCTGCTCGCCCTGGTGGGCGGCTGCCTGGCGTTCGCCTGGACCCCGGTCAAGTCAGCCCGTCCTGCGCGCCGGACGGAAACGGTTTCGACGACGGATTCGGCCGCCGGTGCCGACGCCGGCACGGCCCCTGGTACGGACGCCGACTCGGCCCCCGGCACGGTCGCCGCACCCGGCACGATTCCCGGTACGAACGCCGGGTCGGGGAACGACATCACCGCCGAGCAGAGCCCGTTCCGGGAGTCGGCCCCGGCCCCGCAGGCGGAATGGGTGGGCTCCTCGCGGCCGGCGCCCGGCACCACGCCGTACCCCGGTGCCACGTCATACGCCGGCACCAGGCCCGACATCGGCGAGGACAGGCGGCACCGGCGGGTGACCGACCAGACGTAGCCGGCCGCCCGTCCCGTGGCGCTGCCACGGCAACCGCGCACGGGACGGGCGGCGGCCTCGTCGACGCCTCCGAAGAGGACGGCGCCGGCTGGCTGGCGTTCCTACGCAGCCTGACCGCCCGTGGTCTGACCGATGTCCAACTGGTCATCTCCGACGCCCACCGCGGTCTCGTCAGCGTGGTCGGCGCCGCCCTGCCCGGTGCCGCCTGGCAACGCTGCCGCACCCACTACCTGCGCAACCTGCTCACCAAGGTCCCGAAATCAGCGCAGCCATGGATCGCGACCCTCGTGCGGACGATCTTCGACCAGCCCGACACCGAGGCCGTCCACGCCCAGTTCCAGCGGGTCGTGACCACCATCGAGGCGAAGTTCCCGGCCGCCGCCGAGCACCTCGCCGACGCCCGCGACGACCTGCTGGCCTTCACCGGGTTCCCGCGTGAGATCTGGCGGCAGATCTGGTCGAACAATCCTCAGGAACGGTTGAACAAGGAAATCCGCCACCGCACCGACGTCGTCGGGATCTTCCCCAACCGGCCCGCGATCATCCGCCTCGTCGGCGCAGTCCTAGCCGAACAGACCGATGAGTGGATCGAAGGACGCCGCTACATGGGCCTGGAAATCCTCGCCAAAGCCCGACTCGTCATCGTCCCACCACACCAACACGCCACCGACCAGGCCGAACCCACCCCGATCGCCGCCCAACATCAAACCGGATCCCGCGATGGCCGTCTCCTACACCACCAGCGCGGACGTGACCCCCTCAACACCAAAACCAAACGGATCGCACGTCAAATGCACGGACGAGCGGGCTTCACCCTGCTCCGCCACCGCATCCTCCTCGGATAGCAGCACCCTCCGTCACCACCGAATATGAGACAGAGCCGAATGTGAGACAGGGCCCTTAGATCCACAGACCCCCTACGCTCCTGTAGCGATGCCTGTGGATCCTGCGCCGCCGCTACAACCCGACCAACGGCCGCCTCGTCCTGACCGACCAGGTCGGCGAAGACGTCGGGCATCAGGTCCGATGCTCCAGCGTCACCAGCTCCGCGTCGGATAACTCGGGCTGCACCGAGGTGTCGGGGCCCTGGGCCGGACGGGGGTGCACGATGCCGCCCGGCGTGCCGAGCATCTCCTCGATCCGGCTGACCACCAGCCCGGTGATCTCTTCAGCGGGACGGGACGCGTCAAGCACCAGGTAGCGCTTCGGGTCGGTGGCTGCGAGGTCGAGAAAAGCGAACCGGACCCGGTCGTGGAAGGCGACCGACTCAGCCTCCAGCCGGTCGGCGCTCCGGCTGCGGGTGGCCACCCGGGACAGGCCGGTCTGCGGCTCGATGTCCAGCAGCACCACGATGTCGGGCTTGAGCCCTCCGGTTGCCCAGGAAGAAAGCCAGGAGACCTCGTCTACCGGGAGCGTCCGCCCAGCGCCCTGGTAGGCCAGAGACGAGTCGACGTACCGGTCACTGATCACCACCCCACCCCGGGACAGCGCGGGCCGAACCACGGCGGCCACGTGGTGCGCCCGGTCGGCGGCGTAGAGCAGCGCCTCGGCGCGCGCCGACGGCGCCTCGGCGCCTGAGGTGTCCAGCACCAGCGACCGGATCCGCTGGCCGATCGCGGTCGCCCCCGGCTCGCGGGTGACCACCACGTCACGGCCCCGGCCGCCCAGCCGCTCGGCGAGCGCGGCGAGCTGGGTGGACTTGCCGGCGCCCTCGCCGCCCTCAAAGACCACAAAGAGCCCGGCAGACACGAACGGCTCGGCCGGCATCAGCGGGCGGCCACGGATGGAGCCCCAGAGGTCGGCGAGGACCGGCACGCCCTTCTTGTCGTCCATCTGGCCGAACGCGCTGATCCCGGCGAAGATGCCGGCCGCGCCCGCGGCGAGCAGCAGCAGCCGGGTGGAGGACACGGAGATGCCGAGGTCGGCGATGGCCAACCGGCGCGAGCCACCGACGCCGACCAGCAGGCTGCTCAGCCCGATGGCCAGGATCAGCACCAGCCGGGTGCCGATCTGCACCACCGCGAAGACCCGGCCGCGCACCTCGTCGGCGACCTCGCCGCCCAGCAGCGTGGTGCCGGCGAGGAAGGCCATGCCGGCGCCCGCGCCGACCAGCACCGCGCCGACGATCGCCATGGACAGGTGGACGGCGAAGGCGAGGGTCATCACGGATGCGCTGGCCAGCACGATACTCATGCCGAACCAGCGTCGCCGGGACATTTCCTTGACGATCATCGGGCCGAGGCCGAGGCCGAGGGCCAGGCCGATGAAGATGGCGCCGAAGAGCAGGTAGAAGGCGGCGTCGCCGGCGCCGAGCGAGGCGGCGAAGAACTTCGCCGTGCCGATCACGATGCCGCCGCCGGCGAACGCGCCGAAGATACCGAGCACCAGGCCGCGGACGAGCGGGGTCTGGCCGATGTACTTCCAGCCCTCGGAGAACTGACGGAACATGCTCTGCTCGGCACGCTCCGTCTCGCCGCGCTGGGCCTCGCTGATCTCCTTGATCCCGAACGCCACCACGAGGGCGGTGGCTAGCCGGGAGAAGGAGTTGACCCAGAGCGCGAGCTGGGCGGGCTCCGCCCAGCCGAGGTCGCCGCCGGCGACGGCCCGGACGCTGCGGTCGAGCGCCGCGGCCACCAGCGCCGCAAGGATTGGGGTGAGGCCGTAGGTGGTGATCAGCGTGAGCTGGTTGGCCGCTTCCAGCCGGGCGCGCGGGATCAGGTTGGGAACCGCGGCCTCCTTAGCCGGGATCCAGATCAGGGTGATCGACTCGATCAAGAAGGTGCCGACGGTCGCCCAGAGGACCACCATCCCGCCGCTGACGCCGGAGAGCGCCACCAGCGGGATCGAGGCGAAGAGCACGAACCGGAGCAGGTCGCAGATGACCATCGTCCAGCGGCGGTCGAACCGGTCGGCGAGCACGCCGGCGATCGGCCCGAGCACCAGCGCGGGCAGCAGCCGGATGGCGATGACGCCACCGAAGGCCGCGCCCTGGGCGGTGCTGCCCTGGACCTGGGAGGCGGCGAAGACCGAGGTGGCCAGCAGGCCGAACCAGTCGCCGAAAGAGGCCGCGCCGAGCACGATCCAGAGCCTGCGGAACGGTTGGATGCGCAACACGGACCGGATGGCGGCATAACCGGACGGATCTACCTGACCACCGCTGGACGGGTTGGCGGCGGTGCCCGACTGGTTGCTTGAGCGCGACACGCCGTGCGACTCGCCACTGTTCTGGCTTTCGATGGCCGTACCTCCACATGCCGGCCCATCGCTGGGCCCCCCCGGTGGAACACTCTAGCCCCGGTGGGGAGCCACCCCACCCGCGACATTCACCTGCTCACTGAGCCTAGTACTCCAACGTCACTTGATCTTTCGGCTGGCTTGGTGGCCAGGTTCGTCCGATGTGGTCTGGTGTGACGGGTGTGGGCTGGGTAGATCGATGGGATGAGGTATCCCGATGGAGGCGGGTTGTCCGCGCGGGGGCGGGCGAGCGTGAGGCGGTACGACATCAGGCGGCCGGGGTGGTTCGCCCAGGGTGTGTCGGTGTCGGAGGTCGCCCGCCGGCTGCGGGTGTCGCAGACGGCGGTGTACGGGTGACGCAAACGGTGGCGGGCTGGTGGTGAGCAGGCATTGGCGTCGAAGGGGCCGGGTGGGTCTCGGTGCCGTCTGGATGAGGGCCGGTTGCGGCGGCTGGCTGATGCCCTTCAGGAGGGCCGGCGACGCACGGTTTCGGCACCGATCAGCGGTGGACCCTGGCCCGGGTGTCGGACCTGATCGCCCGGATGTTCCACACCCGGTACACGCTGCGTGGCACGGCGAACGTCATGTACCGGTTGGGTTGGTCGGTGCAGGTCCCCGCGCGTCGTGCGGTCGAGCGGGACGAGGCCGCGATCGTCACCTGGCGGCGGGAGACGTGGCCGGCGGGAAAACGGTAGCGGCGCAGCGGCAGGCGTGGCTGGTCTTCGAAGACGAGGCCGGTCAGACGCTTCGCCCATCGAAGGCACGCACCTGGGGACGGCGCGGGCACACCCCCGTGGTTCCGGTGTCGGGCAAGGGCTCCGGCCGCGTCTCGATCGCCGGGTTGACCTGTTACCGGCCCGGCCAGCGTCGACCAGCTCCTCGCGATCATCAAGAACCGACTCAAGAGCATCCAGTACCACAACGACCTACTCGACAGCTTTCTCGCTCACACCGGCCTGACACTCGAACCCGACACGACCTGACCATTCAAGATCTGTAGCGCGCAGGGTCCACGGCGGTGTCCCGGACCGCCTCGGCGAATACCTCGGAGCGGTGCTCGAAGTTGCGGAACCGGCCGTAGCTCGGCGCGGCCGGCGAGAGCAGCACCACCCCGCCGGCGGGGGTCAGTTCCCGGGCCCGGCGCACCGCGGCGACCAGGTCCTCCACCACCTCGGTACGCACCTGCGGCAACCCGGCGAGTGCGGCCACGATCCGCTCCCCGCTGTCGGGAACGCCGAGCACGGTGATCTCCCGCTCGGCCAGGTGCTCCCGCAGCGGCGTGTAGTCCAGCCCCCGATCAGCGCCCCCGACGATCACCGTCAAGGGCCGCCCCTCGTACGCGTCGATCGCGTGCATCGCCGCGTACGGGCTGGTCGCCAGGGTGTCGTCGACGAAGGTCAGCCCGGACGGGTCGACGATCTCGGTGAGCCGGTGGGCCAGTCCCTGGAACCCGGCGACCGCCACGGCGAGGGTGTCCTTGCGAGCCGACACGTCGACGCCGAGGGCGTCGAGCACGGCGAGGGCGACGCAGAGGTTGCCCTCGTTGTGCCGCCCCACCAGGGGCAGCACCGCGCGGGGGAAGAGCGGCCGGCCGCCGAGGTGGAACCAGGGCGCGCCGTCCGGCCCGGGGGCAACGTGGGTGGTGTCCGGGGAGCCAGCGCGCACGGCCGGCCGGTCGCCCAGCTCTGCCGCGAGCCGCGGGTCGGCTCCGTTGACCACCACCGTCTCCGGCTCGTGTGCCAGCAGATTGAGCTTGTCCCGGTAGTATTCCCGCTCGCCGCCGTGCGCGTCCAGGTGCTCGGGGAAGAGCGCGGTGACCACCGCGATCCGGGGCGAGTCGGTCAGGTCGGTGCACTGGTAACTGGACAGCTCCAGCACGTACAGGTCTGCCTCCGGCAGGTCGAGCAGGGGCACGCCGATGTTGCCGCCGAAGACGTTCGGCCGGTCGACTGCGGTGAGCAGGTGGCTGATCAGGCTCGACGTGGTGGACTTGCCCTTGCTGCCGGTAACCCCGACGGTGCGCCGGGCGTGGTCGGCCATCCACAGCGCGCTGCCCTGGGTGACCGTGACGCCCCGGCGGCGCAGCTCGACCGCCCACGGGTGGGTGTTCGGCACACCGGGCGAGCGGACCACCACGTCGGCGGCGGCCAGCCGGGCGAAGCCCTCCTCGCCGGTGACCAGCGGGGCCGCCTCGGCCAGCGGACCCTCCCACGGCAGTGCGAGGAAGTTGGCGCTGTCGTCGACGACGACCAGGCCGGCCGGGCCGTGCGCGGCGATCGCGGTCACCGCCGCCCGGCCCTCCCGGCCGGCCCCCCAGACGGCGACGGTACGTCCGCGCAGGTCAGACAGGCGCACAGAAGTTCTCCTCGGGCTCAGGGGTCGGTGGGGCGGCCCGGTCCGGCGCAGCCGGACACGGCCGGACGAACCAGGGCCTAGTATGGCGTGTGCCCAACGAGCAGCTCCGGCGGATGGACGCCTTCACCTTTCCGTCCTACTCGATCGACCTCGCCACCGGCGAGGCGTTGTTCGACTACGCCCTGACCGGCCCCGACGGCGAGCAGCGGTTCACCGAGGTGATCACCCTGCCGCTGCCGGCCGAGCCGCCGTCGGACGCCACGGTGGCGACCCTGGGCCGGGTCCTGGAGCTGCTGCACGTGGTCGCCGGGGTCAGCTACTACAAGGCCGCCGCCCCGCCCCGGCTGGTGCTGCCGGCACCGCTCGGCCCGGCCGCCGCTGAGCTGGTCACCGCCGTCTACACCAAGGGCCTCGCCGAGTACGCGTACCGCAATCAGCTCCCCCACGTGCTGGAGCTGACCCCGCAGGTCCCCCCGGGCACGGTGTCGCCCGCCCGCGAGTACGACAACTCCGACCGGCGCCCCCTGTCGGCCGTCGGCGGCGGCAAGGACTCCATCGTCAGCCTGGAGGCACTGCGCCGGGCCGGCCTCGACCCGGTGCCGTTCTCGGTGAACCCGAACCACGTCATCGTCTCGATCAACGAGGCGTCCGGGCTGGCCCCCCTCGCCGCCCGGCGGCGGATCGACCCGGCCCTGTTCGACCTCAACGCCGCCGGCGCGCGCAACGGGCATATTCCGGTCACCGCGATCAACTCGCTGATCGCGGTCGCCACGGCGGTACTCAACGGGCTCGGCCCGGTGGTGATGTCCAACGAGCGCTCCGCGTCCGACCCGAACCTGGTCTGGAACGGGCACGAAATCAACCACCAGTGGTCCAAGGGGGTTGAGGCGGAGGGGCTGCTGCGGGCGGCGCTGGCCGAGCACGCGGGGCTGACCGAGCCGTACTTCTCGCTGCTGCGCTCGCTGTCCGAGCTGCACATCGCCCGGCTCTTCGCCGAGTTCACCCGCTACGACGACGTGGTGACCAGCTGCAACGCCGCGTTCAAGCTGCACGACGCAAGCGCGCGCTGGTGCCGGAACTGCCCCAAGTGCCGCTTCGTCTTCCTCGCCATGGCGCCGTTCATGCCCCGCGAGCGGGTCACCCACATCTTCGGCGGCGACCTACTGGCCGACGAATCCCAGATCCCCGGGTACCGGGAACTGCTCGGCGTGGACGGGCACAAGCCGTTCGAGTGCGTCGGCGAGGTCGAGGAATCGGTGGTGGCACTCAGCCTGCTGGCCGAGCAGGACCAGTGGCGCGACGCCCCGGTGATCCGCGCCCTCGTCAACGCAGTCCCGGAAACAGCCTGGTCAGCGGCCGCAACCTCGGACGTCTTCACCCCGGGCGGCCCCAACCACATCCCCACCCCCTACGCCAAAGCCCTAACCGCCCTAACCTGACCCCACCCGCCCCGGCCCCGCCCCGGCCCCGGTCCGCCCCGGCCCCGCCCCGGCCCCGGTCCGGTCCGGTCCGGTCCGGTCCGGTCCGGTGATCATGGAGTTATTGCCCGTCGGTTCGGCGTGTCGTGACAATAACTTCATGATCACCGGGGTGGGACCCGGGTGAGAGCCGGACCGGGGTGGGACGGGGCCGGACCGGGGTGGGGCCCGGGTGAGAGCCGGACCGGGGTGGGTCAGGGGGTACGGACCGCGTCTAGGGCGAGCAGGGCGACGTGTAGGGAGAGGCATGCCTCCACGGAGTCGAGGTCGGCGTCGAGGATGCGGGCGATGCGGGCCAGCCGCTCGTAGAAGGCGGGTCGGGACAGGTGCGCCGCCACGGCCGCCGCCGATTTGTTCCGGCCCTGCTCCAGGTACGCCCGCAGGGTGCCGAGTAGTTGCTCCCGGGGGTGCCGGGCGTCGTACGCCAGCAGGGCGCCCAGCTCACGCTCGACGAACGTCTGCAACCGTGGCTCGTCCCGCAGCAGGTGCAGCAGACCGGCCAGCCCGACGTGCGGCAACCGGAAGATCGGCAGATCCCGGCGGTCCCGGCGGGCCGCTTCGGCGACCTGCCGCGCCTCGGCCAGCGAGCGGCGGGCCTCCCGCAGGCTGCCCACCCCGGAGCCTGCGGCGACGATCACCGCGCCGGTCCCGGTGAGCCGGGACATCGGGGGCGCAACGGCGGGGACGGGGATAGCCGCAGAACCAGAAGGACCGGCAGCGGCGGTGGCGGACCCGGCAGGGCGGGCTGCGGTGGTCGCGACGAGGCGGGACGGGGCGGGACCGGACGGGCGGGGCGGGGCGGCATCCAACCGGTTGCGGCGTAGCGCGGCGGCGAACCCGGCCAGCGCCCGGTCCTCGGCCGCCGGGTCGGGCAGGGCGAGCAGTACGCCGACGGCGTGGTCGTCGACGGCGCTACTCAGCCCGGTCAGCTTCGCATCGTGTAGGGCCTGCCCGACTGCCTCGGAGAGGTCGCGCAGCCGGGCGGGGCCGGCCTCCGGGTCGATCGGACCCGACTCCCCCGGTACGCCCCCCGCAGCGGGGTCGTCGGCCCGGTAGCGCACCACCACGCCGACCAGGTGCCGGCGGTCCAGCACCACGCCGAGCGCCCGAGCCCGCAGGGCCACCTCGTCCACCGGGCGGGAGTGGTCCAGCAGGGCGGTGAGCAGAGTCCGGTGGATCTGCCGCTCCAGCCCCTCCGCGTCGCGCCGGATCAGCCGGCCCAGCGCGAGCGTGGACGCGGCCCGTTCGACGAGGATGGTCAGCCGGGTCGGTGGGACGCCCGGCGACGATTCGGGGTGCTCCGACGTAGGGTCCGTCACCGCGTCGGGGAGCCAACCGGGGGTGGTCAGCTCGCCGCTCGCCGGCCAGCGCAGCAGCAGCCGACCCCAGTCCTGCCCCCGGGCCCCGACGGTGGTCACCAACCAACCGCTGTCCGGGTCGTACGCGGTGCGCCCGGCCACGCTGATCCGCCGCGAGTGCTGTTCCCAACCGTCCAGTAGCAGTTCGGCGCTCTCCCCTGCCGGGTCGTACGCGAGCACCTGCCGGGACAGGTTCTCCAGCACCACCGGACAGCCGGACAGCTCGGCGGCCTGCCGGACCACCTCCGCCGGGCCGGCGCCCTCGACCGACAGCTCGGTGAACCGTTGGTGGATTTCCTCGGTCGCCCGCAGCTCGGTGAGCTGGGCGTCGACGATCAGCGCGTGCACGGCCTCGGTGACTCGCACGAACGGGGTGGCCCGGCGCAGTTCGACCAGGGGCAGCCCGCGCCGCTCGGCGGCGGCGACCATCACCCGGGGCACGCCGCTGAGGTACCGGCGGCCCAACTCGACCACCAGCCCGGAGACCTCCACGTCGGCCAGCGCGCCGATGAATGCGCGCAGGCCGTCATCGTCGGCGGGCAGCCCGATGCCGGTGGTGAGCACCAACTCGCCCCCGCGCAGCAGGGTGGCGATGTCCGGCACCTCGGTCACGTGCACCCAGCGCACCGGCTGGTCCAGGCCGGCCTTCCCGGCGACCAGGCGGGGCGCGCCGTGGCGAACCGGGTCGAGCGCGAGGACCTCACGGACGGTAGGAAACACGGGCGACACGCTACCGTCCGTGATATCAAATCCGCACCGCCCGTCGCCCAACCGCTGATCCCGCACAGGCCGCCGCTCAGTCTCGGGCGCGCGCCCAGGTAAGGAAGCGCTCCCACAGGTCGAGGGCGCGTTCGGTGTTGAGCTGGACGAGCTGGGCACGGGCCTCGACCATCAGCCCGCTCAGGTCGCGAATCGCGGTGGTGATCAGGGTCGAGACAACCGGCGGCAGGTCCCGCGTCGCCGCGGTTGCCGGGAATCCCGAGTGGATCTCTTGTGGCCTGTGGACGGATTCTCGACAGAAATTGATTCGTGAAGGCCAAGGTCCGTCGCTGTTCGGTATTGTCGGCGAGCACCAACGTCGAGACGTCACCCCGAGGAGCTGAATTGCTCTACATCAACAAGTTGCTGATCCCCGACCTGAGCGTCGAGGGCGCGACGGCTCCGTACGCTCAAGATATCGAGAGCGCATTCACCAAGTTCACGGAATCAACCGGAGACACCCTCGACAATCCCGCCAAACAAGCGGTTCGCGACCAGTTGATCGCGTGGTCCGGGCCGGGGAAGAAGGAAACTTTCCCATCCTGGTCGGCGACGATACGCGCCGCTCACGCCATTATCAGGACCGGTGGTCTCCTCGGGGCCAGCCACATGGACGAGGTGAAAGCCCACAGCGAAGATGGCTTCAACATGGCCATGGGCAGCGTCAACTGGGCCAACTGCGGCAAGACCTCCGACAACATCCTGTTCGAGCTGAAGAAACTCCACCCTGAGCTCGCGGAAGGGATCACGAGCGGGAAGCGGCTGACGGTCCCGGCCGGCAAGGGCGAAGAGGCGACGCAGGCTCTCAGCGCAGTGCCGCCACAAGGGCAGATCCTGCTCCTCGACTGCACCTTTCCCATGGTTCACACGTTCGTCCTTGAAATCCACTCGAACAGGAATCGCTACCTGTGTCAGGGCTACCAGGGTGCTTACTTCGCCAACTGGTGGACGGGCAAGGACAACGACGGTCTGATCATCGGCCGTGAACAGGACAAGACGATCACCGAGACGGACCGAATCCGGCTGAACGATACCCGGAATGAATGGGGCCTCGGCAAGGCCATTCCCGGCGACAGGTTCGGAGCCATGCTGCTCATCCTCGCCAAGGCGCTCAACATCGCTGGTGAGCAGGACATCGCCGAGGACTTCGACGACAGTGACAAGGTGGCCGAGCTCACGGAGCGCGAGACCGCCGCGTGGCGTGCGTTCGCGAAGTTCTGGTTGGAACTGCCGTTCTTCCCGGTCAAGAGGGAGGCCGACAGCGTCGGAAAGCGGACCACGCGACCCGAGATCCAGATCACCCGCATCCAGTTGCCAGACCTCACCAGGGGCGCGGGCACCTCGATCTGCGTTCCGGTGGTACCCAACTCCATCAAGGGCTGACACCTCCTCCTCGGCTGTGCGCGTTTGCTGTCCTGTCCCTGAAGCGACAGCAACGCGCGCAGAGCGGCGAGGGTACGGCCGAGTTGGGCTGGTGGTGCGACGGACTACGCGGTAGGGAGGCGGAGTTCCAGGACGAGCTCAGGAACCTGGGGCCGGGTCGTCGCGGCTCAGCTCCCAGCAGGCCACGGCGGTGGCGGCGGCCACGTTGAGCGAGTCCACCCCGCGCCGCATCGGAATCACCACCCGTACGTCGCTGGCCTGCATCGCCGCCCGGCTCAGCCCGGCGCCCTCCGCGCCGAGCAGCAGCGCCGAGCGGGCCCGGGCGGCGGCGTCGAGCCGCTGGATCGGCACCGCGTCCGGCGCGGGCGTCATCGCCAGCACGGCGAAGCCGGCCGCCCGCACGTCGGCGAGCGCGTCCGGCCAGGGCGCCAGCCGGGCGTACGGCACGGCGAAGACCTCCCCCATGCTGACCCGGACGCTGCGCCGGTAGAGCGGGTCGGCGCAGGACGGGGAGAGCAGCACCGCGTCCACCCCGAGCGCGGCCACGGCCCGGAAGATCGCGCCGAGGTTGGTGTGGTTGTTGACGTCCTCCAGGATCACCGCCCGGCGGGCGGCGGCAAGCACTTCGGCGGCCTCGGGCAGCGGCTTGCGGTGGAACGAGGCGAGCACCCCCCGGTGCACGTGGAAGCCGGTGGCCCGCTGCAGCACGTCGGGGGTGGCCGCGTACACGGGGGCGTCGCCGGTGTCGAGGTCGGCGAGTTGGTCGACCCGCTTGGCGTCGACCAGGAACGACCGGGCCGGGTAGCCGGCCCGCAGCGCCCGCCGCAGCACCAGCTCCCCCTCGGCGATGAACAGGCCGTGCGGCGGCTCCCACCGGGTGCGCAGCTCCACGTCGGTGAGGGCGCGGTAGTCGGCGATCCGGTCGTCGTCGGGGTCGGTGATCTGGTGGACGGGCACCCGGCGATTCTGCCGGACCGCGCCGCCGGCCCCGCGCGCCGGTCGCCGGTGCGGCGTTATCCGACGGTACGAAGGGGAAGTCGCCCCGGGGAACACGGACGCGACCGGAGGGACCCGACAGATGGGCGCAGACCAGACACCGGACGGGCGGGTCACGCTGCCGAAGAAGGCCACCGTCGCCGACCATATCGTGGCCCGGCTGGCGCAGTGGGGCGTCCACCGGTACTTCGGCTACCCCGGCGACGGCATCAACGGCATGACCTCGGCGCTGCAACGCGTCTCCGGGCGGGCGCAGTTCGTCCAGGTGCGGCACGAGGAGACCGCCGGCTTCGCCGCGTCGGCGCACGTCAAGTACGGCGGCGGTCCGCTCGGCTGCGCCCTGGTCACCAGCGGCCCCGGCGCGATCCACCTGCTCAACGGCCTGTACGACGCGAAGCTGGACCACCAGCCGGTGGTGGCCCTGGTCGGGCACACGGCGCTGACCGCCGAGGGTGGCGGCTACTACCAGGAGGTCGACCTGCTCGCCCTCTACAAGGACGTCGCCTCGGCGTTCCTGGTCCAGCTCGACGACCCGTCCCAGGTGCGGCACCTGGTGGACCGGGCCTGCCGGACGGCGCTGGCCCGGCGTACCGTCACCGCGCTGGTGCTCCCTTCGGACGTGCAGGACCGCCCGGCGGTGCCGGACCCGCCGCACGCGCACGGCTACTACCACACCAGCGCCGCGCCGAGCAGCGCCACGACCGTGCCGCCGGAGGCGGACGTGCGCCGAGCGGCGGAGGTGCTGCGTGGCGGCGAGCGGGTGGCGATGTTGGTCGGCCAGGGCGCGCTGGGCGCCGAGGACGAGGTACGTCAGATCGCCGACCGGCTCGGCGCCGGGGTGGCCGCCGCTCTGCTCGGCTTCACCGCCGTCGACCACCGGGAGCCATGGGTCACCGGCGCGATCGGGCTGCTCGGCACCCGCCCGAGCTGGCAGCTCATGCGCGACTGCGACCGGCTACTCATCGTGGGCAGCAACATGCCGTACTCGGAGTTCTACCCGCCCGAGGGGCAGGCCCGGGCGGTGCAGATCGACGTGGACGGCTCCCGGATGGGGCTGCGCTACCCCACCGAGGTCAACCTCACCGGCGACGCCGGCCCCACCCTGCGGGCGCTGCTGCGCGAACTGGGCCCCGGCCCGGCCCCGAGCGCCTGGCGGGAGACGATCGCCGACGCCACCTCCGCGTGGCGGCGCTCCCAGCGCGAGGTCGCCGCCCAGCCCGCCGACCCGGTGAACCCGCAGTCGCTGTTCACCGCGCTGGACGACCAGCTCCCCGACGACGCGATGATCTCGGTCGACTGCGGCACCAGCACCGCCTGGTACGCCCGGCACCTGCGGGTTCGCCCCGGGATGCTGGCCAGCCTCTCGGGCACCCTGCTCTCCATGGGCGGCGGCCTGCCGTACGGGATCGCGGCGAAGTTCGCCCACCCGGACCGGCCGCTGGTGGCGCTGCTCGGCGACGGCGCGATGCAGATGAACGGGGTCAACGAGCTGATCACCGTCGCGAAGTACTGGCGGAGCTGGCCGAACCCTCGGTTCGTGGTGCTGGTGCTGAACAACCGGGATCTCGCCTTCGTCAGCTGGGAGCAGCGCTCCGACGAGGGGACGCCGATGTTCCCAGCCAGCCAGGACCTGCCCGACGTCGACTACCACCGGTGGGCGGAGGTGCTCGGTCTGCACGGCGTCCTGGTCGACTCCCCCGACCAGGCGCCTGACGTGTGGCAGCAGGCCCTGTCCGCCGACCGGCCGACGGTGATCAACGCGATGGTGGACCCGGCGGAGCTGATGCTTCCCCCGCACTTCACCGCCGAGCAGGCCCGCAAGACGGCCGCGGCGGTGCTGCGCGACCCCGACCGGGCGGGCATCGTCCGGCGCGGCCTGCCCAGCGCGGTCGCCACCTGGCGTCCCCGCCGCCGGTGACAGCGGGGGCACCTTTCCCGAGCGGTCCCCGCACCATGCGCCGGGGCGCACGCCGGGGGCGCGCAGTGGGTGGGCTGCCGGGCTGCGCAGGGTCCCGGGCTCGTCGCGCTGACCGGCACGACCGGGGCGCCCGTTCCCGTCGCGGGAATCGGGCGCCCCGGCGGTGACGCGGCAGGGGCAGGCTCAGGCGGGCAGGCCGCCGACCTGGGTGTTGATCCAGGGGCGGATCGACGACAGGTCACCGTAGATGGACGGGCCGGTGGCGCAGGTGGAGTTGTTGTTGCCCGCCCGGCTGGTCGCGCCGATCAGGTTCCACACGTTGTTGATCTTGCGGACCTGGGGGCCGCCGGAGTCGCCGTAGCAGGCGCCGGCGACGCCGCCGGTGTTGTTGGTGCAGATCTCGTAGGCGGCGTTGATGCCACTGCACCGGCTGTCGGCCACGATCGAGGTGTCCAGTTGCCGGGCCACCGTCGGCGCGGAGCCGCAGCCGCTGGTCGGGCAGGTCTGGCCCCAGCCGATGATCCGGGTGGCGGTGCCCGTCGCGCCCGAGGTGGTCGGGATCGGGGCCGGCGCGTGGCTGACCGAGGTGGCGAGCTGGAACAGCTTGACGTCGATCGACGGGTGGCTGACTGCCCGGCTCACGCTGGCGACCGTACCGCCGCTGGTGCGGTTGGTGCTGCCCACCCGTACGGAGGCCGGCGTCGGGCAGTGCTTCGCCGTGACCACCCAGTTGGCCTTGATCAGCGAGGCGGTGCAGCCGGAGCTGTACACCAGGAAGGAGTAGTTCTCCGAGGCGGTGACGCCGCCGACGATGTTCGGCGTGATGTCCCCGTCGGCCTCCTCACCGTTCCAGACGTACGTCTTCTCGGTGGTCGATTCGGCGGCGAGGCTGCCGGAGAAGAGCGAGTTGACCCGGGACGCCTCGACGGCGCTGGGGTTCGCGTTGGTGCAGGAGACCGGCGCGCTGCTGCCCGACATCAGGTCGGAGCAGAGTCCGGTGCGCTTGTCCGGCAGACCGAGGATGTGGCCGATCTCGTGGGTGGCGATCCGGGTCCGGTTGTAGCCCTGGTTCACCGCCTCCCAGCCCATCCAGACCCGACCGTTGCCGAGCGAGGTCGTCTGCGCCCGCGGCCAGCCGTTGTCGACGTAGATGGTGATGTTGCCGGGGGTGGCCGGCAGCAGCCGGACGGTGCTGACCTTGCTGTTCCAGATCTGGGCGGCCTGGTCGAAGTTGGTGCGGAACTCGCCGGTTCGGCTGGCGTCGTAGTAGACGGTCCGGACAGCGGACGCACTGGTTCCGGTCGCGGCCAGCATGCCGGCCGCGGACAGGACCACCGCGGCCACCGCTCCCGCCGCGCGCAGCAGACGTCGTCGGATCACACGCACTCCCCTGGATCACGGCGGCACCGCCGCCTCCACATTTACGTGGATCGATCCTAGGTCAAGTCTGGCCGGCCCGCCGCATAGCGCCTGCGTCATACGAGCCGCGTCGAGGGAGCCACGATTCTCCGCCGGTGACGCGCGTCAGCCGATCTCCTCGTCAACGAAGCACCAGCGCCACGACTCCCCGGGCTGGACCGAGCGCATCACCGGGTGCCCGGCGGCCTCGAAGTGCTTCGACGCGTGCTGGTACGGCGACGAGTCGCAGCAGCCCACGTGCCCGCAGTCCAGGCACGCCCGCAGGTGCACCCAATCGTCGTTGCCGACGGCCACGCAGTCCGGGCACTCCGACATGGTCAGCGGCTCGGCGGTGCCCGCCTGGGCCAGATGCGCGCAGCTCATCAGTCACTCTCCCGTCGCAGCAACGACTCCTCCAGGTCCAGGTCACGGTAGGCCCGCACCAGCACCTCCTCAGGAATTCGACCGGCGTCGCGGGCGGCCCGGAACACCTCCCGCTCCGCGTCGATCATCTCCTGCCGCAGCCGACCGTACGCCTGGGACGGCGTTTCCCGCTCGGCACCGCCCAACCGCTCCCAGGCCAGGTTGGTGCGCTCCGCCAGCACCCGGCGCAGCCGGTCCACGACCGCCTTCGGCGCGGATTCGGCCAGCACGTCGAGCCGCTCCCGGGCCGCGCTGCTGGCCTGCTGCTGCACGGAGGCGGCGGAGAGCGCGTCCTGCACCGGGTCATCGGGCGGCAGCTTGATTCGGCGAGCGACCGCCGGCAGGGTGGCCCCCTGGGCGACCAGCGTCACCACGATCACCGCGAAGGCCAGCCAGATGAACAACTGCCGGGGGTAGGGGCGGCCGTCGGCGAGGGTGAGCGGCAGGGCCAGCGCGGCGGCCAGGGTGACCACCCCGCGCATGCCGGCCCAGCCGATGACGATCGGGAACTTCGCCAGGGGCGCGGGGTCCCGTTGTCGCACCCGGGGCACCAGCCGGGCCAGGTAGGTGGCCGGGAAGAGCCAGACGAACCGGGCCAGGACGACGGTGGCCAGCACCGCGGCGGTGATCCCGGCCAGGGACCCGAACGGCTCGTCGAGGTTCCGCACCACCTCGCGGAGTTGGAGGCCGACCAGCAGGAAGACCAGCCCCTCCAGGAGGAAGCGGGCCAGCCGCCAGAACGCGCCGATCTGGAGCCGGGAGGCCGCCGACATCAGCAGCGGCATCCGGTGGCCGATGCCGAGCCCGGTCACCACCACCGCGACCACCCCGGAGGCGTGGATCTTCTCGGCGGTGAGGACCACCGCGAACGGGATGAGCAGCGACAGCGCGTTGTCCAGCACGGCGTCGCTGATCCGCCGGTGCAGGAATCCGAAGATCACCACGCCGGCCACCCCGACCACGATGCCGCCGCCGGCGGAGACCAGCACCTCCCGGGCCACGTCGCCGACCCCCACGGCCGCGCCGATGGCCGCCATGCTGGCCACCCGGAGCAGCACCAGCGCGGTGGCGTCGTTGATCAGGCTCTCGCCCTCGAGGATGGTCACCACCCGGCGGGGCAGCCCGATCCGCCGGGCGACCGCGGTGGCCGCCACCGCGTCGGGCGGGGCGACCACCGCGCCCAACGCGAGGCAGACCGCGAACGGCACCGCCGGCAGCAGCAGGTGCACGACGAGGCCGACGACGAACGCTGTGAAGATCACCAACCCGACGGCGAGCAACAGGATCGGCCGCAGGTTGAGCCGGAACGCCGGCACCGACGTCTCCAGGGCCGCCATGTACAGCAGCGGCGGCAGGATGCCCACCAGCACCAGGTCCGGGTCGAGCCGGACCTCGGGGAAGCCGGGCACGAAGGACAGCCCGAGGCCGACGACCACCAGCAGGATCGGCGCGAGCAGGCCGAACCTGCGGGCCAGCGCCGCGCCGAGCATCGCGACCGCGAGGATGACGACGGCGTCGAACAGGGAGTCCATGGGGTACGAGCCTAGGACGCGCCCCCGCCTGCGCCCCGCAGCTTCGGCAGCACGTCGGCGCCGAAGGTGTCGATGAAGGCCCGCTGCTCCTGCCCGACGTGGTGCAGGGCGATCTGGTCGAAGCCGAGTTCCACGTACTCCTCCAGCCAGCCGACGTGCCGGCCGAGGTCGGCGGAGATGTTGACCGCCGAGGCGATCTTCTCCATCGGCACGTCGGCGGAGACCACGTCGAAGTGCTCGGCCATGTCCAGGTCCCAGCAGACCGGCGGGGCGAAGACGTTGCTGCGCCACTGGTCGTACGCCACCGCCTCGGCCTCGGCCTGCCCGGGCGCCCAGCTCACGTGCACCTGCAGGTGCAGCGGCCCCCGGCCGCCCGCGCCCCGGTACGCGTCGATCATCTGCCGCAGCTGGTCGGTCGGGGCGTTGACGGTGATCAGGCCGTCGGCCCACTCGGCGCACCAGCGGGCGGTGGCCACGCTGACCGCCGCGCCGATCAGCGCTGGTGGCTCCTCGGGGCGGGTCCACAGCTTCGCCCGGTCGACCGTCACCAGGCCGTCGTGGCTGACCTCCTCGCCGGCCAACAGCGCCCGGATCACGTCGACGCACTCGCGCAGCCGGGCGGAGCGGACGTCCTTGCGGGGCCAGCCGTCGCCGGTGATGTGCTCGTTGCTGGCCTCGCCGGTGCCCAGGGCCGCCCAGAACCGGCCCGGGTACATCGCCCCGAGGGTGCCGATCGCCTGGGCGATGATCGCCGGGTGGTACCGCTGGCCGGGCGCGTTGACCACGCCGAAGGGCAGCTTCGTGGCCTGGAGGGCGGCGCCGAGCCAGGACCAGGCGAACCCGGACTGGCCCTGCCGGGCGCTCCACGGGGAGAAGTGGTCCGAGGACATGGCGGCGTCGAAACCGGCCTGCTCGGCGTGGATCACCGCCTCCAGCAGTTTCGCCGGATGGATCTGCTCGTGGGAGGCGTGGAAGCCGAACACCGTCATGGGCGCACCTCTACCCACGACGGTGCCCGGTCAACCGCGACTACTCGGCGTGCGCGCCGGCACCGGCCGACGCCTCGCCCTTCCCGACCCAGACGGTCTTGATGTTGCAGAACTCGCGCATGCCCAGCGCGGACAACTCCCGGCCGTATCCGGAGTTCTTCACTCCGCCGAAGGGCAGCTCCGGATAGGAGGTGGTCATCCCGTTGACGAAGACGTTGCCGGCGTCCAGGTCGGTGGCGAAGCGCTCCTGCTCGGCCGGGTCGGTGGTCCAGGCGTTGGCGCCGAGGCCGAAGGCGGTGCCGTTGGCCACCTCGATCGCCTCGTCGTACGAGGAGACCCGGTACAGCCCGGCGACCGGGCCGAAGACCTCCTCGGACCACATCCGCATCCCCGGCCGCAGGTCGGTGACGACGGTCGGCGGGTAGAACCAGCCGTCGCCGGCCGGCTTCTCGCCCCCGCAGAGCACGGCGGCGCCCTTCTCGGCCGCGTCGCGCACCTGGGCGTGCACCTCGTCCCGGCCGCCGGAACTGGCCAGGGGCCCTACGTCGGTGGCGGAGTCCATCGGGTCACCGACGCGCAACGCGGCCATGTTCGCGACGAACCGCTCGGCGAACGCGTCGAAGACGTCGGTGTGCACGATGAACCGCTTCGCGGCGATGCAGGACTGGCCGTTGTTCTGGCAGCGGGCGGTGGTGGCGACCTCGGCGGCCCGTTCCACGTCGGCCGAGGGCATCACCACGAACGGGTCGCTGCCGCCCAACTCCAGCACGACCTTCTTCAGCTCCCGGCCGGCGATCTGGGCGATGGACCGGCCCGCGCGTTCGCTGCCGGTGAGGGTGGCGGCCCGGACCCGGGGGTCGCTGAGGATGCGGTCGACGGCGTCCGAGCCGACGAGCAGGGTGCTGAACGCGCCCTCGCCGAACCCGGCGCGGCGGAACACGTCCTCCAGGTACAGCGCGGTCTGCGGCACGTTGGAGGCGTGCTTGAGCAGCCCGGTGTTGCCGGCCATCAGGGCCGGCGCGGCGAACCGCATGACCTGCCAGAGCGGGAAGTTCCACGGCATCACCGCGAGCACCGGCCCGATCGGCTGGTAGCGGACGAAGGCCCGGATGGCCTTGACAGCGCCGGCGTCGGCCGGCTCGTCGGCGAGCATCCGCGCAGCGTGGTCGGCGTAGAACCGGCACGCCGCGGCACACTTGGTCACCTCGGCCTTCGCGGCGGTGTACGTCTTGCCCATCTCGGTGGTCATCAGCCGGGCGGTGTCGTCGCGCTCGGCGTCGAGCAGGTCGGCGGCGGCGGTCAGCCACCGCCCGCGCTCGGCGATGGTGGTGCTCCGGCGCAGCTCCCGAAAGGCCAGGTCCGCCCGCTCGATCGCGGCGTCGACCTGCGCGTCCGACATCGGGTCGTAGGACTTGAGCAGCTGCCCGGTGGCGGGGTTGGTGGTGGCGATGGGCATCTCGTACTCCTGTCACTCGAACAGCGAGTGCCGCGCGCCCGGCTCCTCCCGGCGGCGCGCGGCCCGGCGACGCTGGATGACGACCAGGTCGACCACGGCGACGACGGCGAAGATCGCGCAGACCACGCCCAGCCACACCAGGTCGGCCCGGAACGCCAGCACGGCGAAGACCACCATGGCCACCAGCCCGAAGGCGGCGAGGGTGAGGCGGAGGTTGAGCGCGCTGTACGCGTGGCCCACCGTCCCGCGGGCACGCCGGGGCTGGGATCTCGTCATCCCATCGGGCTACCCCCGATCGGCGCGGTTAACCGGCCCGGGCTGTCACCCGGGCCCCGTACCGGTGGCCGCCCGGCCGGTCAGCCCCGTGGCGCGTGCCGCCGAGCGAGCGGTACCACGGCGGTGGCACCGGTGGCCCTCGACTGCCGGAAACCCGACAGCAGGCCCCCGCCCGCCCCGGCGCTCCGCATAGGGTTACCGCGCTGTAGCACTCCGCCGCGGGACTGGGGAATAATGCCTCGACGCTGGGTCGCCGCCGTCGCCTGCCTGTTCGGCCTGGTCGCGCTCGCCTGCGAGAGCGGGGGCACCGCCGGGCCCAAGCCGTCGGACGGGCCGCCGGCGCGCGGCACGCCCACCGTGATGGCGGCGCTCGGCGACTCGATCACCGCCGGCTTCGGCTCCTGCCTGATGCTCAGCTCGTGCGAGCGCAATTCCTGGTCGACCGGGGACGGGCTGCGGGTGGAGAGCCACTACCAGCGGCTGGTCGACCGCAACCCGAAGCTGCGCGGCAAGGCGCACAACCACGCGGTGCCGGGGGCGCGGGCCACGGCGCTGGCCGGGCAGGCCGAGGCGGCCGTACGCGACCGCGCGGACTACGTCACGGTGCTGATCGGCGCCAACGACGTGTGCCGCGACAACGTCGACGCGATGACCCCGGTGGCGACCTTCCGCAGCCAGGTGGACCAGGGCCTGCGGGTGATGCGCAAGGGCCTCCCGAAGGCGCGGGTGCTGGTGGTCAGCATCCCCGACCTGTACCGGCTGTGGGAGGTCGGGCACACCGAACCCCGGGCGGTGCGGGTGTGGCGGCACGGGATCTGCCCGGCGCTGCTGGCCGACGCGACCTCGACCGCGCCCGCCGACGTGGCCCGCCGGGCCCGGGTCCGGGAGCGGATCGACGCCTACAACGCCCAGCTGAAGGCCGCCTGCCGGGCGTACGGCTCGCGCTGCCGGCACGACGGCGGAGCCGTGCACCGGGTGCGGTTCACCCTGGACCTGGTCAACGCGCTGGACTGGTTCCACCCGAACGTGGCCGGGCAGGGCCGGCTGGCCGACGCGACCTGGCGCGCCGCGGGCTTCGACTGACTGACTGCGCGGGTGCCAGGGTCGGTTCAGGTGCGGGGCCGCGGGACGCCCCCGGCCGGGCCCCAGTTGCGGTAGAGCTGCCGGGAGCGCTCGGCGAGATCCTTCGTGGCCGACGAGTTGGCCCAGGTGCCGAGGACGATCGCCGCGCCCGGGATCGCCTTGGCGAAGAGCCGCTTCGCCGCCCGCACGCCGGCCATCTGGGCCAGCCGTACGCCCAACCGGATCATCACCTTCCCCATCGCGGTCTGCCTGCCGGAGCCGAAGAGCGCGCCGGCCCGCTCCCGCCCGGCGGCCACCCCCAGCGCCAGCCGGGCGGTCTCGGCCACCCGGTGCACCTTCTGGAGCACCAGCAGGTCGGTGGCCCGGTCGGGATGCGTCGGGTCGATCCCGTGGGCCGCCGCGATGTGCAGCACCATCCGGGCCTGCGTCCAGGCCAGCACCCCGACGTCGAGCACCGCGCCGGGCAGCCCGGCCGCGCCCGAGACCGCTCCGGAGAGCCTGGCCCGGTTGACGAACTTGCGGACCGCCTGCTCGGCCAACTCCTCGGCGGACACGTTCGGCCGCTGCGCCCGCTCCCAGGACGCCCACTGCGCCGCCTCGGGCCCGAGCCGGCGTACCGCCTCCAGGGCGAGGTGCTCCGGGGCGTACTGGGGATCCTCGCGCATTCGGTCCCACAACCGGGCCGGCGGTGCCTCCGGGGCGTCCGGTGTCTCCCGGGCGACCGGCACCGCCGCGGGCGGGGGCGACACGGTGGGCTGCGGCGTGGGGGTGACGGGCTGGCCATCGGCAGGGGCGGGGTCGATCACGAGGGCTCCCGGGGTCAGTCAGGTGCGGGTACGACGGCGTCGGCGGTCAGCGCTTGGAGGACAGGCGGGACGCCACCTGCTTCAACTTGCGCTGGGTCTCGGGCTTGGCCATCTCGCGCCGACCCCGGGCGACGAGCTGCTGCCCCTTCGGGGACCGGAGGAACTGGGTGATCCGCTGCACCAGTGCTGACATGTCGTCCTCCTGTTGGTTGCCTCCGCCCTGTGTACCCTGCCGGCGCAAGTCTCAACCGGTCATTCCGGTCGTTGGGAGGACACCGCAGACCCGCCGGTCACTACCCGACGGGGAAGAACGCTCCGACCACCTCCGCCGCCCGCCACTCGTGCTGGGCGTACAGGTCCGGATAGGCCGAGATCTGCACGGCCTGGGCCGCCACGGCCAGCGGCAGCTGCTGCCAGCCAGGGATGTCCGCGAGCGCATTGAGGAACTGCCGGGTGGCGAACGCGGGGTCCATCAGTTGGCCCACCTCGCCCCACCCGCTGCTGGTCCGCTGCTGGAACAGCCCGACCGAGTCGTGGTCCCAGCCGACGCCCTGGTGCGGGTAGTTCTGCGACTCGGGCAGCACGCCGCTGGCGACGTTGTAGAGGTTGCTCTCCTGCATCGCGGTGGCCACGGCGATGAGCAGCCCGCGCCGGGGCACACCCATCTCCCGGCCGGTCTGCACGATCACCTTCGCGTTGGCCATCTGCGCCCTGGTCAGCCCGACCACCGGGGCGGGGTCGGCGGAGCGGGCCGGCCGCGCGCGGACGGCCCGCTTGGGGGCGGCAGCCGGGGCGGAGGGTGCGGCGGTGGGCGAGGGTGCGGCGGCGGACGGGGAGGCGGACGGAGAGGGGGGCGGGGTGGGGGCCGGGGCGCGGTCCCGCGAGCGGGAGGCCGTTTCGGCGGCGGCCCGGCGTGCCAGGTCGGCGCCGGCCGCGGCGGCGGCCCGGTCGGAGGCCGCCGTCTCCTGCCGGGCCTGGGCGAGAGCGGTCAGCCCGAGGCAACAGGTCACGCTGGCGGCCAGCGCCACCGCGACCCGCCCCCTCCGACGCGCCGGAGGGGTCTTCTCGGCGCCGGTCGGGTCCGACCCGGAACGGCCGGGGCTCAGGAGGTTACGCAACCGCCGGGAGCGGGTACGGGTGCTGTCAAGGGAAGAACTCCGGTGGCATTCGGGGCGGGTGCCATCGGTGGTGGTGGTAGCTGGCCGTTCGGACGAGGGGGTAACGTCCGAACGGCCAACCGCCGTGTTCGGTCTCTGCTGGTCGCCGAGGGTGCCGTCGTCACACATCTGCCGAGGCTAGGCAGGTCAGAGCCGGATGATCCGGGCTCACCCGGTGTCCCTCGCCACACTTTCGGCGTTCCCGCCGGGCACCCCGGCAGCCAACGGTCGGGACCGACACGAGCCGGGCGGACCGGACCAACCTCCGCCTCCGGCGGTCGGCCGCCGAGCGGGGCAGTTAACGCCCCCGCCCCCGCCGGCCGGCGTCGTCACCACCCGGGGCGGATGCGCAACCCCTCCCTCCCCCGTTCAGCCCCCGCCGGGTCGCCCGTTCGGCCGGGCGGGACGGGAGCCGGGGTTCACCCAATTGTGATCATGAACCTTCGGACGGATCCTCCGCGGCAGGAATGCACGAGGATGGCGGGTACGTTTCCCGAACCGGGAGCCGTGCGCGACACGGCGCTCCGTAGGCACATTCCAGGGAGGTCCGCACCGGTGCTCGACCCACACGATCTCTACGAGCTCTCCGACGAACTGCCCGACCTCGGGCAGCCGGTCCTCATCCAGGCCCTCACCGGCTTCGTCGATGCCGGAAGCGCCACCCGGCTCGCCCGTGAGCAGCTACTCACCTCCCTCGACGCGCGCCCGGTCGCCCGCTTCGACGTCGACCAGCTCTACGACTACCGGTCCCGGCGCCCACCGATGACCTTCGTCGAGGACCACTGGGAGGAGTACGACGGCCCCAAGCTGGAGGTGCACCTGCTGCGCGACGACGACGAGACCCCGTTCCTGCTGATCACCGGCCCCGAGCCGGACCTGCAGTGGGAGCGGTTCGTGGCCGCCGTCGGCGGGCTCGCCGCCCGGCTCGACGTCCGGCTCACCATCGGGCTCAACTCCATCCCGATGGCGGTGCCGCACACCCGCCCGACCGGGGTGACCGCGCACGCCACCCGACCCGAGCTGATCTCCGGGCACGAGCCGTGGTTGCAGCGCGTCCAGGTCCCCGGCAGCGTCGGGCACCTGCTGGAGTACCGCCTCGGCAAGCAGGGCCGCGACGCGCTCGGCTTCTCCGCGCACGTGCCGCACTACATCGCCCAGGCCGAGTACCCGGCCGCCGCCGAGGTGCTGCTCGCCTCCGTGTCGCGCAGCAGCGGGCTACTGCTGCCCCGCGACGCGCTGCGCTCGGCCGCCGAGGTGGTGCGGGTCGAGATCGACCGGCAGGTCGCCCAGACCGAGGACGCCGCCGCCCTCGTCGCGGCCCTGGAAGAGCAGTACGACGCGTTCGCCCGGGGCCGGGGCGAGAAGAACCTGTTGGCCGCCGAGGTCGGTCCCCTGCCGACCGCCGACGAGCTGGGCGCCGAGCTGGAGCGGTTCCTGGCCGAGCAAGGCCGACCGGGCGACACCCCGGGGAGCTGACCCGACGGCCGGGGCGGGGATGGGGCAGGCTGGTAGGCATGCGCCTGGCGACCTGGAACGTGAACTCGGTGAAGGCCCGCCTGCCCCGGCTGCTCGACTGGCTGGCCGCCACCGGCCCCGACGTCGTCTGCCTCCAGGAGACCAAGTGCCCCGACGGGGCCTTCCCGGTGGCCGAGGTCGGCGAGCTGGGCTACACCGTGGCCAGCCACAGCGACGGCCGGTGGAACGGGGTGGCGATCCTGTCCCGCGTCGGGCTGGCCGACGTGACGGTCGGCTTCCCCGGGGAGCCGGGCTTTCCCGAACCGGAGGCCCGGGCCATCTCGGCCACCTGCGCCGGGCTGCGGGTCTGGTCGGTGTACGTGCCCAACGGCCGCGCCGTCGACGACCCGCACTACGCGTACAAGCTGGCCTGGTTCGCCGGGTTGCGCGACGCGCTGGAGGCCGAGCTGACCGGCGGGCCGCCGCTGGCGGTCTGCGGCGACTTCAACGTGGCCCCGACCGACGCCGACGTCTGGGACCCGGCGCTCTTCGCCAGCTCCACCCACGTCACCCCGGCGGAGCGGGCCGCCCTCGCGGCGCTGCGCGACCTGGGGCTGCGCGACGTGGTGCCCACCCCGATGAAGGGCCCGCACCCCTACACGTACTGGGACTACCGGGCCGGGATGTTCCACCAGAACAAGGGCATGAGAATCGACCTGGTGTACGCGTCCGCGCCGTTCGCCGGGGCGGTCCGCGCCGCCTACGTGGACCGGGAGGCCCGCAAGGGCAAGGGCCCCTCGGACCACGCCCCGATCGTGGTGGATGCCGACCTGAGCCCGGTCGCACCGACGCCCTGATCCCGGCCGGGTTGGTTCGGCGGCGGTTAGGGTGGGGCCATGGCAGTCGTGAAGATCAACGCAATCGATGTCCCCGAAGGCGCGGGCGAGGAGTTGGAGCGGCGGTTCGCCGCCCGGGCCGGCGCGGTGGAGGGCTCCCCCGGTTTCCTCGGCTTCGAGCTGCTGCGCCCGGTCGCCGGCGAGAAGCGCTACTTCGTCTATACGAAGTGGGAGACGGAAGAGGATTACCAGGCGTGGGCGGCCGGGCCGTCGCGGGCCGCGCACGCCGGGGGCGAGGGTGGGGAGCAGCGGCGTCCGGTCGCCTCCGGCGCGAGCCTGCTGGAGTTCGACGTGGTCCTGCAGGTGCCGCCCCGGCCCTGACGGTAGTTAGCGCGGGTGGTGCGGGCCGCCCATCCGGCTTGCATCGGTTACGTGCCTGGCGCCGTTTCCCCGCCCGCCAGGCGCGTAACCGAAGTGCCACCGCTGATAGTTGCCGCCCCTCGGCACGCCGGCCTTCCCGGCGGTCGGCTGGGGCGGCGCACCGTCGCCGGCCACCGTCCATCGTGCCGATCCGGCCACGGAACAGGCCCCCGGCGTGAACCGAGGGCCTGCGGGTCGAGCGGGGTCAGCCGACGCGCTTCGCCAGGTCGACGAAGCCGCGCCAGGCGGCCGGCGTGAAGGCCAGCGTTGCGCCGTCGCGGTCCTTCGTGTCGCGGACGAGGACGACGGCGGAGAGATTGTCGGCAACCTCGACGCAGTCGCCGCCGTTGGAGCTGCTTCGGGTGCTCGTGCGCCACCGGGCGCGAGTCAGGTCAGCCATGATTGCCCCGCCGCCTGATCGTCCAGGTAGGCCACGTCGCCGTCATCGGTCGTGGCGATGATGAACGGCCCAGGACACGTCGGATGCCCCCGGCCGCCGCCCCTGACGGGGGCGCGCGCTGCGTGGCCGCCTGGTAGCACGGAGCGGCGTTGTCGCCGTCACCTCTCTGCGGCGACCAACGAGGCGAAGGCGATGACGTTGTCGGCGTAGCCCGTCCGGCCCCCCACCCACTGGCCGCCGCAGGTGATCAGCCGCAGCTCCGGCGGCCCGTCGTCGCCGTACACCCGGTCGGCGGGCAGCTCGTCCTTGCCGAAGTGCTCGACCGAGTCCACCGCGAAGACCACCACCGTGCGATCGTCCCGGGTCACCTCGATCCGGTCGCCAATTTTCAGCTTGCCCAGCTCGTAGAAGACTGCCGGGCCGCTCTTGGTGTCCACGTGTCCGACGACGACCGCCCGGCCCGGCTCGCCGGGCGTCGGGCCGCGGTCGTACCAGCCGGTCTCGTCCGCCCTTCCCAGCGGCGGCACGTCGATCGACCCGTCGGGGGCCTGCCCGACCGGCTCCACGGGCGCGGCCACCTGGATCGCGGGCACGCTCAGGCGGACGGGGCGGCTGGCCACGAGCCCCGGCTCGTCGGCGACGGAGGTTGCGGAGGCGGGCCGGCCGGCGGCATCGGCGGCCCACTCGAACGGCCCGGCCGTGCGGCCCAGCCCCGCGCCGGTGGCGAAAATGCCGACCAGCACCATGACCACGGCCACCGGCACCGACCAGCGCCGCCGGCCCGGGCCGGCCGACGGCACCGCGCGCGCGGACGTTCCGGCCGACCGGTTCACCCGCGCGGACGCCACGGGCGGCGGGGCCACCCGCGCGGACGCCACCGCCGACCGGGCCACGCGCACGGACGCCACGGCCGGCCTCAGCGGCGGGACGCGGCGCGGGGCCGACGTCGCGTGACCACGCCGATCGTCACCCCGGCCACGGCCAGGGCCACGCCCCCGGGGAGCAACAGCCCGTCGACGCCGCCCCCGGCGGTGCCGCCGAAGCCGGTGTTCGGCCCCCGGCTCGGGTGCTGCGCGGTGGGGCGCGGCGGGTGCGGAGCCGGCTGCTGCGTCGGCTTGTGGGTAGGCCTGGGCGAGGGCGAGGGCACCTTCTTCACCACCTGGAGCATCGTCGTCGCGGTCTCCCCGCCCCGGCACTCCAGCTTCACCCGGTAGTTGCCCGGCCAGACCCGCTCGCGGACCATCGGGGACGCGGTGAGCAGCCCCTGCTGCGGTCGCACGGCGATCCGGCCGAAGGCGTCGGAGAACACGATGGCCGGCACCGAGTTGTCGTGGCAGCTCGCCCGGATGCCAACCAGGTATCCGGGCTGCACCGTGCCGGGGCTGATCTCGACGAAGACCCGCCAGCCGGGCGGCGGGACGCCGCCGGGCTGCTCGCCGCCGGGGCCGCCAGGCTGCTCGCCGCCGGGGGCACCACCGGGTGGCTCGGGGGCCAGCGCGAGCGCGGGCGCACCGGCGGCGGGCTCGACCCCCGCGAGCGGGCCGGCGAGCGAAGCGACCGCCACGGCGACCGCCAGCGCGGTGCCGAGGCGTGTGGCTGACCCCATGACCCCTCCCGGCGCGGTAGCGCGACGCCGAGCAGCGGTCGCCCGGCCTCCCGTACGGGATGAATCCTCTCATCCCCGGTCGTACATCACATCCGATCCGGCGCGGCCGTCGCGTACGCTCGGGTCGCTGTGACCTCCATCGACCCGAACCCCGCCGCGACCGTGCCACCGTCGCACCCGGCCCCGATCCGCACCTTCCACCCCCGACGCGGCCGGATGAGCGAGCGTCAGGTCGACGACCTGGACCGGCTCTGGCCGGCGTACGGCCTGACGATCACCGACGACCTCGCCGCGCCGGTGGACCTGGCGGCGTTGTTCGGCCGCCGGGCACCCGTGGTGCTGGAGATCGGCTCCGGAATGGGGGACGCCACGGCCGAGATGGCCGCCGCCGACCCGAACCGAGACTATCTGGCCGTCGAGGTACACACGCCCGGAATCGGCAACCTGTTGGGCCTGGTGGAGCGCCATGGCCTGGGCAACGTGCGGGTCGGGCGGGGCGACGCCCTGGACCTGGTCCGGGCGCTGCCGGAGGGCTCGCTCGACGCGGTGCACATCTTCTTCCCCGACCCGTGGCCGAAGTCGCGACACCACAAACGGCGGATCATCGCGCCGGCGCACGTGGCGCTGCTGCGCTCCCGGCTGGCCCCCGGCGGGACGCTGCACTGCGCCACCGACTGGGCCGAGTACGCCGGGTCGATGCGCGAGACGCTGACCGCCGACCCGGGGCTGGTCGACGTGCACGGCGGGTACGCGCCGCGCCCCGCGCACCGGCCGATCACCAAGTTCGAGCGGCGCGCCCTGACCGCCGGCCGTCCGGTCTTCGACCTCATCCACCGCCGCGGCGCGTGAAAGGAAGGGCACCTTGTTAACGCATTCCGTTGTATAAGGTGCCCTTCCTAACACCCCGCACGGCGGAGCGGGCGGTGGGCCGGTTGGCGCGGGAGGGCCTGCGGCAGGCACGATGGACGGGCTATGACGCTCACCGCCGCGCTGCCGACAAGCGCCGACCCCGACACCCTCTTCGACGCGTTCGCCGGCTGGGCGAAGGAGCGCGGCCTCGACCTCTACTCGTACCAGGAGGAGGCGGTCATCGAGATCGTCTCCGGCGCGAACGTGATCATGAATACGCCGACCGGCTCCGGCAAGAGCCTGGTGGCGGTCGCCGCGCACTTCGCCGCCCTGGCCGACAGCCGGACCACCTTCTACACCGCCCCGATCAAGGCCCTGGTGTCGGAGAAGTTCTTCGCCCTCTGCGAGGTCTTCGGCGCCGACAACGTCGGCATGCTGACCGGCGACGCCAGCGTCAACGCCGACGCGCCGATCATCTGCTGCACCGCCGAGATCCTGGCCAACCTCGCCCTGCGCGAGGGCGCGCGGGCCGACGTCGGCCAGGTGGTGATGGACGAGTTCCACTTCTATGCCGAGCCCGACCGGGGCTGGGCCTGGCAGGTGCCGATCATCGAGCTGCCCCAGGCGCAGTTCATCCTGATGTCGGCCACCCTCGGCGACACCACCCGCTTCGTCGACGACCTCACCCGGCGCACCGGCCGGCCGACCGCCGTCGTGCGCTCGGCCGAGCGACCGGTCCCGCTCTTCTTCTCGTACGCGATGACGCCGATGCACGAGACCCTCGAGGAGCTGCTGGAGACCAAGCAGGCCCCGGTGTACGTCGTGCACTTCACCCAGGCCGCCGCCCTGGAACGCGCCCAGGCGCTGACCAGCGTCAACGTCGCCACCCGGGCCGAGAAGGACATGATCGCCGAGGCGATCGGCCGGTTCCGGTTCACCTCCGGCTTCGGCAAGACCCTGTCCCGGCTGGTCCGGCACGGCATCGGCGTGCACCACGCCGGCATGCTGCCGAAGTACCGCCGGCTCGTGGAGACACTCGCCCAGGCCGGCCTACTCAAGGTCATCTGTGGCACCGACACCCTGGGCGTCGGCATCAACGTGCCGATCCGCACCGTGCTCTTCACCGGCCTGAGCAAGTACGACGGCGTGCGTACCCGGCTGCTCAAGAACCGCGAGTTCCACCAGATCGCCGGCCGGGCCGGCCGGGCCGGCTTCGACACCCTCGGCCGGGTCGTCGTGCAGGCCCCCGAGCACGTCATCGACAACGAGAAGGCCCTCGCCAAGGCCGGCGACGACCCCAAGAAGCGGCGCCGGGTGGTCCGCAAGAAGCCACCGGAGGGCTCCATCGGCTGGGGCCGGCCCACCTTCGACCGCCTCGTCGACGCCGAGCCCGAGCCGCTGACCTCCAGCTTCCAGGTCAGCCACTCGATGCTGCTCAACGTGATCGGCCGCCCCGGCGACGCGTTCACCGCGATGCGGCACCTGCTCACCGACAACCACGAGGAGCCCGCTGCCCAGCGCCGGCACATCCGCCGGGCCATCGCCGTCTACCGGGCGCTGCGCGCCGGCGGGGTGGTCGAGGAGCTGCCCGAGCCGGACGAGACCGGCCGCCGGATCCGGCTCACCGTCGACCTCCAGCTCGACTTCGCGCTCAACCAGCCGCTGTCGCCGCTCGCCCTGGCCACCATCGAGCTGCTGGACCGCGAGAGCCCGTCGTACGCCCTCGACGTGTTGAGCGTCATCGAGTCGATCCTCGACGACCCCCGGCAGATCCTCTCCGCACAGCAGTTCAAGGCCCGCGGCGAGGCGGTCGCGTCGATGAAGGCCGAGGGCATCGAGTACGAGGCCCGCATGGAGCTGCTCGACGAGGTGACCCACCCGAAGCCCCTCGCGGAGCTGCTGGAGGCCGCGTACGAGATGTACCGGCAGGGGCACCCGTGGGTCGCCGACCACGAGCTCTCCCCCAAGTCCGTCGTCCGCGACATGTACGAGCGGGCGATGACCTTCACCGAGTTCGTGCAGTTCTACTCGCTGACCCGCTCCGAGGGGCTGGTGCTGCGGTATCTCGCCGACGCGTACAAGACGCTGCGGCAGACCGTGCCCGAGGACGCCAAGACCGAGGAGCTGGTCGACCTCATCGAGTGGCTGGGCGAGCTGGTCCGCCAGGTCGACTCCAGCCTGATCGACGAGTGGGAGCGGCTGAAGAACCCGTCCGACGTGGCCGAGGCCGCCGAGGCGTACGCCAATCTCGACGACCGGCCGCCGGCGGTCACCCGCAACACCCGGGCGTTCCGGGTGCTGGTGCGCAACGCGCTGTTCCGCCGGGTCGAGCTGGCCGCCCTGCGCCGCTGGTACGACCTGGGCGAGCTGGACGGCGCGGACGGGTGGGACGCCGACGCGTGGGCCGAGGCGCTGGAGCCGTACTTCGAGGCGTACGACTCGATCGGGGTGGGGCCGGACGCGCGCGGCCCCGCGCTGCTGATGATCGAGCAGGGCCGCGAACGGTGGACGGTCCGGCAAATTATCGACGACCCGGACGAGGACCACGACTGGGGCATCAGCGCCGAAGTCGACCTGGCCGCCTCCGACGAGGCCGGCGCCGCCGTCGTCCGGATCACGGACGTCGGCCAGCTCTAGTCGAGCTTCACGGGAGGGGCCGTCCGGGTATCCGGACGGCCCCTCCTTTTCCCTGGGCAATGTCAGACCTGTCGATTAGAATGTATGTACTAAACCAAGTCCTGACCTGGGAGGACTTCCGTGACCGCGCCCATCTCCAGCACCCTCCCGCCCTACGCCACCCTCCTCGGCTTCACCCGGTACGTCGACCGCACCGGGCCCACCAAGGCAAGCTTCGTCGGGGGCCTGCGCAAGCAGCGGGCCAGCCGGCACGGCTTCAACCCGCACGGTCAGTTCGTCAAGGCACTCAAGGCCGACATCGCCTTCCACACCGGCGGCACCCACCTGGCGCAGATCGCCGACGCGGTCAAGCCGCGCTGGCGCCCGCTCTACCAGGCGCTCGTGCCGGGCGCGACGGCCTGGCTGCGCACCCTCGGCGAGCCGACCGCCGTCGACCTGGCCCAGACCCGCGACGCCCTGGCCATGCTCGGCGACCTCCCCGTCAAGATCAACCCCCAGTTCGGCCTCCGGTACGCCGAGGACGGCCGCGCCGAGGCCGTCCGCCTGCACTTCGACGAGGCCCCGCCCAGCGAGGAGGCGGCCCTGGCCACCCTGCACCTGATGGCCCGGCACATGGACGCCGTCCTCCCCCACGCCGCCCCGGTCCTGGTCGACATCCGCCGCGGCGAGACCCACCGAATGCCGGGCAGCGTCAAGCCCGACCAGGTCGAACAGTGGCTGGCCGGCGAGGCGGCCGCCTTCCGCACCATCTGGTCCACCGCCGCCTAACCCCCACCCCCACCCCCCGCGCGCAGGGCGCGGCGGGCCCCGCCGCGCAAATTCACGGAAAGAGTGGCTATTCCCTGCGGAATAGCCACTCTTTCCGTGTACGTACGGGCAGGGGAGCACCGGCGGGAGGGGGTTATCCACAGGGGGTTTTGGCGGAGGGGTTGGTACGCCAGGGTGGAGGGGGCTCGTATTCCTCATCGGCCGGCCGAGCTGGTCGGACAGGTGTTCTTCGCGCGGGACGCGGTTCGGCGCGGCCTGCTGAGCAAGAACGACCTGCGCAGCAGCGCCTGGCGACAGGTGCTCCACAACGTCTATGCCGACGCGCGTCTCGAGATAACGCACCTGACCCGGTGCCGAGCCGCGGCATCGTGGCTCTTCCCACCCGGGTCTGCCATCGCGGGCAGGTCGGCCGTCGCCGTCCTCGGCGGGCCGGCACCGGGCCCACCCGAACCGGTCGAGGTGCTGGTCGACCCGACGTCACGCTTCGGCCCCCTCGCCGGCCTGCTCATCCACGTGGCCCGCCGCTCCGCCCATTGATCCCCTGCTCTTACCGAGAAAGAGTGGCTGTTCCCGGCGGAACAGCCACTCTTTCTGGGAATTTGCGCGCCCTCGGGGGGTGGGAGGGCGTGCGTGGGGGGTGGTGGTGGGGTGGGGGTTAGGAGAGGTGCTTTTCGAGGTCGTCGACGATCTTGTGGGCGGCGCCGACGCCGATACCGGTCATCCAGACCTCGTCGGAGACCGGGTACGCCTTACCGGCCTTGACCGCGGACAGGCCCTTCCACAGCGTGCCGCCGGAGACCGTGCTCTGCTCTGCGGCGGCCTTCTCGCCGTACGCGGTCACGAAGATGACGTCGGCGTCGACCTCGTTGACCCGCTCGGGGCTGACCGCGTCGAAGCGCTTGTCCTCCTTGTTGGCGAGTTGCTGCCGCTCGGGGCGGCCCAGCCCGGTGTCACCGATCACGATGCCGGAGAAGGAGTCCGGACCGTAGACCCGGATCGCGCCGGGCATGAAGCGAACGATGGAGATCTTCCGCTGAGCGGCGTCGCCGAGCTTCGCGCCGAAGTCCGCAGCCCGCTTCTCGTACGTGGTGAGCAGCTCACGGGCCTGCTCCTCCTTGCCGAGCGCCTTGCCGTCGAGGAGGAGGTTCTCCTTCCAGGTGATGCCCACCTGCTCGGTGAACACCGTCGGGGCGATGGCGGCCAGCTCGTCGTAGAACTTCTCCTGACGGAATTTGCTGCCCAGGATCAGGTCGGGCTTGAGGGAGTTGATCGCCTCCAGGTCGGGCTCGGTGAGCACCCCGACAGCCTTGATCCCGGCGAGCTTCTCCTCGCCGAAGTAGGTCGGCCAGCCCTTCGCCTCGCCTGCGGTGGCCGCACCGACAGGTGTGATGCCCAGCGAGAGTGTTGTGTCGATCTTGTCTGTGTCGAGGACCACGACCCGCTTGGGGTCGGCCGGGACCTTGGTGGTGCCCATGGCGTGGACGATCTCCCGGGTGTCCCCGGTGGCGGTGTCGGCGACGGGATCGCTCTCTCCGCAGGCGGTGAGTCCAACGCTGAGGGCGACGGCCACGGTGAGCACGGCGGCGAGACGACGCATCGATGTTCCTTTCAGAGGGTTCCGCCGGCCGGTGGGCCGGCGGAGGAGCTGACGGAGGAGGCGGCCCGAGCGGGGGCGGCCAGGGAGGGGCTGGTGAGGGCCGGCACGACCAGGGGCGCGCCGGTCACCGGGCAGGGCACGACGACGCAGTCGAGCCCGAAGACGTCGCGGACCAGCTCCACGGTGAGGATCTCCCGGGGCGGACCGGCGGCCACCACCCGGCCGGAGCGCATGGCGATCAGGTGGTCGGCGTACCGGGCGGCCTGGTTGAGGTCGTGCAGCACGGCGACCACGGTCCGGCCCCGCTCGGCGCGCAGCCGGTGCAGCAGGTCCAGCACCTCCACCTGGTGGGCCAGGTCGAGGAAGGTGGTCGGCTCGTCCAGCAGCAGCGCCTCGGTGTCCTGGGCCAGGGTCATCGCGATCCAGACCCGCTGCCGCTGCCCGCCGGAGAGGGTGTCCACCGGCCGGTCGGCGAGGTCGGCCACGTCGGCGAGCGCCATCGCCTCGTCGATGGCGGCGCTGTCCCGCTCCGACCACTGCCGCCACCACCGCTGGTACGGCTGCCGGCCCCGGCCAACCAGGTCGGCGACCGTGACCCCCTCGGGCACCAGCGGGCTCTGCGGCAGCACGCCGAGACGTTGGGCGACCTCCCGGGTCGGCAGGTCCCGGATCGCGGTGCCGTCGAGCAGCACCGCACCCCGGCGGGGGGTGAGCAGCCGGGCCATGGTGCGCAGCAGCGTCGACTTGCCGCAGGCGTTCGGTCCGACGACGACCGTGAAGGCGTCGGCGGGCAGCGTGAGGTCGAGGCCGTCCAGGACGGTCCGCTCGTCGTAGCCGACGACCAGGTCTCGGGTGGAGAGCATCGCGGCTCCTCGGGAGGGTGCGACGGACGGGGATGCGGAGACGTCGGGCGACACGGGGACACCCGCGGAGACGTCAGGCGATGACGTGGGTGGGGCGGCGGGCCGGGGCGCGCCGATGGTGGCGGGTCCGGTGGACGGCGCTGGCAGGGCGGCGGGGTCGGGTCCGGTCGTGGGCGTCAGGACGGCCTCCGGCGTCCGCGCAGCAGCAGGAAGATCAGGTACGGCCCGCCGATCGCGGCGGTCAGCACGCCCGCCGGGAGCTGGGTGGGGGCGAGCAGCCGGCGGCCGGCGAGGTCGGCGAGGACCAACAGCAGCGCGCCGAGCAGGGCGGAGCAGAGCAGTGGGGGACGCTCGGCCCGGACCAGCCGGCGGGCGAGCTGGGGCGCGACCAGGGAGACGAAGTCGACGGCGCCGACCTGAGCGGTGACCATCGCGGCGGCGAGCACGCCGGTGCCGGCCAGGCCGATCCGGCGGGCGACCGGGCGGACACCGATCCCGCGTGCGGTGTCGTCGTCCAGGGCGGTGCTGTTCAGCGCCCAACCGGCCCAGAGCAGCACGGGCAGCAGCACCAGCAGGGTGACCGCGATCCACGCCGCCTCCGTCCACCCCTTTCCGGCGAGGGTGCCGACCAGCCAGATCTGGGCGCGCATCCCGTCGATCGGGTCGACGGTCATCAGGACCACCTCGATCAGCGCCCGCAACGCGAAGGCCACCGCGACCCCGGCGAGGACGAACCGCTGGGCGGCCAGCCCGTGCCGGGCACCGAGGGCGAGCACCAGCGCCGCCGCGGCCAGCCCGCCGAGCAGCGCCGCCGGGGCGACCAGGACGGCGGCGGCCCCGCCGGTGAGGGCGATGGTGGCGGCCAGCCCGGCGCCCTGGGTGATGCCGATGACGTCCGGGCTGGCCAGCGGGTTGCGGGCCACGCTCTGGATCAGCGTGCCGGCGACGCCGAACGCCGCGCCGGCCACCGCCGCGAGCACGAGTCGGGGCAGCCGCAGGTCGAGCACCACCAGGTCGTACGGGGTGCCGGCCCCGGAGAGGGCGCGCAGCACGTCGGTCGTGGCGACGTACGGGGTGCCGAGGGAGAGGCTGAGCACCCCGGCGGCGACGAGCAGCCCGGTCAGTGCGGCGGCGACCAGCACCGGCCGGCGGCGTACCGGCACCCGCAGCGGGCCGAGGCGCAGCAGGGACCGGCCGGGCGGGGCGGATCGGGGGCGGGTGCCGGTGAGCAGGGCGCTCACGCGGTCACCACCCGGGCGCGGCGGACGAGGAAGGCCAGCAGCGGGGCGCCGATCAGCGCGGTGACCACCCCGGCGGGCACCTCGCCGGGTGGGGCGACGAGCCGGCCGACGACGTCGGCGCCGAGCAGCAGGGCGGGCCCGAGCAGGGCGGCGACGGCGAGGGTCCACCGGTGGTCCGCGCCGACCAGGGCACGGGCCAGGTGCGGCACGGCGAGCCCGACGAACGCGATCGGCCCGGCCGCCGCCACGGCCGCCCCGGTGAGCAGCACCCCGGCCGCGCCGCCGCCGAGGCGGACCAGTCCGATGCGGTGGCCCAGCCCCCGGGCCACGTCGTCGCCGAGGGCCAGCGCGTCCAGGCCCCGGGCGACCAGAACGGCCAGCAGGAGCCCGGCGAGGACAAGGGGCAGCACCTGACCGGTGACCCCGATGTCCCGGCCGGTCAGCCCGCCGACTACCCAGAACCGGTACTCCTCGAAGGTGCGGGCGTCGATGCTGAGCAGCGCGTACACGACGGCGCCGAGACTGGCGTCGAGCGCGGCGCCGGTCAGCGCGAGGGTGACCGGCGAGGCGCCCTCACGGGTCCGGTTGGCGACCGCGAACACGGCCAGGCCGGCCAGGAGCGCCCCGGCGACGGCGAACCAGACGTACCCGGCGAGGCTGCCGACGCCGAAGACGGCGATGGCCAGCACCACGCCGCACGACGCGCCTGCGCTGATGCCGAGGATGCGGGGATCGGCCAGCGGGTTGCGGGTCAGCGCCTGGAACAGCACCCCGGCGACGGCGAGGGCCAGACCGACGACGATGCCCAGGGTGGTGCGCGGCATCCGCAGCTCGCGGACGATGGTGGTGGCGTCCCCGCCGTCGGGGGCGACCAGCGCGTGCCACACGTCACCGGGCGCGAGCGGCCGGCTGCCGAGGGCAAAGCTGGCGAGCACGGCGAGCGCCAGCACCGCCGCCGCCCCCACGGTGACCGCCACCCGTCGGCCCGGCCCGCGGGCGGGCCGGTTGGCGGCCCGGATCGGCCGCGCGGCGACGGTGATCACGAAACTCCCTCAACTTAGGTTCGCCTCACCTTAGCTGAGCTGCTCAGACCCACCTAACCAGCGGATGTCGATCCGGGATCACGGGTGCCGTACTGCATCCCCGCGCCCACGGCGGCGGCCCCGATGGCCGTCTCACCGGCCGGGCCGGAGTGTCCCGCGGCCCGCCGGGGTGGTCAGCCGGCGGCGCCCTCGCGAGGCATCGGCATCCCGGCGCCCGCGTCGAGCTGGTGGTCGGCCCCGGCGTACGGGCCGGCCGGCAGCTCGGCGACCGGCACGGCGCGCAGCGCGTCCGTCGGGCCGACGATGACCCGGATCGACGGGAAGTAGTCCAGCAGCACCTGTCGGCACCGGTCGCAGGGCGGGATGACGCTCCGCCCCCGGTCGCCCACCACGACGATGGTCTCCAACTCGCCCGCGCCCTGGGTGGCGGCGGTGCCGATCGTCACGATCTCGGCGCACGGCCCGCCGGTGGGGTGGTGGACGTTCACGCCGCTGAAGACCCTGCCGTCGGCGGTTCGCGCGGCGGCGGCGACCGTGTGGTTGACGCTGCGGCAGCGCAGCTTGGCGACGGCTGTGGCGGCCTGCACCAGCGCCCGGTCGGTGTCTCGCATGGTCATTGTCGGCGTCCCCGTGGTCGGTGTCGGTCGGCCGTCAACTCTAGACCGGTGGTAACCGGGGGGCGCCCGCCACTCGGGCTGCCTATCCTTGGCGACGACATGCAGAATCCAGCCGCACCCGCCGCGCCCGATACCGTCCGCGAGCTGCACCGCCGCCTGCCCGCCCTGATGTTCCGCGACCAGCGTCGGCTCCAGCGACGCCTCGACGGTGTCCGGCGGCTGCGCGACCCGCAGCGGCGGGAGGCTGCGCTCGCCGAGATCATCGCCGACGTCGACCGGGCCGAGCAGCGGCTCGCCGAGCGCCGGGCGGCGGTGCCGACGATCACCTACCCGGCCGGCCTGCCGGTCAGCGAGCGCAGGGACGACCTGGCCGCCGCGATCCGCGACCACCAGGTGGTGATCGTGGCCGGCGAGACCGGCTCCGGCAAGACCACTCAGCTGCCGAAGATCTGCCTGGAGCTAGGGCGGGGGGTGCACGGGCTGATCGGGCACACCCAGCCCCGGCGGCTGGCCGCCCGGACGGTGGCCGACCGGATCGCCGAGGAGTTGGGCACCGAGTTGGGCGATGTGGTGGGCTACAAGGTCCGCTTCAACGACCAGGTCAGCGACCGCAGCCTGGTGAAACTGATGACCGATGGCATCCTGCTGGCCGAGTTGCAGACCGACCGGATGTTGCGCCAGTACGACACGTTGATCATCGACGAGGCGCACGAGCGCAGCCTCAACATCGACTTCATCCTCGGGTACCTGCGACAGCTCCTCCCCCGCCGCCCCGACCTCAAGGTGATCATCACCTCGGCGACAATCGAGACCGGGCGGTTCGCCCGGCACTTCGCCGCCCCGCCGGCCGACGGCGAGGAGGAGGGGAAGCCCGCGCCGGTCGTCGAGGTGTCCGGGCGGACGTACCCGGTGGAGGTTCGGTACCGGCCGTTGGTGGAGGTGAGCGGGGCCGAGGACGACGAGGACGACGACGAGAACGTCCGCGACCAGGTCCAGGCGATCGGCGACGCCGTCGAGGAGTTGGCCGCCGAGGGGCCCGGCGACGTCCTGGTCTTCCTCTCCGGTGAGCGGGAGATCCGGGACACCGCCGACGCGTTGGCCAGGCTGATCGAGTCCAAGCGGTCGCTGCTCGGCACCGAGATCCTGCCGCTGTACGCCCGACTGTCCTCCGCCGAGCAGCACCGGGTCTTCGCCCCGCACACCGGGCGCCGGGTGGTGCTCGCGACCAACGTCGCGGAGACCTCACTGACCGTGCCCGGCATCAAGTACGTGGTGGACCCGGGCACCGCCCGGATCTCCCGGTACTCCAGCCGGCTGAAGGTCCAGCGGCTGCCCATCGAGCCGGTGTCGCAGGCGTCAGCCAACCAGCGCAAGGGCCGCTGCGGGCGCACCTCGGACGGCATCTGCATCCGCCTCTACGACGAGTCTGACTTCGCCTCCCGGCCGGAGTTCACCGACCCGGAGATCCTGCGCACCAACCTGGCCTCGGTCATCCTCCAGATGACCTCGATCGGGCTGGGTGACGTGGCGGCGTTCCCGTTCATCGAACCGCCGGACCGACGCAACGTCACCGACGGAATGAACCTGCTGCACGAGTTGGGCGCGCTGGACCCGGCCGAGGCCGACCCGGACAAGCGGCTCACCCCGTTGGGCCGGCGGCTGGCTCAGCTTCCGGTGGACCCGCGGCTGGCGCGGATGGTCCTGGAGGGCGAGCGCAACGGCTGCGCCACCGAGGTGGTGGTGATCGCCGCCGCGCTCTCCATTCAAGATCCGCGCGAGCGGCCGGCGGAGAAGCAGGCCCAGGCGGACCAGGCGCACGCCCGGTTCGCCGACAAGGAATCGGACTTCGTCGCGCTGCTGAACCTGTGGCGGTACCTGCGGGAGCAGCAGCGGGCCCTGTCGTCCAGCGCGTTCCGCCGGATGTGCAAGGCGGAGTACCTCAACTACCTGCGGGTACGCGAGTGGCAGGACATCGTCAGCCAGGTGCGCCAGGTGCTGCGTACCCCGGAACCGGGCGGCTCCGGGCGGGGCGCGCGGGGCGGCAAGGAGGCCGGGGCGGACGGCGGCGGCCGGGGCGAGAACGAGACCGGGACGGACGCTGGGGGCCGGCGCGGCCCGACCGCGGACCTGCCGGAGGAGATCGACACGCCGAGGGTGCACCAGTCGCTGCTGGCCGGGCTGCTCTCCCACGTCGGGCTGAAGGATGCACAGAAACACGAGTACCTGGGCGCGCGGGGGGCGAAGTTCGCCCTGTTCCCCGGCTCGGCGCTGTTCAAGAAGCCACCACGTTGGGTGATGGCCGCCGAGCTGGTGGAGACCTCCCGGCTCTGGGGGCGGGTCGCCGGGCGGGTCGAGCCGGAGTGGGTGGAGCCGCTGGCCCAGCACCTGGTCAAGCGCAGCTACAGCGAGCCGCACTGGGAGAAGAAGCAGGCGGCGGTGCTGGCGTACGAGAAGGTCACGCTCTACGGCGTGCCGCTGGTCACCGCCCGGAAGGTGAACTTCGGGCAGATCGACCCGGCGCTGTCGCGTGAGTTGTTCATCCGGCACGCCCTGGTAGAGGGCGACTGGCAGACCCACCACCAGTTCTGGGGGGACAACCAGACCCTGCTGACCGAGATCGCGGAGCTGGAGAACCGGGCCCGGCGGCGGGACATCCTGGTCGACGACGAGACGATTTTCCGCTTCTACGACGAGCGGATCCCGGCCGACGTGGTCTCCGGCCGGCACTTCGACGCCTGGTGGAAGCAGACCCGTCGGGAGCGGCCCGAACTGCTCACCTTCACCCGGGAACTGCTGGTCAACGCCGGCCGGGGCGGGGTCGACGACGCCGACTACCCGGACGAGTGGCGGGCCGAGGGGATCACCCTGCCGCTGACGTACACCTTCGACCCGACCGCGCCGACCGACGGGGTGACGGTGGACATCCCGCTGCCGCTGCTCAACCAGGTGCCGGCGGAGAGCTTCGACTGGCAGGTCCCGGGCCTGCGCGAGGAACTGGTGGTCGCGCTGATCCGGTCACTGCCGAAGGCGATCCGGCGCAACTTCGTCCCCGTGCCCGACTATGCCCGGGCCGCGCTCGCGGCGATCACCCCGAGTGAGGAGTCACTGCTGGACTCGCTGACCCGGCAGCTGCGCCGGATGACCGGGGTGACGGTGCCCCGGGACGCCTGGGACACGGAGCGGCTCCCCGCCCACCTGCGGGTCAGCTTCCGGGTGCTCGACGAGGAGAACAAGCCCGTCGCCGAGGGCAAGGACCTGCCGGCCCTGCAGCGCCGGCTCCGCCAGGAGGTACGCCAGGTGGTGGCCGCCGCCGCGCCGGACATCGCCCGCACCGGGCTGACGGAGTGGGGCATCGGCACCCTGCCCCGCACGATCGAGCAGGTTCGCGCCGGGTATGCGGTGACCGCGTACCCGGCCCTGGTCGACGAGGGGTCGACGGTCGGGGTGAAGGTCTTCGACTCCGAGGCCGAGCAGGCCGCCGCGCACTGGGCCGGAACCCGACGGCTGCTGCGGCTGACCGTGCCGTCGCCGGCGAAGTTCCTCCAGGGGCGGTTGAGCAACGAGGCGAAGCTGGCGCTGAGCCGCAACCCGCACGGCAGCGTGCAGGAGCTCATCGCCGACGCGGCCGGGGCGGCGATCGACAAGCTGATCGCCGACGCGGGCGGCCCGGCCTGGGACGCCGAGGGCTTCGCCGCGCTGCGCGAGCGGGTCCGTGCCGACCTGGTGGACACCGTGGTCGCGGTGATGGGCCGGGTCCGGCAGGTGCTCGCCGCCGGGTACGCCGTGGAGCAGCGGCTCGGCAAGACCCAGAACCTGGCCGTGGTGGCCGCCCTGGCCGACATCCGGGTCCAGCTCTCCGGCCTGGTGCACCCCGGTTTCGTCACCGAGACCGGGTACGCCCGGCTGACCGACCTGCTGCGCTACCTGACCGCGATCGAGCGGCGGCTGGACCGGCTGCCGGGCAACCCGCAGCGGGACCGCCAGCAGCAGGACCGGGTCGCGGCGGTGCAGAAGGAGTACGCCGACATGCTGGCCGCGCTGCCGCCGAGCCGGCGACGCTCGGCGGCGGTGCGGCAGATCCGCTGGATGATCGAGGAGCTGCGGGTGAACGTGTTCGCGCAGGCGCTGGGCACCCCGTACCCGGTCTCGGAGCAGCGGATCTACCGGGCGATGGACGACGCCGAGGGGCGGTGACCGGGTCAGGGCCCGTCGGGGTCTCCCTCGGGGCCCGGACCGGGCGGGCGGATGTGCGTGCGGGTCAGTGCACCGGGGCGGGCACCGCGCGGCCGACCGGGAGCCCCCGCACGGAGTTGGCCAGCGCGCCGCCCCGGGCGTCCGGGTACGCGTGCGCCCACCAGGCCCGGTTCTCCCGGTACCAGTGGAAGACCTCGGAGAGGCCGTCGGCGAACCGGATCTGCGGCTCGAAGCCCAGCTCGTCGGAGATCTTGGTGTAGTCGAGCGAGTACCGCTGGTCCTGCACCTTGCGGTCGGCGACGTGCCGTACCCGCTCCCACCCGACCCCGGCGATCAGCAGGATCTTCTCGGCCAGCGCCTTGTTGGTCAGCTCGACGTCGCCGCCGATGTTGTAGACCTCACCCGCGCGCCCCTTGGCCAGCACCAGCGCGATGGCCCGGCAGTGGTCGTCGACGTGCAGCCACTCGCGCACGGCCCCGCCGTCGCCGTGCAGGGTGATGTCCCCGCCGGTGAGCAGGCGGGTGACGAAGCGCGGGATGACCTTCTCCACGTGCTGGTACGGGCCGTAGTTGTTGGCGCAGCGGGTGATCGACACGTCGACGTCGTAGGTACGCCAGTACGAGCGGACGAGGCAGTCGCTGGCCGCCTTCGACGCCGCGTAGGGCGAGTTGGGTTCCAGCACGCAGCGCTCGGTCCACGAGCCGTCGGTGATCGACCCGTACACCTCGTCGGTGGAGACGTGCACCACCCGGCTCACCCCGGCCCGGGCGCAGGCGGCCATCAGGTGGTGCGAGCCCATCACGTTGGTCTCGAAGAACGGGGCGGGGTCGTCGATGGAGCGGTCGACGTGCGACTCGGCGGCGAAGTGCACCACCGCGTCGTGCCCGGGGACCAGGTCGGCGAGCAGGGGTCGGTCGCAGATGTCACCCCGTACGAAGGTCAGCCGCGGGTGGGCGGAGGGCAGGTTGTTCCGGTCACTGGCATAGGTCAGCTTGTCGATGACCGTGACGTGGCAGTCCTCGAACCCGACGTACCCCCCGTTGAGCAGGCTCCGGGCGAAGTGCGAGCCGATGAAGCCGGCGCCGCCGGTAACCAGGATCCTCATATGGTGGCCTCCCTGCCACGCGAGCCCGCGCGTTCGACTCTCTTCTCCGCAGGCCGACGGGCGTCACGCCTGCGCAAGGCTTCACCATAGGGGACTAACAGCACCATCGAGGCGTATAACGCTCGCTTAAGGGCGATTTAACCAACAACGGTGCAAGCGGACGAGAAGGGCTACCGCTTCCGGACAGAATGCGCCGCCGACAGGGCAGCCACCGCAGGCCGGGCCGGGACACGCCGTCAGCGGGGCTGCACGCCGGGCGGCAGGTCGTCCCGCTCCGTCGCGGTGCGTACATAGTCGAGCAGGATGCGGCGCAGCTCTCGCCCGGCGTGAGTGGGCACGACGTCCCGGCGCCGGGCCACGGCGATGGTCCGGCGCACCCCGGGCGGGGCCAGCCGGGTGACCCGGATGCCGGGACGGCGGGCCACCACGATGCCGGGCACCAGCGCCACCCCGAGCCCGGCTTCCACGAAGCTGAGCACGGCGTCCATCTCGCCGCCGTCGACGGAGAAGGTGGGCTCGAAGCCGGCCTCCCGGCACGCCTGGAGGGTGGCGTCGCGCAGGTCGTACCCGGCGCGGAACATGACCAGGGGCTGGTCGCGCAGGTCGGTGATGCGCAGTTCGCCCGCGCGGGTGCCGGGAACCTCGTCCAGCGAGGCGACCACCAGGCTCTCCCGCAGGATCTCCTCGGCGTCCAGGCTGGGGTCGGTGCCCTGGGCGGGCATGATGATCAGCGCGAGGTCGAGGTCGCCGCGGAGCAGGTCGCGGACGAGGTCCTGCGAGCCACCCTCCTCCACCCTCAGGTCGACGCCAGGGTGGGCGTCGTGGAACCGGCGCAGCACCGGCGGGGCGAGCGAGGTGGCCAGGCTCGGGGTGGCGCCGAGGCGGACCCGGCCGCGGCGCAGCCCGACCAGCTCCTGCACCTCCCGGGTGGCGGTGTCGACGTCGGCGAGGATGCGCTCGGCCAGGGGGAGCAGCACCTCGCCGGCGGCGGTGAGGGCGATGTTGCCCCGCACCCGCTCGAACAGCGGGGCCCCGAGGTCGGCCTCCAGGGCGTGAATTTGCTTACTCAACGACGGCTGGGTGATGCCGACAAGATCGGCCGCTTGGGTGAAATGTCGTACTTCTGCGACCGCGACGAAGTACCGGAGCTGACGGAGCTGCATCTCCATAGCCTAGGGCTATCAAGACTGCGAGTTCGATGCATTGGACGACTGATCGGAGGGCTCCTAGCGTCGGTCGAGTGGTACTCACGAAAACGCGGTCGCCCATCCGTTCCGCCGTCGGCCTGAAGGCCGTCATGGCGGCGACGGGCATCCTCCTCGCGCTGTTCCTGATCGCGCACATGCTCGGCAACCTGAAGATCTTCACCGGCGAGACGGCGTTCGACCACTACGGGCACTGGCTGCGCGAACTCGGCACGCCGCTGCTCCCGTCGAGCTGGTTCCTGTGGATCCAGCGCACGGCGCTGCTGGCGGCCGTGCTGGGGCACATCGTCGCCGCCACCGTGCTCGCGCGGCGCGCCCGCGCCGCCCGCCCGGTGCGCTACGCCCACCGCAGGGCGGTCCGGGGCAGCTACGCGGCCCGCACCATGCGCTGGGGCGGGGTGATCATCCTGCTCTTCGTGATCTACCACATCCTCGACCTGACCACCGGCCACCTGAACCCGGCGGGCGACCCCGCCAACCCGTACGGCAACGTGGTCGCCGACTTCGCCCCGGAGCGCTGGTACGTCACGCTCCTCTACACCCTGGCGATCGTGGCGCTCGGCTTCCACCTGCGCCACGGGGCGTTCAGCGCGTTCCGCAGCCTGGGTCAGCAGACCCCGAAAGGCGAGCGCCGGGCGCGCGCCGCCGCGCTGGTCTTCGCCGTCGCGCTCTGCGCCGGCTACCTGTCGGTCCCGTTCGCCGTACTCACCGGATTGGTGGCCTGAGCATGGAACTGTTCACCGAGGGCGACCCGATCGCCGACACCCGGGCTCCGGACGGCCCGATCGAGGCCCGCTGGGACCGCCGCCGCTTCGAGGCCAAGCTGGTCAACCCGGCCAACCGCCGCAGGATGACGGTGATCGTGGTGGGCACCGGCCTAGCCGGCGGGTCGGCTGCGGCCACGCTGGCCGAGCAGGGCTACCGGGTCAGGTCGTACTGCTACCAGGACAGCCCGCGCCGGGCCCACTCGATCGCCGCGCAGGGCGGCATCAACGCCGCGAAGAACTACCGCAACGACGGCGACTCGGTGCACCGGCTCTTCTACGACACGGTCAAGGGCGGCGACTTCCGCTCCCGGGAGTCGAACGTGCACCGGCTGGCCGAGGTGTCGGTCAACATCATCGACCAGTGCGTCGCCCAGGGCGTCCCGTTCGCCCGCGAGTACGGCGGCCTGCTGGACACCCGCTCGTTCGGCGGCGCGCAGGTGCAGCGCACCTTCTACGCGCGGGGCCAGACGGGCCAGCAGCTGCTGCTCGGCGCGTACCAGGCGCTGGAGCGGCAGATCGGCCTCGGCAACGTCGAGATGAACACCCGGCACGAGATGCTGGAACTGGTCGTCGTCGACGGCCGGGCCCGGGGCATCGTGGTCCGGGACCTGGTCACCGGCGAGATCAGCACCGAGATGGCCGACGCGGTGGTGCTCGCCTCCGGCGGGTACGGCAACGTCTTCTACCTCTCCACCAACGCTAAGGGCTGCAACGTCACCGCGACCTGGCGGGCACACCGCAAGGGCGCGTACTTCGCCAACCCCTGCTACACCCAGATCCACCCGACCTGCATCCCAGTCTCCGGCGACCACCAGTCGAAGCTGACCCTGATGAGCGAGTCGCTGCGCAACGACGGACGGGTGTGGGTGCCGAAGGCCACCGGCGACGACCGCGCGCCCCGGGACATCGCCGAGGACGAGCGGGACTACTACCTGGAGCGGATCTACCCGTCCTTCGGCAACCTGGTCCCCCGGGACATCGCCTCCCGGGCCGCGAAGAACGTCTGCGACGACGGCCGGGGCGTGGGGCCGACCAGGCTCGGCGTCTACCTCGACTTCGCCGACGCCATCGACCGGCTCGGCCGCCAGGCCATCGAGGCCAAGTACGGCAACCTCTTCGAGATGTACGAGCGGATCACCGGCGAGGACCCGTACCGGGTGCCGATGCGGATCTACCCCGCCGTGCACTACACGATGGGCGGCCTCTGGGTCGACTACGACCTCCAGTCGACCATCCCCGGCCTGTTCGTGATCGGCGAGGCGAACTTCTCCGATCACGGCGCGAACCGGCTCGGCGCGTCGGCGCTGATGCAGGGTCTGGCCGACGGCTACTTCGTGCTGCCCGCCACGATCGCCAACTATCTGGCGTCCGGGCCGCTGGAACGGGTCGACGCCGGCCACCCGGCGGCCGTCGCGGCCCGCACCGAGGTGGAGGACCGTCTCCGGCGGCTGCTGGAGGTGAACGGCGACCGGACCGTGGACTCGTTCCACCGCGAGCTGGGCCAGATCATGTGGGAGCACTGCGGGATGGAGCGCAGCGAGGTCGGGCTGCGCAAGGCGATCGACGGGATCCGGGCGCTGCGGGAGGAATTCTGGCGGCGGGTCCGCGTCCCGGGCGACGGCGAGGGGCTCAACCAGTCGCTGGAGAAGGCCGGCCGGGTGGCCGACTTCTTCGAGCTGGCCGAGCTGATGTGCGTCGACGCCCTGCACCGCGAGGAGTCCTGCGGCGGCCATTTCCGGGCCGAACACCAGACCCCGGACGGCGAGGCGCAGCGCGACGACGACCGGTTCGCCTACGTGGCGGCCTGGGAGCACACCAGCGCCGACGAGCCGGCCGTGCTGCACAAGGAAGACCTGACCTTCGAGTACGTCCACCCGACGCAGCGGAGTTACAAGTGAACCTGACCCTGCGCATCTGGCGCCAGCGCGGCCCTCAGGACAAGGGCCGGATGGTGACCTACCAGGTCGACGACGTCTCCCCCGACATGTCGTTCCTGGAGATGCTCGACGTGCTCAACGAGCGGCTGATCCTGGCCGGCGAGGAGCCGGTGGCGTTCGACCACGACTGCCGCGAGGGTATCTGCGGCATGTGCGGCCTGATGATCAACGGCGACGCGCACGGGCCGCAGCGCGGCACCACCGCCTGCCAGCTGCACATGCGGCAGTTCTCCGACGGCGACACGATCGACATCGAGCCGTGGCGGGCCCGGGCTTTTCCGGTCATCAAGGACCTGGTGGTCAACCGGGACGCCTTCGACAAGATCATCGCAGCCGGCGGGTACATCACCGCGCCAACCGGCAGCGCCCCCGAGGCGCACACCTCCCCCGTGGCCAAGGCCGACGCCGACGCCGCCTTCTCCTCGGCCGCCTGCATCGGCTGTGGGGCCTGCGTGGCGGCCTGCCCGAACGGCTCCGGCATGCTCTTCACCGCCGCCAAGATCACCCAGCTCTCGCTGCTTCCGCAGGGCCAGCCGGAGCGGTACACCCGGGTGATCGGCATGGTCGACGCGCACGACGAGGCCGGCTTCGGCGGCTGCACCAACGCCGGCGAGTGCACAGCGGTCTGCCCGAAGGGCATCCCGCTGAACACCATCGGCCGGCTCAACCGCGACTACCTGGCGGCGACCGCCAAGGGCGGCGGCACCCCGGGCGCGTGACCGCGGCGGCCCGGCGGGTGACGGCCGGGCCGCCGCGGTTCAGATCAGCACGCTCCAGGTCAGCGGGCCGACGAGACCGTCGGCGACGAGACCGTTGCGGCTCTGGAAGCTACGCACCGCGCTGGTGGAGACCGCACCGAAATCGCCGTCCACGACGAGGCTCGCACCCCGGGCGTTGAGCGCGGTCTGCAGGCCGCGGACCAGGTCACCGGAGTTGCCCTCCCGCAGGGGCAGGACGAGGGCCGTCCAGGTGACCGGGCCGACCAGGCCGTCGGCGTAGAGTCCCCGGCCGCTCTGGAACGACCTGACCTGCGAGGCGAAGACCGATCCGAAGACGCCGTCCACGACGACGGAGATGCCGCGCGCCCGCACCAGGTACTGGATCACCGTGGGCACCCACCCCGAGGCGCCCTGGCTGACGCTCGGGTAGCCGGTGCTGCCGACGGGGGCCGTCGAGCCGAGGGTGATGCCCCGGTTGGCCAGGAAGACCCGGGGGTCCGTCGAGGTCAGCCGGGGCCGGTGGATCTCGAAGTGCAGGTGCGGGCCGGTCGAGTTGCCGGTGGTGCCCATCAGACCGATCAACTGTCCACAGCTGACCTGCTGGCCGGCGCTGACCAGCACCCGGTAGAGGTGGCCGTAGTAGGAAAAGTAGCTGTCGGCATGGTTGAGGTGAACGCTGTTGCCGCTGCGACCGCTCAGGGGGCCGCTCGACGTATCGCCCGGATACGAGTTGGTCTTGATGTCCCGGACCGTTCCGGCCGCCGTCGCGTAGACCGGGGTGCCCTGGCTGTTCGCCACATCCCAGCCCGTGTGGGTGGGGCGGTTGGAGGTCTTGTATCCGGAGGTCAGCGTGCCGAGGGTCGGGTTGCTCCAGCCGGCGACCGCCGCCATGGCCGGACCGGGCACACCGAGGGCACCGACCCCGATCCCGACGCCCAGCGCCGTGAGCAGGGTGCGGCGCCGCGCCGGCACGTCGAATAGGCGGCCTGTTTCCGGATCGTCGCTCATTGTTCTCTCCGATGCTCGCTCGCGTGCGGTGGCCGGTGGAAGATCCGACGGCAGCCGACAGTCATCGTAGATCTTCCATATCGACAGGATCAATGCCGGAGTTCTTCCCGCCGGTCGACGGGCGGGCCTGCGATACGCGCGCGTGCGGTTCAACGGCCCCGACCCGGGTAGCAGTTGCGTGGACGGCACCGACGAGGGGACGGCAGGGCATGAAGGCACTCACCTGGCAGGGGAAACGAGACGTCCGGGTCGAGGAGGTGCCGGACCCGCGCATCGAGGAGCCGACCGACGCGATCGTCCGGATCACCTCGACCGCCATCTGCGGTTCGGACCTGCACCTGTACGAGGTGCTCGGGCCGTACCTGAAGCCCGGCGACATCCTGGGGCACGAGCCGATGGGGATCGTCGAGGAGGTCGGCGCGGGGGTGACCCGGCTGAAGCCGGGCGACCGGGTGGTGGTGCCGTTCAACATCTCCTGCGGCGCCTGCTGGATGTGCCAGCGGCAGCTCTACGCCCAGTGCGAGAGCACTCAGGTGACCGCCGAGGGCAAGGGCGCCGCGCTGTTCGGCTACACCTCGCTCTACGGCTCCGTGCCCGGCGGGCAGGCCGAGTACCTGCGAGTGCCACACGCCCAGTTCGGGCCGGTCAAGGTCCCCGAGACCGGGCCGGACGAGCGTTGGCTGTACCTTTCCGACATCCTGCCCACCGCCTGGCAGGCAGTGAAGTACGCCGACACCCCGCGCGGCGGCACCCTCGTGGTGTTCGGGCTGGGCCCGGTGGGCCAGCTCAGCGCCCGGATCGGCCGGCACCTCGGCGCCGAGCGGGTGATTGGCCTGGACCTGGTGCCGGAGCGGCTGGAGATGGCCCGGCGGCACGGCATCGAGACACTCGACGTCAGCCGGCTCGAGGACGTGCCGAACGCGCTGATCGACCTGGTCGACGGGCGCGGCCCGGACGCGGTGATCGACGCCGTCGGCATGGAGGCGCACGGCTCCACCTCGGGCAAGCTCGCCCAGACCGCCGCCGGGCTGCTGCCGGAGAAGCTGGCCCAGGCGATGACCGACAAGGTCGGCGTGGACCGGCTGACCGTGCTGAAGGCCGCGCTCAAGGCCGTCCGCCGCGGCGGCACCGTGTCGATCTCCGGGGTGTACGGCGGGGAGGTCGACCCGATGCCGCTGATGGAGATGTTCGACCGAGGCGTCCAGCTGCGGATGGGGCAGTGCCACGTACGCCGGTGGACCGACGAGATCATCCCGCTGCTCTCCGGCGACGACGACCCGTTGGGCGTGGAGGACCTGCGGACCCACCGGGTGCCGCTGGCGCAGGCACCGCAGGCGTACGAGATGTTCCAGAAGAAGGAGGACGGCTGCGTCAAGGTGGTCCTCGCGCCCTGACCCGCCGGGTGGTCAGCACCGACGCGGCCGGCGGGACCGTCGGCAAGCCCTCGGAAGACGTCCTGCGCCTGCCAGCGCGGAGCGACGGCGGACTACCGTGTACGGGCGGGACACCTGGCGGAGGGGGCGGACGACCATGGGGGCACCAGCGGAACGGGCCGGGCGGCGGGCACTCGGGCGGCGGCTGCGCGGCGCGGCCGGGCTGGCCGCGCTGGCCGGCCTGGCCTGGGTGGCGCGGGACGTGCCGGCGGCGCTGGGCGGGCGGCTGGCCGGCGCACGCGCCGAGCGGGCGGCCCGGTCGCCGCAGTTCCGCGACGGCACCTTCCGCAACCGGGCGGGCAGCCGGTCGGCGCCCGGTGCGCCGGACCGCAGCCTGGTCCGCGAGCTGATCTTCGGCAAGCAGAAGCGTCGGCCGACCGCCGCCGTCCCGCTGCTGCGGCCGACCGACGCGCCGGCCGCCACCGAGCGCGAGCTCCACATCGTCTGGTACGGCCACGCGTCGGCGCTGATCGAGATCGAGGGCCACCGGGTGCTGGTCGACCCCGTGTGGAGCGACCGGTGTTCCCCGTCGGCGCTGGTCGGGCCGCGCCGGCTGCACGAGCCACCGGTCGGCCTGGCCGAACTGCCCGCCGTGGACGCGATCCTGATCTCCCACGACCACTACGACCACCTCGACATGGCGACCGTGCGGGAACTGGTGGCCCGGCAGTCCGCGCCGTTCCTGGTGCCGCTGGGCGTCGGGGCGCACCTGGAGCGGTGGGGCGTCCCGGAGCACCGGATCATCGAGCTGGACTGGTCGGAGAGCCACCGGGTCGGCGGGCTGACGGTCACCGCCACCGCCGCCCAGCACTTCTCCGGCCGGGGGTTGCGCCGCGACGGCACGCTGTGGAGCTCGTGGGTGGTAGCCGGCGCGCACCGCCGGGTCTTCTACACCGGCGACTCCGGCTACTTCGACGGGTACGCCGAGATCGGCGCCGAGCACGGCCCGTTCGACGTGACGCTGATGCAGATCGGCGCGTACGACCGGGCGTGGCCGAGTATCCACATGTTCCCCGAGGAGGCCGTCGCCGCCCACGTTGACCTGCGCGGCGGGCTGCTCGTGCCGGTGCACTGGGCGACGTTCAACCTGGCCCTGCACGACTGGTCGGAGCCGGTGGACCGGCTCTGGGCCGAGGCCGAGGCCCGCGACGTCCGGCTGGCCGTGCCCCGCCCCGGCGAGCGGGTGGTGGTCGACGACCCGCCGCCGGTCGACGGCTGGTGGCAGTCCGTCGCCTGACCGGCGGCCCGTCGGACGACGAGGGGCCGGGCCCGGAGACGGCACGACGCGCCCGCCGGGCCGCAAAAAGCCCGGAATCGGGTGCCACCTCTGATACACCTTCTGGGTGACCGCACCGTCACCACCCGTCACAGGTCGAGGCCGGTTGTTCCGGCTGCCGCCGTGGGTGCCGTCGTCAGCGGCAGAGGAAGCACCATGCTGAACGGTCGACTGGTCACCGTCCGCCCCACCCGGGTGGCGGACCTCGACTTCCTGGCCGACCTGGCCGTCGCGGACGGGGTCCGGCACCACGTCGTGGGCTGGAACTGGCCGATCAGCCGCGACGGCCAGGAGGAGTGGCTGCGCCGGTCGCTGAGCGACCCCGGGGTGCGCCGGCTGACCGTCACCGACGGGGCCACCGACGAGCCGCTGGGGCTCACCGGCCTCTGGGAGATCGACTGGCACAACCGGTCGGCGCTCACCGCGGTAAAGCTCATGCCCGGGGTGGCCCCCCGGGGCGCCGGCACGGACTCGATCATGCTGATCATGGCGTGGGCCTTCTACGAGGTCGGGCTGCGCCGGCTGCACAGCACGATCCTGTCGTTCAACGCGCCGAGCCTGGGCGCCTACGTGCGCAAGTGCGGTTGGCGGATCGAGGGCCGCGAACGGGAAGCGGTGTTCCGCCGCGGCGAGTGGCACGATCTGCTTCGGGTGGCCCTCCTCCGCCCCGAGTTCGAGGCGCTCCCCGACGCCGAGGAGTACGTCGAGCGGGTCTGCGGCCCCCGCGTCCCGGCGCCGGCCCACGCCCCCGCTCAGAGCACGAACGCGTCCGTCCAGAGCGCCCCGGAGCGGCCCGAGAGAGCATCGAGCATCGCCACCGCCTGACCATCGGTGAGCTGGGCGACGAAGTCGATGATCGCCCGCCCCCGGGCCCGGCCGATCCGGTCCGGGGTGCGCGGGTGCAGCTCCGCCTCGGCCAGCTCGACCAGGTCGTGCAGCCGGCGCGGCAGCCGGGACTCCTCCTCCGGGTCGAGCAGCCATTCCCACAGCGCCTCGACCAGCGTGCCCAGCAGCCGGGCCTGGCCGCGCTGGTGCAGGGCCAGGTCGGGGCGGGCCAGCACGAACCGGTGGTGGACGAACTTGAGCACCTGCACCTCGTGCCACTGCGCCGGGGCGAGCAGCACGTGCCCGGAGCGCACCGACGGGGCGTCGGTGACCGTGATCGCGTCCACGAACCGGGTGGTCCACCGGGCGGAGAACCGGGCCACGTACTGCTCCGCCTCGATCGAGCCGTCGAACGGCATCGCCAGCAGCCCATCCACCAACTCCTGGCGGACGTGCTCCACGGCGGCGGCGAACGCGTCGTCGTCGGCGATCCAGCCGTCCTTGTGGCGCAACTGCCGGCGCAGCCGCTCGATCGCCGCACCGGGCCGCCGGCCGGCACCGGCCAGGGCCTGCCCGGTGACCGCCCGGAAGTGCCCGTTCTCCCGCTGCCAGGCCGTCAGCTCGGCGGCCACAGCCCCCTGCTGGAGCACCCCGACCCGGTAGAAGTCCTCCACGTCGTGGATGGCATATGCGATGTCGTCGGCGGTGTCCATCACCGACGCCTCGACGGTCTGCTGCCAGTCGGCGATCCGCCCGGCGAACGGCTCCCGGGCCTGCCGCAGATCGTTCAGCTCGGTGCGGTAGGCGCCGAACTTGGACGACCCGCTCTCCGGCTCGTCCGGCGGCGCGGCGGCGCCCCGGGGCGCCGGGGTGAGGTGCCGGGGGTGCGGGTCCGGGTGGTCCAGCCGGGTCCACGGGTACTTCAGCAGGGCGGCCCGGACCGCCGCGGTGAGGTCGAGGCCGGTGGTCGCCGCACCCCGGATCTCGGTGCTGGTGACGATCCGGTACGACTGGGCGTTGCCCTCGAAGCCGTCGGCCAGGCCGAGCCGCTGCCGGGCCAGCCGGTCGAGCACCCGCTCCCCCAGGTGCCCGAACGGCGGGTGCCCGAGGTCGTGCGCGAGGGCGGCGGCCTCGACCACATCCGGGTCACAGCCGCCGAGGGAATCCAGCAGGTCCCGCCAGCGCTTGTCTGCGGTGAGCCGCTCGGCGATCGCCCGGGCCACCTGGGCGACCTTGAGGCTGTGGGTGAGCCGGTTGTGCACCAGCAGGCCGGAGCCGCCCGGGCTGATCACCTGGGTCACCCCGCCCAGCCGGGTGAAGAACGGCGAGGCCACGATCCGGTCCCGGTCGGCCCGGAACGGGCTGCTGGCGAGGTCGCCGAGGGCTCGCGCGCTACCGCCGAACAGCCGCCGCGCCCGCGGGTCAGCGGAAAATTCCATGATCGCCACGCTAGCGCAGCGGGCGGCGTCACACGACGGGTCGTCCCGTCCGGCGCACCGGCGGGTGCGGCGCGGGCCGTCGGGGGTTGCCGGCACAATGCAGGGTGGAACCAACTCCCGAAGGCGGAACAGATCGTGACCCAGTCTGTGCACCAGCGGATCGCCGACGAGCTCGGCGTCGCCGAACGACAGGTACGGGCGGCCGTAGAGCTGCTCGACGGCGGCTCCACCGTGCCGTTCATCGCCCGCTACCGCAAGGAGGCCACCGGCCTGCTTGACGACGCGCAGCTGCGCACCCTGGAGGAGCGGCTGCGCTATCTGCGCGAGCTGGACGAGCGCCGCGCCGCGGTGCTGGAGTCCATCCGTGGCCAGGGCAAGCTCGACGACGCCCTGGAAGCGCAGATCATGGCGGCCGACTCGAAGTCGCGGCTGGAGGACATCTACCTGCCGTACAAGCCGAAGCGGCGCACCCGGGCGCAGATCGCCCGCGAGGCGGGGTTGGCACCCCTGGCCGAGGCGCTGCTGGCCGACCCGTCGCAGGACCCGAAGGCCACCGCCGCCGGGTTCGTCGACACCGACCGGGGGGTGGCCGACCCGGCCGCCGCGCTGGACGGCGCGCGGGCCATCCTCATCGAGCGCTTCGCCGAGGACGCCGACCTGATCGGCACGCTGCGCGAGCAGATGTGGTCGCGGGGCCGGCTGGTCTCCCGGGTACGCGACGGCCAGGAAGCCGCCGGGGCGAAGTTCGCCGACTACTTCGACTTCTCCGAGCCGTACACGAAGCTGCCCTCGCACCGGATCCTGGCGATGTTCCGGGGCGAGAAGGAGGGCGCGCTCGACCTGACGATGGACCCGGAGTCCGACGGCGACTCCGACGCGCTCCCGGCCGGCCCCAGCCGGTACGAGGCGGCGATCGCCGGCCGCTTCGGCGTCACCGACCACGGTCGCCCGGCCGACCGGTGGCTGGCCGACACCGTGCGCTGGGCATGGCGTACCCGCATCCTCATCCACCTCGGGGCGGACCTGCGGATGCGGCTGTGGCAGGCGGCCGAGGAGGAGGCCGTGCGGGTCTTCGCCATTAACCTGCGCGACCTGCTGCTCGCCGCGCCGGCCGGCACCCGGCCGACGATGGGGCTGGACCCGGGCCTGCGCACCGGCGTGAAGGTGGCGGTGGTCGACGCCACCGGCAAGGTGGTGGCCACCGACACGATCTATCCGCACGAGCCGCGCCGGCAGTGGGACGCCTCGGTCGAGACCCTGGCCCGGCTGGCCGGGGCGCACGGCGTCGAGCTGGTCGCCATCGGCAACGGCACCGCGTCCCGGGAGACCGACAAGCTGGCCGGCGACCTGATCGCGCGGCATCCGCAGCTCAACCTCACCAAGGTGATGGTCTCCGAGGCCGGCGCGTCGGTCTACTCGGCGTCGGCGTACGCCTCGCAGGAGCTGCCCGAGCTGGACGTCTCGCTGCGCGGCGCGGTCTCCATCGCCCGCCGCCTGCAGGATCCGCTCGCCGAGCTGGTCAAGATCGACCCCCGCTCGATCGGCGTCGGCCAGTACCAGCACGACCTGTCCGAGCTGAAGCTCTCCCGCTCGCTGGACGCGGTGGTGGAGGACTGCGTTAACGGCGTCGGCGTGGACGTGAACACCGCCTCCGCGCCGCTGCTGACCCGGGTCTCCGGCATCGGCGCCGGGCTGGCGGAGAACATCGTGCTGCACCGGGACGCCAACGGCCCGTTCCGCTCCCGGTCGGAGCTGAAGAAGGTGTCCCGCCTCGGCCCGAAGGCGTTCGAGCAGTGCGCCGGCTTCCTGCGCATCCCGGGCGGCGACGACCCGCTGGACTCCTCCAGCGTGCACCCCGAGGCGTACCCGGTGGTGCGGCGAATCCTCACCCGCACCGGACAGGACCTGCGTTCACTGATCGGGCAGAGCGCCATCCTGCGTGGCCTGAAGGCCACCGAGTTCGTCGACGACACCTTCGGCCTGCCCACCGTCACCGACATCATCGGCGAGCTGGAGAAGCCCGGGCGTGACCCGCGACCGGAGTTCCGGACCGCGACGTTCGTCGAGGGCGTGGAGAAGATCGGCGACCTGACCCCGGGCATGATCCTGGAGGGCGTGGTCACCAATGTGGCGGCGTTCGGCGCGTTCGTCGACGTCGGCGTGCACCAGGACGGCCTGGTGCACGTCTCGGCGATGTCCCGGACGTTCGTGAAGGACCCACGCGACGTGGTGAAGTCCGGCGACGTGGTCCGGGTCAAGGTGCTCGACGTGGACGTGCCGCGCAAGCGGATCTCGCTGACCCTGCGCCTGGAGGACGAATCGGCCGGCACCGGGTCCGGCGACGGGCCGCCCCGGCCGGGAGCCGGCGCGAGCCGTGAGCGCGCGGCCCGCCCCGACGCCGGTCGACGCCAGGACGGCGCGGCCCGGGGCGGTCAACCCCGGCAGGGCCAGTCCGGCGGCGCGGCCCGGGGCGGCCAGCCCCGGCAGGGCCAGTCCGGCGGCGCGGCCCGGGGCGGTCAACCCCGGCAGGGCCAGTCCGGCGGGGGCCAGCCGGTCAACGACGCGATGGCGGAGGCACTGCGCCGGGCCGGCCTGACGCGGTAGGCCGGTGACCCGCCGGCCGGCCCAGCACCGGTCCGCCGGTGCCGGGCCGGCCGGCAGCGGCGGGCGGCGCGTACCTTCGCCGTCATGGACGACGGTCTTCAGTGGCGGGAACGGCAGCGGCGGGCGGTGCGGGCGCACGCCGACGCGGACGAGCGGCGGCGGGCGGCGGAGCGCGCCGAGGCGGCCGGGATCGTGGCGTGGTTCGTGGCCGAGGCGACCCGGCGAGGGCTGCCGACGGAGCGGCTGCACGCCCAGCCATACGACGCCCACGGCCGCTACCGCACCCGGCTCACCGGCTGGTACGTCGACCGGGCCGGGGTCCGGGCGGTGGACACCGCCGGGCGGTGGTACCTGCTGACGGTCCCGGCGAGCCTGCGCGCGCGGCTCCTCGGGGCCGATCCGCCGCCCTCCCCCGCACCCCTGATCGTGGGTGAGGGCGGGCGCGACGGCGACTCGATTCCGCTGCGTACCCTGCTCGCCCGGCGACTGGACGAGGGCGAGGGCCGGGACTGACCGGGGTCAGCGGCCGGCGACGCCCGTCCGGGTCCGGCGTCGGGACCGCCGGGCCCCGTTCCGGGCCACGTTCCGGGCCACGTTCCACCACCAGAGCTGCTGCGCGGCGAGGGTGGCGAGGCCGGAAAGCACGATCGCGCAGAGGTTGATCACCAGTTGGAGCGCGGAGCCGGTCGCCTCGTGCCACACCCCGTAGGCGACGGCGACGGCGACGTTGGCGGCGGCCGGAACAGTCGTGACCGAGATCAGCACGCCGACCAGCGAGCCGGACTTCTTCGAGGTCAACGAGAGCATGCCGGCGATGCCGGCCAGCAGGCCGACCACCCAGGAGAGCGCGTCCGGCCGCCAGATGAAGTCGGTCAGCGGCCGTTCGGCCAGCAGCATCTCGCGGTTCACCACGCCGGCGGCGGTCAACGCCCACGTGCTGAGCACGGTGGCGGTCATGGCGGCCAGGAAGCCCACCGTCAGCGCCTGCACCGAACGACCGATGATCACCGGCTTGCGGCGCAGCAGCGCCACGCAGAGCGCGGCAAGCGGGCCGAACTCGGGGCCGACCACCATCGCGCCGACGATCAGGATGGGCTGGTCGAGCAGCACCCCGATCCCGGCGATCATGGTAGCCACCACGATGAGCACGAGGTAGGTCCCCGACAGTTCGGTCTGCTCACCGGTCTTGGCCGCCACCTCGTCCCAGACCACGGCATCCGCGCCGCTGCCCGGCGCTTCCTCGGCGGCCCGGTCGGCGGCGGCGGAGAGGGTCAGCTCCACGTCGTCGACGGCGATCCCGCCGCGTGCCTCGACGCCGAGCTGCTGCAACCCGTGCAGCACGGTGTCGGCCCGCTCGCGCACCACGTCGCAGAGGATCAGGTCGCCGCTGGGCTGGCGGGCGACGCCAGGGAGCACGACCAGGTGGGTGACCCCGGGGTCCCCGCCCAGCAGGTCGGCCACCGCCGAGGACTGGTCCGGCGGGGCGATCACCCTCAGGTGCAGCATGCTGTCCTCCCCCTGGCCCGCGGCGCGGCGTCGGCGCGGCCGGCAGCACTGTACCCAGGTCCGCCCCGGTGCCGCGTTTCGCGGTTTTGATCCTCGCTGTCCGTAACGTTCCGCCGACCCTCCCGGTTAAGCGGAGTGCCGGTCCGCTCGCCGGTCGGCGCGCATCCACGCCCCGACCGGAGGCACACCGCCTCGGGCCGGGACGACGAGAGGAGCCGCGGGGATGGCAGGGCCTCGGGTGGTCGACATCGTGGGAGCGCCCGGCGGACCGCCCCCGGCGTCCTCGGCCCGCCCGGGCCGGGCCCGGTGACCGGTTCCGCCCGGCCCTGGGAGGTCGGCTCGGCGTTCACCCTGCCCACCGCGTACGCCGGGAGCAACACCCCGTGGCCGTCGCCGGCCCGGCTGTTCGGTTCGGGCCGACAGGCTCTGGTGGCGCTGCTCCGGTTCGGCGCGCGTAAACACGGCTGGAGCGCGGCGCACCTTCCGGCGTACTTCTGCCCGCCGGTCGCGGAGGCGGCCCGCGATGTCCTTCCGGTGCTGCCGTACGACGGCGGACCGGCCGGCGGCAGCGGACCGACCACGGTGGGACCGACCGAGGTGGTGGTGGCGGTGTCGTACTTCGGGATGCCGCCCGTGCTGCCGTCGCGGCGGGGCGCGGCCCTGGTGGTGGACGCCACCCATGACCCTCGGGCACCCTGGCTGGCCGACCTCGACGCCGACTTCGTCCTCGCGTCGCTGCGCAAGACCCTGCCCCTGCCCGACGGCGGTCTCCTCTGGTCGCCGGCCGGCCGGTCCCTGCCCGCGCCGACGGCGACGACCCGGTCCCATCAGCTCACCGTCGGCCGGATCCTCACCGGCATGCTGGCGAAGGCGGCCTACCTGGGCGGCGCCCGGGTGCCGAAGGAGTCCTACCTGGCGCTGTTGCGGGCCGGCGAGGAGGAACTGGCGACGCCGGAGGTCAGCGGCGCCTCCGAGCACACCCGCCTGATGCTCTCCGCGCTGCCGGCCGACGAGCTGCGGACGGCCCGGGTCGACAACGCGCACCGGCTCGCCGCCGGACTCGCCGGCCTGCCCGGGGTCACCGTTCGGGCGTACCCCTTGGGGGTGGTCTGCCAGATCGACGGCGGCGACCGGCGCGAGGAGATCCGGCGAGGGCTCGTCGCCCGGGACATCTATCCGGCGGTGCTCTGGGCCCTGCCCGACACCGCTCCGGCCGCCCAGCTCGATCTCAGCCGCCGGATGCTCTTCCTGCCGACGGACCACCGCTACGGGAGCACGGACATGGACCGGGTCGCCGCCGCGCTCCGCGAGGTGGCCCACCCGACGGCCAGGCCACAGCCCACGGCGACGGAAACGCCCAGCAGCACGGCGGCGGGACCGCCCGGGGATACGGCGACGGAAACGCCCGGGAGTACGGGCCCCGCGCAGCGCCGCCACCGGTCGCCGGTGACCCCGGGCCCGGGGTCGGCCAGCGGTGACCACCGCCCCGACCTCGTGACGCCGGACCGGTGACCGGTCGATCCGCCGACGCCCCCGGGCCTACGGCAGTACGTCCAGCAAAAGGCGTCGTCGCAGCTTTCTTGCGTGTTAGAACCTTTTTGTCGGAATCGAGCCTCCTCGGGAGCCTGTCGCCATGAACCCACCGTCGTCGACGCACACCGCTCGCGCGAACGTGCCGGCCCCCGGCACCGCGACGCGGGGCGACGCCGCGCCGGGCCCACGGATCGGCCTCTCCGACCCCGACCTCGGGCCACTGGAGGAGTCCTTCCTGCTCCGCGCGTTCCGCTCCGGGTGGCCCGGACCGGCGGGGCCGGAGACGGAGGCGCTGGAGGCGGAGATCGCCGCGCGGGTGGGCGTCCGGCACGCCGTCGCAGTCAGCTCGGGCACCGCCGCGCTGCACCTTGCCCTGCTGGGGCTCGGCGCCGGCCCCGATCGGATCGTCGTGGTCCCCACCCTGACCTTCGCCGCCACCGCCAACGCCGTGGTGTACTCCGGCGCGCGGCCGGTCTTCGTCGACTGCGACCCAGTCACGGGCAACCTCGATCCCGCGCTCCTGGCCGACCTCCTCGGCCGGCTCGCCCGCACGGGCGTACGCCCGGCGGCGGTGCTGGCGGTCGACATCAACGGCACCTGCGCGGACTACGCCCGGCTCCTGCCGGTGTGCGAGGCGGCCGGCGTGCCGCTGATCGAGGACGCCGCCCAGGCCCTCGGAGCCGGCTCCGGCGACGCTGCGGCAGGCTCCTTCGGCCGGTGCGCCATCTTCTCGTTCAGCTGGAACAAGATCATGACCACCTCGGCGGGCGGCATGGTGGTCTCCGACGACGCCGCCCTCGCCGCACGCTGCCGGCACCTGTCGACCCAGGCCCGCGAGCCGGTGGTGCACTACGAACACCGCGACATCGGCTACAACTACCGCCTCAGCAATCTGCTCGCCGCCCTCGGCCGGGGCCAGCTCGTCCGCCTGCAGACCATGATCGACCGGCGTCGCGCGCTGCGAAACCGGTACGAGACCCTCTTCGCGGGCGTGCCCGGCACCCGGATCCTCGGTGCCGGCGACCCCGGGGCGAACTGCTGGCTGACCTCGTTGGTGGTCGAGCCGGACGTGACCGGCTGGGACGCCGCGCAGCTCGGACGCCACCTGGCGGGGCGGCGCATCGACACCCGTCCGATGTGGAAGCCGATGCACCGCCAGCCCGTCTTCGCCACCTGCGAGGCGGTGGTGAGCGGCGCGGCCGACCGGCTCTTCGCCACCAGCGTCTCGCTGCCGAGCGGCTCGGTGCTGACCGACAGCGACATCGACCGGGTCGCCGCCGCCATCGCGCGGTTCCTGGACGGCCGATGAGCGTACGGCTGACGACCGCGACCGCCCGGAGCTGCGCGACGCTCGACCTCGCCTGGCCGGACGTCTACTTCGGCCCCGGCTACGGCACCGCGTCCGCCCTCGCCGAAGAGGCCGAGTGGCGCCTGGTGCACTGGCACGACCGCATTCTCGTGCCGTACCTGGTCCGGCGCGTCGACGCCGACACCAACGACGGCATCAGCCCGTACGGCTACTGCGGGGTGTACGTGCGCCCCGACACGACGCCCGGTGAACTGGCCGAGTTCTGGGCGCAGGCGGTGTCGGCCTGGCGCACGGCCGGGATGGTCAGCATGTTCCTGCGGTTCTCCCCACTCGATCCGCACTCGGCCAGCCGCGTCCGGGCCGCCGGCGTGGCCGGCCTGGACCCGCGTGGCGACACGGTGACCGTGCCGGTCGGCGACGGGGCTGCCGGCGTCTGGAACGCGATGGCCGGGCGGTCCCGGACGGCCGTGCGCAAGGCGGAGCGGGTCGGCCTCACCGCCGACCTCCGGCCCGCCAGCGTGGACGACGTGGCGGCGGGCACGCCCTTCCGGCTGCTCTACGAACAGACCATGCGCCGGGTCGGCGGCGCCCCGGGCTACCTCTTCACCGATCCGTACTACCGGGCCCTGGCTGCGGGTCTGGGCAAGGACCTGCTCCTCGCGGAGGTGACCGGGTCCGACGGCGCGACGGTGGCCGCGGCCCTGGTGCTGCGCCACGGCGACCGGGCGCACTACCACCTCTCCGGGTCCGACCCGGCGGCCGCCCGGGACGGGGCGAACAACCTACTGCTCTGGGCCATCCTGCGGTGGGCCGCGGAGACCGGCTGCGCGCTGGTGCACCTCGGCGGCGGGCTGACCCCCGACGACTCGCTCTTCGCCTTCAAACGGTCGTTCGGCGGTCGCCGGTCGACCCTCCACACCGCCTCGGTGGTCCTCGACGCCCGGCGCTACCGGGCCCTCGTCGCGGCGCGGGCCCGCGAACTGGGCCGGCCGGTCGACGAACTCGCCGCCGGCGGCTTCTTTCCCGCCTACCGTCACGGAAGGTCGAGATGAACGCACGGCTCGTCAAGCGGACGATGGACGTGACCATTGCCTGCGCCCTGTTGGTGCTGCTCTCCCCGGTGCTCGCGGTCGCGGCCGTCGGCACCCTGCTCACCGGGGGCCGGCCGATCCTGTTCCGTCAGCTCCGCCCGGGGCTGCACGGCGTCCCGTTCACGCTGCGCAAGTTCCGCTCGATGCGGCCGATCCGGCCCGGCGAGGGGTTCTGGGACACCGACGAGGTCCGGCTCACCGCGTTCGGGCGGCTGCTGCGGCGGACCAGCCTGGACGAGCTTCCCCAGTTGTTCCAGGTCGTCTCGGGCGAGATGAGCCTCGTCGGGCCGCGCCCGCTGCTGATGGAGTACCTGCCCCACTACAGCCCGTGGCACGCGCGACGTCACGAGGTGCGGCCCGGCATCACGGGGCTGGCGCAGGTCAACGGGCGGTCCGCGCTGACCCTGGGGCAGACCCTCGACCTCGACGTCGAGTACGTCACCCGCTGGTCGCCCCTGCTCGACCTGAAGATCCTCGTCCGGACGCTGGCCACGCCGTTCCGCCCGGGCTACATCCCCGGCAGGACCGTCGCGGACCGCGACGACGTGCAACTCATGCGTCCCCCGTTGGAACGCGTCGAGTGACCGCGCCGCGCGGGGCCGCGGGTACGCCACCTGCGGCCCCGCGCGGCCGAACCCGGCCGGATCGGGCCCGGGATCACCGGCCCGGCAGGGCCGTCCCCGACAACTCGGTGCGCGTGCGTGCCACGGTCGCACCCAGCGTGCGCAGCTGCGCGGCCATCTCGGCGGAGGCGTCGTACGGCGGCAGCGCGGCGACCGGCGGCCACCCGCAGGCGTGGGCGTCGGCCAACTCGACGAGGATCCGCGCCAACGCGTGCGCGTCCCCGGCGGGGAACACCCGGTCCACCTCGGGGTCGACGAGGTCGGCCGCGCAGCCGATCACGTCGGTCAGCACCACCCGCAGGCCGTTCGCCTTCGCCTCGTTGACCACGAGACCCCAGGGCTCCCGACGGGAGGCGAGCACGAAGACGTCCGCGGCGGCGTACGCCGGCCCCAGCTCGTCCTGGGTCAGGGCGCCGGGCGCGACGATCCTCCGGTCCTGGGCGGCCTCGGCCGCCACCAGCGGGGCCATCGGTCCCTGCCCGACCACGACGAGGCGCGCCGTCACGTGCGGGACCGCCCGGAACGCCGCGAGCAGGGTGTCGATGCCCTTGCGGGCGTCGAGCACGCCGACGCTGAGCACCACGAGCCCGTCGCCGAGGCCGTGTCGCCGGCGGAACCGCGCCCCGGAACCGGGCTGTCCCACCGGCGGCGCCGGCAGGCCGTACGGGATCAGCACCCGGTCGGTCAGCCCCATCGCCGCCCAGTAGCGGTCGTTTCGCCGGCCGACCGTCCACACCCTGCTACGGCGGCCGAACAGCGCCCGCAGGAACAGCCGCTTGGCGAGCCGGCGGAAGGGCGGCCGCGCCTGTTCCTCCAGCCAGTTGCTGTCCGAGCGGGTGACCACCCGGATCCCCCGTGCACGGGCCAGCAGGATCGCCGCCATGTTCACCGGCCGGTGGTAGCCGAAGCAGCAGAGGACGTCGACGTCCGGTTCGCGCAGCTGTCGCAGGACGAACCTCAGCGCCGCCAGCCGCCCGGCCGGGACGACGCCGTGGGGATGGCGGGGCACCACCGGACCCCAGCCGCGCTGCGCGTCCGCCGCGTCGTGGTAGAGGGCCCGCAGGTCGACCCCGTCGCGCCACATCGCGTCCAGCGTCGGTGTCCGCTGCGGTGTGGGCCGCTCCAGCAGGAAGATGACCGAGGACACGCCTGCTCCTTTTTGTCAGAGGCCGACGGGGTACCGGCCGGCGGGTTACGAGTCGGCGGGGTGCATCGTCCGTCGCGCGCCCGTCCGGACAACCACCGCGCCCGTACGTACGGCACACCGGGGACAACGAGGATGGCCCACCGGGAGAGACGGCGGCCGGCCCACCGGGAGAGAAGCCGGTCCGTTCGCCGGTCCGGGGATCAGCGGCCGGTCGCGAGAAAAGCGGCAATTGTCATCACTTTACCGGATCGGCGTCGTTGGTCACGACGGACCCGCCGTCGCGCGTGCCGTCGTGGCGCCCGCAGGCGGCCCCGACCACCGCCACGCCGGCCCACGGGCGTGTCGTGCGTTCGCCTCCCGGCCCGTCGATTCCGGGCGCCCGGCCGGATCCACAGCTCGTCCACGACGGAAGAGACCAGATGCGCGCACCAGACCGGACGACCGACTTCCGACTGCCCATGGCCGTCGCGGTCGTCGTCGTCCTGGCCATCGTCGGCTCCATGGTGTTCACCGGGGGCGACGCAAGCCTCCAGCTCGCCGCGATGATCTACCTGGGCCTCCTGCTGATCTCGGCGTACCGCCCGATGGTGGCGGTGGTCGCCGTCCTGGTGGCCCTGCTGCTGGCGGTGACGTCCTTCGCGAAGTCGATGGGCGCGGTCGACCCCCGGTTCCTGTTGCTGCCCTTCGTGGCCGTGCTGGCCCTGCATCCGGGTCGCCGGCCGGCGACCGCGCCGGCCGATCGCAGCACTTCGGCGCGGGCCCTGCGGTACACCCTGCCGGCCGTCGCGGTGTTCGCCCTGGCGAGCACGCTCTGGAGCGCCGACCCCCGCCGCACCCTGTCCACCTCCGCCGCGTTGTTGGTCATGGCGGTCTTCTGCCACAGCGCGGCGCGCGTCGTCGGGGTGCCTCCACTGCTGCGCGCGGTGGCGGTGCTGACCTGGATCGTCGTCGCCGCGAGCGTGCTCTACTTCCTCCTCGCGCCGTCGTCGGCCACGAAGGGCAATCGCCTGTACGGGATCTTCGACCACCCGAACTCGCTGGCCGCGTTCGTGGTGGTGGCGGCACCGATCGTGCTGAGCCGGCTGACCGTCATGCGGTGGCCCGCCGCTGCGGTCCTCGGCGCGCTCTGCGTGTTCAGCGCCTCCCGGGCCGGATCGGCCGCCTTCGCCCTCGAGCTGATGGTGTTCGCGATGGCCGGCCGGGCCCGCAACACCAGGATCCTCGGCACCCTGGCGGCGGCCGGGGTGGGCGCCTGGTACATCCGGGAGGCGGTGCAGTCCTGGACCGCGCCGGCCCTCCCGCTGCTGCGGACCAACAACTCGCGGGAGGCGACCTGGGCCGACGGTCTCCAGCACTTCCGCGAGCACCCGCTGCTCGGGGTCGGGGCGGGGGCGCTGCCACCGGGGACGATCGGCGGGCTGTGGCCGTACCTGCTGGCCACCACGGGCCTGGTCGGCACCGCGCTCGCCGCCGGCTTCGTCATCGTCCTGGCGACCACCGTCGTTCGGGCCAGCCCGCTGTACCGGGCGCTGGTCGTCGGCACACTGGTCGACAACATCTTCGAGCCGTGGCTCTTCACCGGCGGCCTGGTCTTCTGCGTGCTGTTCTGGCTGCTGGTACACCTGCCGCAGACACATTCCGTCCGCCCCGGTCGGGTGCCGCTGGCCGCCACCGATCCGCCGGCCGGCGAAGGCCGGACCGGCCCGCTCGCGCACGAAGCCCCGCCCGGTCCGCTCGGTTCGGCCGGTCGGCCGCCGGTCACGACCCGGGGGTGAGCAGGAAGTCGAAGTAGTCGTCGCGGTCGAAGGCCCGGGGCTCGGCCACCACGGGTTCCGCGATCCTGGCCAGCGCGTCGCCGAGACTGCGCGGGTTGTTCGGCTCGTACCCGCGCAGGGCCAGGCCGGCGATCTCCACGGACTGCGAACTCACCGGCGCGAGGACCGGCACCCCGTACGCCCTCGCCTCGGCAAGTGGATAGCCGAACGATTCCAGCACCGACGGGTAGAAGGCGGCCGTCGCCGTACGCCACAGCTGGGCCAGACGGTCGTGGGGCACGATGCCCACCGCCTCGATCCGCTCGTGCTCCCGCAGGTCGGCGGGGAGGCTGGCCGGGGCGGCGGTGACGAGTATCCGGGCCGGGTACCGGACCCGGTCAGCCATCCCGACCAGTATCCGCAGTTGCGGCACCAGGTTCTTGTACGGGCCGGGCACGACGGGGACGAGGATCGTCGGCGTCTCCGTCGGGCACCGGGGCCCCACCGGAGTGACCGGGTGCGGACGTACCACCAGTCGAGGGCCCACCGCCGGCAACCGGCGGACCACCCGCTCCGCCATCGCCGAGCAGGGCACGACGACGAGGTCGGCCCGGGCCACGAGGCGGCGGACCACCGGGATCTTGGCCTGGAACGCCCGGGGCATCCGCGCCAGCAGGTGCCGCTCGGACGGGTACAGGAAGTGCAGGGCGTTGCGCAGGAGCAGCCTGCGCTCGGTGCCGCTGATCGCGAAGGACAGGTTGTTCGGGGCCACCACCAGGCCGTACCCGTGGGCCAACCGCTCCCGCCTGAGCAGCCAGGACGAGGTGATCCGCCGGCCCTGGCCGACCACCGTCGCGGCGTCCGGGCGGGCCGCCAGGTATTGCTCCAGCTCGGCCCGCCATCGGGCGGCGCCACCGATCTCACTGCCGGCGATGTCGAGCAGCACGGTGCGCTGCGACGGCACGGGGGCATTCCTGACGGATTCTGCGGTCATCGACGTCGCGTCCTCACTGGTTCCGGTGGGCCGGCCGCGCCCGGTCAGCGCCGGATGCCGGCCCAGTCGTGGTGCACCCGCACCGTGGACAGGATGAAGCTGACGACCCGGCGGGACGTGTCGGTGACCTGGTAGTCCGACGGGCAGGGCATGCCGTCGGAGGCGACCTGGGCGGTGGCGACGGCGACCGCCTCCCGCACCGCGTCCGGGTCGAGCTCGGTGAGCAGGATGCCGCCGCTGTCCAGGGCCTCCGGGCGCTCGATGGAGCTGCGCAGCGTCACCGCCGGGAAGCCGATGATCGCGGCCTCCTCGCTGATCGTGCCGCTGTCCGAGAGGGTGCACCGGGCCTGGGACTGCAACCGCACGTAGTCGAAGAGGCCGAACGGCTCGTGGAAGGTGATGCCGTCCAGATCGGCCGGGTCGGGGGCCAACTCGGCGAGCCGGCGGCGGGTCCGGGGATGGGTGGAGACCAGCACCGGCAGGTCCCAGTGGTCCCGGACCGCCCGCAGGCAGTCCAGCAGCCGGGCCAGCCGGGACGCGTCGTCAACGTTCTCCTCCCGGTGGGCGCTGACCAGGAAGTAGCCGCCGGGGGTCAGCGCCAACTGCTCCAGGACCCGGGACTTGTCGATCTCGGCGCGGTAGTGCTCCAGCACCTCCCGCATCGGTGAGCCGGTGTGCAGGATCCGCCGGGGGTGCAGCCCCTCGGCCAGCAGGTTACGCCGGGCGTGCTCGGTGTAGACCAGGTTGAAGTCGGCCACGTGGTCGACCAACCGCCGGTTCGTCTCCTCCGGCACGTTCAGGTCGAAGCAGCGATTGCCGGCCTCCATGTGGTACACCGGCACCCGCATCCGCCGGGCCATCAGCGCCGCGATGCAGCTGTTCGTGTCGCCGAGCACCAGCAGGGCGTCCGGCCGCAGGTCGCGGATCGCCCGTTCCACTCCGGTCAGCACGCCGCCGAGCACGCTGCCCAGCGAGGAGGTGTCCACCCCGAGGTAGCGGTCCGGGCGGCGTAGCCGCAACTCGGTGAAGAAGACGTCGGAGAGGGCCGGGTCCCAGTTCTGCCCGGTGTGCACCAGCACGTGGTCGACGGTCCGGTCGAGCCGGGCGACGACCCGGGACAGCCGGATGATCTCCGGCCGGGTGCCGACCACCGTCATGATCCGCGTCATCGCCGCCGTCCCTGGCCGGCGGCCTTGGTGAGGATGTCCTCCAACTGGTCGACCCCGACCGGCAGCGACATGCGGTCCAGGTACACCTCACGGGCGCGCTCGGCCATCGCCCGCCGCTCGGCGACGGGCTGCGTCGCGGCCGCCACGAACCGGTCGGCGAGCGCCCGCCAGTCCTCCGGGGGGCAGGTGAACCCGAGCCGGGCGGAGCTGACCAGCCGGGCCGCGTCGCCACCCGCCGAGACGATCACCGGGCGGCCGCAGGCGAGCGCCGCCTGCAACTTCGACGGTACGGTGCCGCGCAGACCCGCCGCGTCCCGCAGGCAGATGAGCTGGTACTCGGCAGCGGCGTACAGCTCGGCCATCTGCTCGGGCGGGCGGCGGGTGAGGAACCGAACGTTGTCCGCGCCGAGTTCGGCGGCGAGCCGGCGGGCGCTCTCCTCCTGCATGCCGGAGCCGATCAGCACCAGGTCGACGAGGTCGCGGGTCGCCGCGGCGGCCCGGACCGCCGTCTCGATCCGCTGGAGCAGCCCCATGTTCCCGGCGAACATGATCGTGCACCGTCCGGTGTGGCCGATGGCGGCACGGGCCGCGTCGGTGGCCGGCACCGGCCGGAACAGCACGTCGTCGGTCCAGTTCCAGACGACGCGCACCTTGTCCGGGTCCGCACCCCGCTCGATGACGAGTTCGGCCATCGCGGGCGAGATCACCGCGATGGCGGTGACCGATCGGTAGATCCGGCGCATCGCCCCGGCGACCGCCCTGTCCAGCAGGCGGCCCGCGTGCCCCTGCGGCGCCATCCCGGAGTGCAGCACCGACTCCGGCCAGGGGTCCTGGATATGCAGGACGGCCGGCGTGCCGCGGAGCAGCCTGCCGACGGCGGCTGGGGCGACCGACGTCGGCGGCGGGTGGTAGACGTAGGTCACGTCGACATCGGCGAGGTAGCGCACCCCGGCGACGGCGCTCGTGGCTCCGAAGGAGAAGTAGCTGGCGGCCCGCCGCACCGGGGACCGGTCGTGGCTCGGGTAGGAGGGCACCCGACGTACGGTCAGGTTGCCGGTGCGGGTGCGGTCGTTCCAGCGCTGCCGGTACCCGGGGTAGACCCGACCCAACGGATAGCTCGGGTAGGTGGTGAGCACCTTGACCTCGTGCCCGCGGGCGACGAGTTCCGTCGCCAGGTTCTCCGTGATGAAGATGCTCTCCGGGGGGTACCACTGGGTGACCAGGCCGATCCTCATCCGGCCATCACCACGCCGGGCACCAGGGCCGGCAGGTCCACCGGCTCGGGGTAGGTGTCGGGCCGGCCCGGGTCGAACAGCTCGTTGGTCCAGAACAGGGTGATCAGCTCACCGGGCCCGGTGTTGGTGATCCGGTGCGCCCACATCGTCGGCATGTCCACCGCGACCGGCTCGTCGCCGGCGACCGCGAAGCGGACGACGTCGGCGTCGCCGACCCGGCGCAGGGCGATCTCCGCCGACCCGCGCAGCACGACGAAGCGCTCGATCTTGGCGAGGTGGAAGTGCTCTCCCCGGGTCACGCCGGGGTGGCTGCCGGAGCAGAAGGTCTGCCCGCCGCCGTCGTGCACCCTGACCGTCTCCACCAGTTCGCCCCGGGCGTCCGCCCGGCGGGGCAGCGGCATGGGCGCGTGGTCCGGGAAGACATGCGAGCGGTACGTGTTGAAAAGCCGCACGTCGTGCCGGTCCGACAGCGACGGGATCTCCGACCGGCGGTAGGCGTCGGCGAAGCCGCTCAGCCGCTGGGCGAGTTCGCCCACCCCGGTCCGCAGCGACGGCATGGCCGGGTCCCAGGAGCCACCGGCGGGCACGCCGACGAGCCGGGCGGCGGCGTCGGTGGCGTGCACCAGCACCATCTCCCGGTCGTTCTGCACCTCCGGGGCGCCGCCGGAGGCGAGCAGCCGGCAGAAGGTGGCGACCACCGAGTTGTAGAAGGGCCGGCCGTGCTCGCCGTACAGGTTGGGCAGCAGCAGGTCGTCGAGGGCGACGCCGGTGCCGGCCAGGAGGTTTGCCGCGGTGGCCTTGGCATCGCCGTACGGGGTGCCGTTGCCGGCCTGCACCGAGTTGGCGAAGACCACCGCCGCCGGCGGGGTCGGGCAGCACCGCAGCCCCCGGGCGAGTTGCGCGGCAAGCTGGACGTTCCCGGCAGCCACCTGGGCGGGGTCGCCCCGGTTCACGCCGGCCAGGTGCAGCACCCGGTCCGCCCCGTCGATCTTCGCGGCGACGGCGTCCGGGTCGGTCAGGTCGGCCCGGGTCACGATGATCGGCTCCGGCCGGCCCAGCGCGCGCAGCAACGTCCGGACGTGCCAGCCGAGGAAGCCACCGGCACCGGTGATCGCCAGCCTCAGCACGCCAGCACCGGGTCCCGCAGGGCCAGCTCCGCCCGGATCTCGGGCAGGGTGCGCAGCAGATCCATGATCTCCGGTACGCCGAGCTGAGACGTGTTGGCCGAGTTGAAGTCCTCCCGGGGCATCTCGCCGAGCTCGCCCTCGGAGACGTACAGCGCGTAGTTGAGGTCCCGCGCGTCCAGCGGCACCCGGAAGAACTCCCCGAAGTCGTCGGCCTGGGCCAGCTCCTCGCGGGTGGCCAGCGTCTCGTGCCACTTCTCGCTGTGCCGTACGCCGATGACCTCGAGCTTGCACGGCACCTCGAAGAGCCGGCAGACGGCCTCGGCGAGGTCCGCGATGGTTCCGGCGGCAGCCTTGCGGATGAACACATCGCCGGCCTGGGCGTTGTGGAAGGCGTGCTCCACCAGATCGACCGAGTCGGCCAGCGACATCAGGAAGCGGGTCATGCCCGGGTCGGTGACCGTCAGCGGCCGGCCGGCCTTGATCTGCTCGACGAAGAGCGGAATGACCGAGCCGCGCGAGTACATCACGTTGCCGTACCGCACGCAGGAGACCGTGGTGGCGCTGCGGGGGTTGTTACGGGCGTGCGCCTGGGCCACCTTCTCCATCAGGGCCTTGCTCATGCCCATGGCGTTGACCGGGTGGACGGCCTTGTCGGTGCTGAGCACGACCACGGAGCCGACCCCGTTGCGTGCGGATGCCTCGACCACGTTGGCACTGCCGATGATGTTGGTCCGGACCGCCTCCAGCGGGAAGAACTCGCAGGACGGCACCTGCTTGAGGGCCGCCGCGTGGAAGACGAAGTCCACCTCGCGGGTGGCCCGTTCGACGGTGTCCCGGTCGCGGACGTCGCCGACGTGGTAGCGCACCCGGCCGTCGCCCAGGGTGCGGCGCATCGCGTCCTGCTTGGCCTCGTCGCGGCTGAGGATGCGTACCTCGCCGACGCCGTGGCCGAGCAGCCGACGTGTCATGGTCTGGCCGAAGGAGCCGGTGCCACCGGTGATCAACACCCGGCGGCCCGCAGTCGTCACGCTCATGTCTCTCCCGTTCGTCGCCCGGCGGGCAGACCTCGTGGGGCAGTGGCGGAGCGCACGCGATCCGGAGTGGTCCGCCTGAACAGCACTCGGATCAACGACAAAATCCGAGCCTTAGTTACGCATAGGGAACTAGCAACTCAAAAAGCGTCAAACGGACAACCATCGATCCGAGGGCGCGTGCCCCGCGACCTGTCGTGCCGCGCCTCGTTCGTCCATGGAGAGGATCCAGACCCCCGAACGCGGGGACGCGAGGCGAAGGGTGGAGCCAGCCATGGGCACGCGCAGTGGGGCACGGCGTGGTGGGGCACGGCGTGGTGCGAGATCGGACCTCGGGGGCCTGGCGTGAACTCCCGGCAGGTGGTGCTGCGCACGGTGACCCGGCTGACCCCGGCCACCCGGTGGTACCCGCTACGCCGGGCGCTGCTCGCCGCGCAGGGGTTCGACGTCCACCCGACCGCCCAGGTCACCGCCAGCGCCTGCTTCCTGATCCGCGACGTCTCGATCGGCGCGGAGTCCTTCGTCGGGCACCACTTCCAGGTGTACGGCGGCTCGGCCAGCCGGCTCACCATCGGCGAGCGCTGCGCCGTCGGACCGGACGTCCGGGTCTTCGCCGGCACCCACGAGATGGCCGACAGCCGGTGCCGGGCGGGGGCCGCCCGGTCGACGGAGGTGACCGTCGAGGACGGGTGCTGGATCGGCGGCGGCGCCGTCCTGGTCGGGCCGTGCCGGATAGGCGCGGGCTCCGTCGTCGCCGCCGGGGCCATCGTGCGCGCGGACGTGCCACCGAACTCGTTGTACTTCGGCCCGCGGGCCACCGACCTCCGCCCGCTGCGCCCCTGAGACACAGGAGCACGACCGCCTCGGTCGGCACCCGGCCGCCGCTCGGCCGCCGGGCAGCACGTCCGGAAACGCCGGCCCGCGTTCGACTCGTGCCGGATCCGGTACGCCGGGCTGGAACCGGCCCGGCGTGTGATGAGCTGGTACCCGTGGACTCGTACCGGGTGGGACTGACGCTGCACCCGACCCGCGACGTGTCGGGGGTGGTCCGGACCATCGTCGACTGGGCCGGCCGGCACGGTGTCGGCCTCGTCGTCCGCGCCGAGGACAAGGCCCGGGTCCCGCCGCAGGTGGCGGCCCTGCCGTCCACCGCCCTCGCCACCGGATGCGACGCGCTGATCAGTATCGGCGGGGACGGCACCATGCTCGGCACGCTGCGGCTGGCCGTGGAACACCCCGTCCCGGTGCTCGGCGTGCACCTTGGCCAGTTCGGTTTCCTGGTGGAGGTGCAGCCGGAGGGGCTGCCGGCCGCGCTGGACCGGCTGCTCGAAGGTCAGTTCACCGTCGAACCACAGAGTTGCCTGGCCTGCACCGTCTGCGGGGACGACGTGGTGGCCTTCAACGACATCGTGCTCGGCCGCCACCCGGGCGAGGGATTCGTGGTCGCGACCCTCGCCATCGACGGGCAGCAGTACGGCTACTACCGCTGCGACTCGTTGATCGTGAGCACCCCCACCGGTTCGACCGCGTACAGCTACGCGGCCGGCGGTCCGCTGGTGTCACCGGCCGCCCAGGCCGTGGTGGTCACCCCGTCGGCGCCGATGTCCGGTATCTCCCGCCCGGTGGTGCTCTCCTCCGACGAGGTGCTCCGGCTGGAGCTGCACACCGACTCGGCGCGGGCCGCCGTCGAGGTGGACGGTCGGGTGATCAAGCACATCGAGGACGACGGCGCGATCGAGGTCCGGTACCGGCGCAACGCCGGCCTGGTGGTCCGGATGGATCCGCGCCGGCACCGGGAGCGCAGCCAGCTCCGGCTGAGCCTGTTGGACCTGCCACTGCTGCCCGAACAGCTCCGCGAGCTGCTGCCCGCCCCACTGCGCGACGAGTTCGACCGCCGCCAACCCCCACCCACCCCCTAACCCCCACCCCGGTCGCGCCCGGCACGGGGGTGGAGGTTAGGGGTGGGTGAGGACTGCGGAGATCAGGTCCTTTGCCTCCTGTTGGATTTGGGTCAGGTGGTCGGGGCCTTGGAAGGACTCGGCGTAGATCTTGTAGACGTCCTCCGTGCCGGAGGGACGGGCGGCGAACCAGCCCGATCGGGTGGTCACCTTGAGCCCGCCGATCGCCGCGCCGTTGCCCGGGGCGGTGGTCAGCGTCGTCGTGATCGGCTCACCGGCCAGCTCGGTGGCGGTCACCTGCTCCGGGGAGAGCTTGGCCAGCACGGCCTTCTCCTCGCGGCTGGCCGGGGCGTCGATCCGGGCGTACGAGGGCGCCCCGAAGCGCTCGGCCAGCTCGGCCCAGTGCTGGCTGGGGGTCTTCCCGGTGCTGGCGATGATCTCCGAGGCGAGCAGACAGAGCAGGATGCCGTCCTTGTCGGTGGTCCAGGTGCTCCCGTCGCGGCGCAGGAACGACGCCCCGGCGCTCTCCTCCCCGCCGAAGCCGACGGACCCGTCGAGCAGGCCCGGCACGAACCACTTGAAGCCCACCGGCACCTCCAGCAGCGGCCGGCCCAGGTCGGCGGCGATGCGGTCGATCATCGAGGAGGAGACCAGCGTCTTGCCGACCGCGGCGTTCGGGCCCCAGTTGGACCGGGTACGGAACAGGTGGCCAATCGCCACGGCCAGGTAGTGGTTGGGGTTCATCAGGCCGCCGTCGGGGGTGACGATGCCGTGCCGGTCGGCGTCGGCATCGTTGCCGGTCGAGACCTGGTAGTCGGCGCGGGCGGCGATCAGCGACGCCATCGCGTTGGGTGAGGAGCAGTCCATCCGGATCTTGCCGTCGCCGTCGAGGGTCATGAAGCGCCAGGTCGGGTCGACCGTCGGGTTGATCACCGTGAGGTCGAGGCGGTGCCGCTGCGCGATCTCCCCCCAGTACGCGACGCTGGCCCCGCCGAGCGGGTCGGCGCCGATGCGTACCCCGGCGTCGCGGACCGCGTCGAGGTCGAGGACGGTGGGCAGGTCGTCGACGTAGCGGGCGAGGAAGTCGTACTCCCCGGTGGTGTCGGCGGCACGGGCCCGCGCGTACGGGATGCGCTTGACCTCCTTGAGCCCGGTCGCGAGGATCGCGTTCGCCCGGTCCTGGATCCACTTCGTGGCGTCGGTGTCGGCCGGCCCGCCGTGCGTCGGGTTGTACTTGAAGCCGCCGTCGTCGGGCGGGTTGTGCGACGGGGTGATGACGATTCCGTCGGCCAGGCCGGAGGTGCGGCCCCGGTTGTGGGCGAGGATCGCGTGCGACACCGCCGGGGTGGGGGTGTAGCCGTCACGGCTGTCCAGCAGCACGGTGACGCCGTTGGCGGCGAGCACCTCCAGCGCGTCGACGGCCGCCGGGGCGGAGAGCGCGTGGGTGTCCCGGCCGAGGAAGAGCGGCCCGTCGGGGCCACGCTCCCGGCGGTAGTCGCAGAGCGCCTGGGTGACGGCGAGAATGTGGTCGGAGTTGAACGCGTTACGCAGGCTCGACCCCCGGTGCCCGGACGTGCCGAAGGAGACCTGCTGCGCCGGATCGTCCGGGTCGGGGTGCTCGGCGTAGTAGGCGGTGACCAGCCGGGGCACGTCGACCAGGTCGGCGGGCTCGGCGGGCTGGCCGGCACGGGGATGGGCCACTGCGGAAACCTCCAGGGACGGTACGGACAACAGACTCATTCCCGGTGGCGGCCGGGGTCACACGTGGTTCAGGGCTCGACCCGCTGGCCCTTGCCGATCACCACGATGCCGTTGTCGGAGACGGTGTAGCGCTGGCGGTCCTTCTCCAGGTCGACGCCGATCTCGGCCCCCTCGGGGACGATCACGTTCTTGTCGAGGATGGCTCGACGGACCACGGCGTGCCGGCCGATGTCCACCCCCTCCATCAGCACCGCGCCGTCGACGTGCGCCCAGGAGTGGACCTTGACCTTCGGCGAGACGATCGAGTTCTCCACCAGGCCACCGGAGATCACCGCGCCGGGCGACACCATCGAGCCGACGGCCCGGCCGACCCGCTCGCCCCACTGGTGGACGAACTTCGCCGGCGGGTACGGCGGCTGATCGGTGTAGATGGGCCACTCGAAGTTGTAGAGGTTGAACACCGGGTGCACGTTGATCAGGTCCATGTGCGCGTCGTAGAACGAGTCGAGCGTCCCCACGTCCCGCCAGTAGCCGCGGTCGCGGTCGGTGCTGCCCGGCACCTCGTTGTCGCGGAAGTCGTAGACGTTGGCCTCGCCGCGCTCGACCAGCATCGGGATGATGCTGCCGCCCATGTCGTGCTTGCTGGTCTTGTCCTCCGCGTCACGCTCGACGGCCTCGCAGAGCGCCTCGGTGGTGAAGACGTAGTTGCCCATCGAGGCGTAGACCTGGTCGGGGGCGTCGGGCAGGCCGACGGCGTCGGTGGGCTTCTCGCGGAACGCCCGGATGCGCCGGCCGTCGGAGCCGACCTCGATCACGCCGAATTGGTCGGCCATCGACAGCGGCTGGCGGATGCCCGCGACGGTCACCCCCGCACCGGAGGCGATGTGGTCCTCCACCATCTGCCGGGGGTCCATCCGGTAGATGTGGTCGGCGCCGAAGACGATGACATGGTCCGGCTGCTCGTCGTGGATGAGGTTGAAGCTCTGGTAGATGGCGTCGGCGGAGCCGGCGAACCACCACGGGCCCCGGCGCTGCTGCGCCGGTACCGGCGTGACGTAGTTACCGAGCAGGGTCGACATCCGCCACGTCTTGGTGATGTGCCGGTCCAGTGAGTGGGACTTGTACTGGGTCAGCACAACGATCTTGAGAAAACCGGCGTTGGCGAGGTTGGACAGGACGAAGTCGACCATGCGGTACATCCCGCCGAACGGGACGGCCGGCTTCGCCCGATCCGTGGTGAGCGGCATCAGGCGCTTGCCCTCTCCACCGGCCAGGACGATCGCGAGCACCTTGTCAGCCATGACCAGACGCTAACCATCCCCCCGCCACTTCACCACTCGGACGGGAACACTTCTGCACTAGGGTGCGGGCATGACCGACTCCTCCCCGGCCACCGATTCCTCCCCGGTCAGCGATCCTTCCCCGGCCACCGGGGCGCTCCGTGTCGATCTGCTCACCCGCGAATACCCGCCGGAGGTGTACGGCGGGGCCGGCGTGCACGTCGAGTACCTCGCCCGTGAGCTACGCAGGCTCGCCGACGTGCGGGTGCACTGCTTCGGCGCGCCGCGCACCGGGCCGGGCGTCACCGCGTACGCCGAACCGGCCGGCCTGGCCGGCGCGAACGCCGCGCTGCGCACCATGGGCGTGGAGCTGGAGATGGCCGCGGGCTGCGCCGGCACCGACGTGGTGCACAGCCACACCTGGTACGCCAACCTGGCCGGGCACACCGCGAAGCTGCTGCACGGTGTCCCGCACGTGGTCACCGCGCACAGCCTGGAGCCGCTGCGGCCCTGGAAGGCCGAGCAACTCGGCGGCGGCTACGCGCTCTCCTCCTGGAGCGAGCGCACGGCGTACGAGTCGGCCGACGCGATCATCGCGGTGAGCGCGGGGATGCGCGCGGATGTCCTGGCGGCGTACCCGGCGGTGGACCCGGACCGGGTGCGGGTGGTCCACAACGGCATCGACACCGTCCAGTACGCCCCGGACAGCGGCACCGACGTGGTGGACCGGCTCGGCATCGACCCGGCCCGCCCCAGCGTCGTCTATGTGGGGCGGATCACCCGGCAGAAGGGGCTGCCCTATCTGCTGCGGGCCGCCCGGGATCTGCCGGCCGACACCCAGCTCGTGCTGCTCGCCGGCGCCCCCGACACCCCGGAGATCGCCGCCGAGGTGGAGGGCCTGGTGGCCGAGCTGCGCGCCAACCGCTCCGGGGTGATCTGGGTGGCCGAGATGCTGCCCAAGCACGAGGTGATCCAGGTCCTCACCCACGCCACCGTCTTCGCCTGCCCCTCGGTCTACGAGCCGATGGGCATCGTCAACCTGGAGGCGATGGCCTGCGAGACGGCCGTGGTGGCCACCGCCACCGGCGGCATCCCCGAGGTGGTCGCCGACGGCGAGACCGGGCTGCTGGTCCCCATCGAGCAGGCCACCGACGGCAGCGGCCGGCCACTGGACCCGGAGCGGTTCGTGGCCGACCTGGCGGCGACGATCAACGCCCTCCTCGCCGACCCGGAGAAGACCGCCGAGCGGGGCAGGGCCGGGCGGCGCCGCGCCGTCGCGCACTTCTCCTGGGACACCATCGCCGCCCGCACCATCGACATCTACCGCTCGCTACTGGTGTGACGCTCCCGCTGCTGCCGTGACGCCGCCGTCGGGTGACGGGCTGCGCCGAGGGGGCAAGGCCGCCGTCGGGTGACGTGCCGGGTGGCGGCGAGCCGCGCCAGGCCGGCCGGGGCGGCGGCGTGGCAGCCGATGATGATGTTCACCATCGAAGATCATCGGGCGGTGGCGTCCCCGGTGCCCGCCCCGCCCCGCCACGACCAACGCCGCCCGGGTGCTGTCCGCCGGGTTCGTCCGCCCGGCCTCGACGACGAGCCGAAGCCCGGTGACAGCGGAACACTAGGCTGTGCGGCATGCAGGAGCAGTCGGAGCAACCCTTCGCCCCGGGCCTGGCGGCCCGGGTCGAGCTGACCGTGACCGATGCCGACACCGCGCAGGCCGTCGGCTCCGGCGACGTACCGGTGCTGGGCACCCCGCGGGTGCTGGCCCTGGTCGAGGCGGCCACGGTCGCGGCGACCGCCGGTGACATGCCGCCCGGCCGGACCACGGTCGGGCTCCGGGTCGAGCTGGACCACCTGGCCCCCACCCCGGTCGGCCGCACGGTGGTGGCACACGCCCGACTCACCGACGTCGACGGGCGACGGTTGCGGTTCGAGGTGAGCGTCACCGACGGCGGGGAGGCCGTCGCGCGGGGGCGGGTGGACCGGGTGCTGGTCGACCGGCAGCGCTTCGTCGAGCGGGCCGGCGGCGTCCTGGCCGACGCCCCGGCCGGGCATCCCGGCGACCACGATCCCGCGGGATCGTGACGCTACGGTTCGTCGAGGTCGCCGACCGGGTGCACGTGCTGCGGGAGCCGCTGCTCGACGTCAACGTCACCCTGGTCGTCGGTGACGGCGCGGCGCTGGTGGTGGACACCCTCTCCACCGCCGGGCAGGCCGCCGAGCTGGCCGTGGCAGCCCGGGCGGTGACCCCACACCCGTGGACGGTGGTGAACACCCACCACCACTTCGACCACTGCTTCGGCAACGCCACCCTCGCCGCCGACCCCGCCCGCCCGGTGTACGCCCACGAAGTCGCCGCCGCGGCGCTGCGTGAGCGCCCCGACGAGCTGCGCCGGGCCGCGTACGAGGAGATGCGCGACGAACAGCCGGGGCTCGCCGCCGAGTTGGCCGGCACGCAACTGCTGGCCCCGACACACGTCGTGCGCGGGGAGACGGCGCTGGACATCGGGGGGCGGCGGGTGGTGCTGCGCCACCCGGGACACGGACACACCGACGCCGATCTGGTGGTGCACGTGCCGGACGCGGACGTGCTGGTCGCCGGCGACCTGGTCGAGCAGGGCGCACCGCCGGCGTTCGAGGACTCGTACCCGTTGCGGTGGCCGGACGCGGTCGCCGATCTGCTCCGGCTGACCACCCCGGGGACGGTCGTCGTGCCGGGACACGGCGAGTTGGTCGACCCGGAGTTCGTCCGGGCCCAACACGGCGAGTTGGCCGAACTGGCCCGGTTGATCCGGGCCGGTCACGCCGGCGGCGCCCCGCCGCAACGAGTGGCCGCCGAGGCGCCCTTCGGTGCCCGCTCCGCCCTGATCGCGGCCCGCCGCGGCTACGCCGAACTCGACAACCCCGCCTAACCCCGCACCCCGCACGATCTTGCACTCCCGACCCCGCACCCCGCACGACCCTGCACTCCCGACCCCGCACCCCGCACGACCCCGCACCCCGCACGACCCTGCACTCCCGACCCCGCACCCCGCGCGACCTTGCACTTGGGGCCCCGGGAACGGGGCATTCACCACTTTTGCCCGGGCCGCAACTGCAAGATCGCGCGGGTGGGCGGGTGGGCGGGTGGGCGGGTGGGCGGGTGGGCGGGTGGGCGGGTGGGCGGG